>DASRUX010000426.1:0-16721 GCA_035655235.1 Rhodocyclaceae bacterium | reverse complement strand
CCCTGGTGCTGTCCCTGCTGTTATTCCTCGTCTCACGCCTGCTTTGAGCTTCCCTTGACCGCCGCCACCCGCGCCTGGTGCACCATTTCCGGGATGCGGGCCTTGTCGGCGCAGTTGCGGGCGATGGCGCCGGCGTCCACGTTCTTAACCGCGGCCAGTGCCCGCCGGAAGATGTCGGGCGTATCGTAAACTGCATCCTCCTTGCCCAGTCGTCCCCGGAAATCGCACTCGCAGGCCTGGAGCAGTTGCTCGAAGCGCTCCGGCCGGCGCAGGGCATCGGTCTTCTCCAGTAGGGAGACAACGGTGGCGGGCTTCAATTCCTTGCCCCGGTGGATATCTCCGTGCCAACGGGCGGCAAGCAAGGCGAGGTCCCGGACATCGCTGGGCACCTTGAGGCGGGCGCACAGGCCGGTGGCGAGCTCGACGCTACGCTCCTCATGGCCGTGGTGTCGGGGCAGCAGTTCGGCCGGGGTGGTGCCCTTGCCCAGGTCGTGGGCAAGGCCGGCGAAGCGCACCGGCAAGACGTAGCCCAGGCGGGCGGCCTGGTCGATGACCATCAGGGTATGGATGCCGGTATCCACCTCCGGGTGGAATTCGGGCCGCTGGGGCACGCCGAACAGGCGGTCCATCTCGGGCATCAGGCGGGCCAGGGCCCCGCATTCCCGCAGGACCTCGAACATCCGGGAGGGCTTGGCCTCCATGAGCCCCCGGGCGATTTCCTGCCAGACCCGTTCCGGCACCAGGTGGTCCACCTCGCCGGCTGCCACCATCTGGCGCATCAGGGCCACGGTCTCGGGGGCAACGGTAAAGTCGGTGAAGCGGGCGGCGAAGCGGGCCAGACGCAGGATGCGCACCGGGTCTTCTACAAAGGCCGGACCGACGTGGCGCAGCACCCGGGCCTGGAGGTCGGCCTGGCCGTGGTAAGGATCGACCAGGGAGCCGTCCGCCGCCTTGGCTATGGCGTTGATGGTCAGGTCCCGGCGGGCCAGGTCCTGTTCAAGGGTAACGTCGGGGGCGGCGTGGAAGGCGAAGCCGTGATAGCCGTGGCCGGTTTTCCGCTCGGTGCGGGCCAGGGCATATTCTTCATGGGTTTCGGGGTGGAGGAAGACCGGGAAGTCCTTGCCCACCGGCCGGAAGCCCCGGGCAAGCATGGCTTCGGGGTCGGCGCCTACCACCACGAAGTCGCGGTCGGCTCCCGGCAGCCCCAGGAGCTCGTCGCGAACCGCCCCGCCGACGATGTAGATTTCCATCAGCGGGGCTCCCTCAATGCCGCTCAGCGGCCGGCGCGGAAGCGGAAGCCGTCGAGGCGGCCCTTGGGGGTGTTGTGGGCGATGTAGGTCGGTGCAATGGCTTCAAGGGCGGTGGGCTTCCAACCCGGGTAGGCGTTGCAGTCGGCCTGGCAGACGTTGTCCACCTGCATGGAACGCAGGTTGTCCGGGGACAGGATGGGCTTGGGAGACAGCCACATCAGGCCGGCCTGCAGATAGGCCATACCCTCGGACAGGGCGACGATGCTGGCCCGGCTGCGGGTGAGCTGGGCGGTGTAATCCACCAGTTGCCGCAGGGTATAGACCTTGGGGCCGCACAGGTCGTAGGCCTGGCCGATGGTGGCAGCGTTGTTGAGCAGCGCGTCGATGAAGGCGTCGGCCACGTCGGCGACCCACACCGGCTGGAACTTGGCGTGGCCGAAGCCGAGGGGGAAGAAGGGAAGCTTCTTCAGGGCGCTGGCGAAGGTGTTGAGGAAGGAGTCGCCCAGGCCAAAGATGACGGAAGGACGGAAGACGGTCACGTCCAGCTCGTTCCTGGCGGCCAGGACGATCTGCTCGCCTTCGCCCTTGGAGGCCAGGTATTCGGACGGGCCCTTGGGGTCGGCGCCGAGGGCGCTCATGTGGATCAGGCGGCGGACGCCGGCGGCCTTGCAGGCGGCGACGATCTTTTTCGGCAGCTCGACGTGGGCTTCGGCGAAGTCGCGGCTGTAGGGGAACTTCACGTCCCGGCTGTGGAGGATGCCCACCAGGTTGATCACGGCGTCGTGGCCAGCGACCAGCTCGGCCAGGGTTTTTTCGTCGCCGATATTGGCTTCGACCATTTCCACATGGGGCAGCGTGATGAGCGCCTTGGTGCGCTCCCGGCGGCGGGTGGGAATGGTGACCTCAATGGCCCGTTCAGACAGGCGATTGGCGATATAGGTACCGACGAAGCCGCTACCCCCCAGCAGCAAGACCTTCTTGATGTCCATTGAAGCTCCGGAAAACCGAATTCGAAAGCCTTGAATTTTAACCTGAACAGCCGATTCAGGCACGGAAAACGCGGCATTTGCCGGTAATTCAGGGATGAGCGGCTACAATTCCCAAAAACAAGATCAAAGCGGACCATGGCCATGCCCCTTCCTTCCTTTCTCCCCAATTTCCTCCGTTCCCGGCGCCTGCGATTGGCCTTGGCATGGGCGGCCGGCCTGTTCGCCACCTATGTGCTGATCGGCTTTGCCGTCCTGCCGACCGTGGCCCGCTCCCTGCTGGAGAAGCAGTTGGGCCAGGCGTTCCACCGGCCGGTCGCCATCGAGCAGGTCAAGTTCAACCCCTTCACCTGGACGGCCGATGTGGCGGGGCTGGCGGTGAAAACGCCCGAGGGCGCCGAAGTCCTGGGGCTGGACAGCCTCCACGTCAATGCCGAAGCCGCCTCCCTGCTGGAAGGCGGGCTGGTGATCCGGGAACTGCGCATCGACGGGCCGCGGGTCACGGTCACCCGGCTGAGCCCGGGGAAGTACGACATCTCCGACCTCATCGACGAATGGAGCAAACCTTCCGATTCCCCGACGCCCCGCTTCTCGGTCAGCAATATCCAGGTGGCCGGCGGCAAGGTCGTCTTCGTGGATAAGCCCAAGGGCGTCACCCACACCGTCGCCGGCATCGCCCTCGATCTCCCCTTCCTGTCCAGCTTTCCCTACCAGTCCGACATCTTCGTGGAGCCCCGCTTCTCCGCCACGGTCAATGGGGCGCCCGTCGTCCTCACCGGCCGCAGCAAGCCCTTTGCCGAATCCCACGAAAGCGAACTGAGCCTCGACCTGGACAAGGTAGAACTGGCCCAATACCTGCCCTACTCCCCTGTCCACCTGCCTTTCGCCGTGAAGAGCGGGGCGGTGGATACGGAGCTGAAGCTCCTCTTCCGCCAGAGTGCCCAGCACGCGGCCACCCTCAAGCTGGTGGGCAAGGTCCATGTGAAGCACCTCGCCCTCGCCGAGCCCGGCGGGCAGGCGCTCCTGGCCTGGAAGGAACTGGATATCGCCATCAAGGAAGCCGATCCGGTGCATCGCCACTTCCTGGTGGATAGCGTGCGCATCGCCGGCCTGGACGCCCGGGCCCGCATGTCGGCGGACGGTCGGCTCAACTGGCAGGATATGGCGGATCGCTTGGCGGGCGGCGGCGAAAATGGCGGAAGCGGCGGGAAATCGGCCCCGGCTACCTGGTCGGTGGGGGAAATCCGCCTGGAAGACGCCGCCCTGCGCTACCAGGACGCGGGCCTCACCGGCCAGCCCATCCAGGTCATCGACCGCGTGAATGCCCATATCGCCGGCCTCTCCAGCGCCGCCGACAGCAAGCTGGCGGTTTCCATCGATGCCCGGGCCAATGAGGCTGGGACGGTCAAGGCCCAGGGCGACGCCCGGCTCAGCCCCCTGGCCGCCAATCTGGAGGTCGACGCTGAGGGGCTTCCCCTCCTGCCCTTCCAGCCCTATTTCGGCGAGCGCCTCAACGTCGCCCTGGTTCACGGGCAGCTCTCCGGCCAGGGCAGACTTGATCTGAAAATGGGTGATAACGGCCTGGACGGCGGCTTCAAGGGACAGCTCACCGTGGGGGACCTGCACAGCGTGGACAAGGCCACCCAGGGCGATCTGCTGCGTTGGAAATCCCTCTTCGTGGGAGACATCGACGCCCGCCTGAAGCCCCTGTCCGTCTCCATCGGCGAGGTGGCCCTGAGCGATTTCTACGCCCGCCTGGCGGTCAGCCCCGAGGGGCGGCTCAACCTCCAGGACCTGGTGCGCAAGCCGGAGGGGCCGCCGGCGCCCAAGGACCAACCCATCCCCATCAAGATCGGCAAGGTCAGCTTCCAGGGCGGTACCGTCAATTTCTCGGACAACTTCGTCAAACCCAACTACCGCGCCAACCTGACCCACATCGCCGGACGGGTCGCCGGGCTGGCCCCCGACCGGGTCGCCGACCTGGAATTGCGGGGCCGCTACCGGGATACCGCCCCGGTGGAAATCCTGGCCAAGCTCAATCCCTTCGCCGCAACGGCCTACCTGGACCTCAAGGGGGAAGTCCGCGGCGTCGATCTCACCACCCTGTCCACCTACGCGGGCAAATACGCCGGCTACGCCATCGACGGGGGCAAGCTGTCCCTTTTCGTCACCTACCACCTGGAAAACAAGCTTCTTTCCGCCAACAACCGGGTCTTCCTGGACCAGCTCACCTTCGGCGACCGGGTGGAGAGCCCGGAAGCCACCAGCCTGCCGGTCAAGCTGGCCGTGGCGCTGCTCAAGAACAGTCGGGGCGAGATCAACCTGGAGCTGCCCGTCTCCGGCTCCATCGATGATCCCCAGTTCTCCATCGGCGGCGTGCTCTTCCGGGCCATCGGCAACCTGGTCCTCAAGGCGGTCACTTCGCCCTTTACCCTGCTCAGTTCGATGTTCGGCAGCAGGGACGTGGGTGAATTGTCCACGGTGGAGTTCTCCCCCGGCCGGGCGAGCCTCGATGCCGCTGCCACCAAGAAGCTGGAAGCCCTGGCCAAGGCCATGGCGGACCGTCCCGCCCTGCGCCTTGAAATCACCGGCCGGGCCGACCCTGAGACGGATCGGGAAGGTTACAAGCAGGCCGCCCTGCAGCGGGCGGTGCGAGAAGAGAAGCGCAAGGACGTGGACGACGGTACCGAGGAGGGAGGCCGGCAGGAGGTCGTGATCAGCGCCAAGGAATATCCCGTCTACCTGAAGCGGGCCTACAAGGAAGCCAAGTTCCCCAAGCCCCGCAACGTCATCGGCCTGCCCAAGGACCTGCCGGTGGAGGAAATGGAAAAGCTCATGCTCGCCAACGTGGCGGTGGGCGAGGAAGAGCTGAACCGCCTCGCCCAGCGTCGGGCTCAGGCGGTCCAGACCTGGCTGGTGGAACAGGGCAAGGTGCCCGTCGAACGCCTCTTCCTGCTGGCGTCCAAGGTGGGCGGGGAGCGCAAGGCCGACGGCAAGGTCGGCCTCAACCGGGTCGAGTTTTCCCTGCGCTGATCAGGGCAGGTCGGCGTCCTTGGGGGTATCCGCCACCCGGGCGCCGACGATGCCCAGCCGGGCCTTCAGGGATTCCGGCTTGCCGTTGTTGAAGAGGGACGAGTAGTAGATGGAATTGCTCATCACCTTCTTCACGTAATCCCGGGTTTCGGAAAAGGGAATGGTCTCGGCGTAGATGGCGCCTTCCAGGGGCTGGTCGGCCCGCCACTTGCGTGCCCGGCCGGGGCCGGCGTTATAGGCGGCGGAGGCCAGGACCGGATGGTTGTCCAGGTTCTCCATGACCATGCGCATGTAGGCGGTGCCCAGCAGCACATTGGTGTCGGTGTCGTTCACTCGGCCCTGATGGTAGTCCTTCAGTCCCAGCTTCTTGGCCACCCACTTGGCGGTGGCCGGCATAAGCTGCATCAGGCCCGAGGCGCCGACATTGGACTTGGCATTGGTGATGAAGCGGCTCTCCTGGCGCATCAGGCCGTAGACCCAGGCGTCGTCCAGGGATTGGTTGCGGGCCACGGGGCGGACCTGGTCGATGTAGGGGGCCAGGTAGCGCAGGCTGAAATCGTGCTCGGTCTTGGTCCGGTCGGCGGCGGCGATGGCCCGGTCGTAGATCTGGTTGCGCCTGGCCAGTTCGGCGGCGGCCAGCAGTTCCCGATCGGCCATGCCCCGCAGGGACCAGTTCCATTCCTTGACCCCTTCCGTGCGCATGTCGAGGCGGAAGAAGGTGAGAGCCCGCCTCAGGCCCGGGTTGGCGGTGGCGCCGGCCTGCTCTTCCTTGGTGAGGGCGGCGGCCTTGGCGGGGGCGGCGGTGGTCCGGTCCAATTCGTCGTCGGCCAGGTTGCCGTAGAAGTGGGGCTGGCCGGAAATCTTTTCGAATAGGGCGTTGGCCTGGGTGGTCCGGCCCCCTGCCTTGTAGGCCCGGCCCAGCCAGTAGGTCCACTCGGGCAGGGCGGCCAGGCGGGGCGGCATGGATTCGATGGCGGAACGGACGGTACCCCAGTCCAGGGCCCGCAGGGCGGCCCGCACCTTCCACTGGTAGCCTTCGTCGGAGAGGGGAGCGGAACCAGCCTTGGCGTACCAGGCCACGGCATCCGGAATGTGGCGCTTGGCGGCGTTGAGGCCGATCTGGCTCCAGGCCCATTGCCGTTCGCTGTCGCCCATCTTGTCCTGGAGTTTTTCCAGTTGCTCGGCGGCGGCCCGGGGATCGTTGCTGGCGACCCGCTGCACGGCCAGGGCGGCCAGTTCGCGGCCGAGGCGGGTGGCGGCCCAGTTGGCGGGGAGCTTCACCAGGGTGGCCATGGCCTTGTCCACCACCGCGTCCACCTGGTGGCCGTCGGGGCTCTGGCTGGCCGGCAGGTAATGCATGGTGGCCTTGGCCCAGTTGGTCCGGTTGGCCTCAAACTGGCGGCGGATGCGGGTCCATACGTCGTCGGCCAGGACCCGCTTCTCCCAGATCAGGGCTTCCAGCACTGCCTGGCAGGCTTCGGGCGGCTCCAGGAGGCCGAGCCACAGGGGCTGGGCGTCATCCAGGGCGGTCTTGTCCCCCCGGGCGAGGCGGGCCTGGTAATTGAGGCAGGTGACTTCCTGCTCGGGCGCCAGCAGTTTCGGGTACTCGGCCTCGAATCCCACCCACAGGGTCTTGCGGGCCTGGAGTCGGAGCCAGTCGCCCCGCAGCTTCTCGGCCACATAGCTGCCGTCGTAACGGTCCAGGAATCCCTTGATGGTGGCGGGGTCGGACTGTTCCAGGTTCATCCGCAGCTGGTAGTACTCGACGTAGGGGCTCAGGTCGTGGCCGCTGCCCACCTGAGCGGCAGCCCGTTCGAGCTTGACGTAGTCACCGGCACGGAAGGCGTCGCGGGCGATGAGGAAAGCCGTGTCGCGGCTGTCCTGGGCAAAAACGGGGGAAGCGAGGAAAAAGGAAAGAACGAGGACCCGGAACTTCATGCTAGATTGGTGCGGTGAAAAAGACGGCAAAGACAGACCTCGTCGACAATAGCACGGTATGGCGGAAGGCGCTGCGGCGGGACATGGTGGCCCGGCGCCAGGCTTTGACCTCGGCCATGCACGCCGAATTTTCGGCGGCCATCGTGGCCCACCTGCTGGAGCAATTGCCGCACCTGGGGGCGGGAGTGGTGGCCTTCTGCTGGCCCATCAAGAACGAACCCGACGTGCGGGTGGCCTTGGAGACTTGGCGCCGCCAGGGCGCCCGGGCGGCGCTGCCGGTGGTGATCAACGAGAATTCGCCCCTGGCCTTCCGCGCCTGGGAACCGGATGCCCCCCTGGAACCGGACCGCTACGGGATTCCCATGCCGGTCGAGGGCGACTGGCTGACGCCTGATGCCATCCTCCTGCCCCTCAATGCCTTCGACGGGGACGGCTACCGCCTCGGCTACGGCGGCGGCTTCTTCGACCGCACCCTGGCCGCCCTGTCGCCCCGGCCGCTGGCGGTGGGGGTGGGCTTCGAGATGAACCGGGTGGACAGCATTCGGCCCGAGCCCCACGACCAGCGCCTGGACTGGATCGTGACCGAGGCGGGGGCCTTCAAGATTCCTAGCGCTTGAAGCCGGTCAGGCCGAAGAGCAGCAGGACGGAAATTCCGGCCGCCAACAGGGATTCGCGCAGGTCGAAAAGGCCCGTGTGCAGGGCCAGTTCCAGGGTGAAGGCGTGGTGCAGGGCAAGCAGCGACAGCCCGACGGCGAGGAGCATGGCGGCCCGCCGGTAGGGGGGGCGCAGGGCCGCGAAGGTCATGAGGCCGGCGGCGAAGCACTGGGCCACCAGGGCCAGGGCGAGGCTGAGGACGGCGAGGGCGTAGTGGCTCATGGCTGGCGGCAGGCGGCTTCGAGACGGGACAGGGCGACCTCCAGTGTGGCACGGGTACAGCCGAAATTGAGCCGCACCCAGCCGGAAAAGTCACTACCCCGGCCGAAATCCGCACCGGCGGAGAGGCCCAGGCCGAAATTCTCGAAATGCTTCGCCGGATTGTCCACCCCCAGCCCCCGGGCATCGATCCAGGCCAGGTAGGTGGCCTCCACGGGGGACATGGATAGGCCCGGCAGATTGGCCACAACAGTCTCCACCCGGTCCCGGTTGCCGGCCAGGTAATCCAGCAGTTCGGCGTGCCACGGGCCGCCGTGGCGGTAGGCTGCTTCGCAGGCGTGCAGCCCGAGCACATTCACATGGGGCACGATGCCGTTCATGGCCGCCTTGAAGCGGCGCCGCAGCCCCGGCTCGGAAATGACCGCGAAGGCGCAGCCCAGGCCGGGAACGTTGAAGGTCTTGGACGGCGCCATCAGGGTGATGGTGCGCCGGGCGACCTCCGGCGACAGGCTGGCGAAGGGGATGTGGCGCGTGTCCTTGTCCAGGACGAGGCCGCAGTGGATTTCGTCGGAACAGACGATGAGGTCGTGGCGTTCGCACAGCTCGGCCAGGGCTAGGAGCTCGTCCTTACGCCAGGCCCGGCCCACGGGATTGTGGGGGTGGCAGAGGAGGAAGAGCCGGGTGGCTGGGCTCAGGGCGGCGGTAACGGCGTCCAGGTCCCAGTGCCAGCCGGCTTTGGATTGGGCCAGGTTGGCGGTAGCCAACTCCCGGCCGGACAGGACCGGGGCGGAGAGGAAAGGCGGATAAACCGGCGTGGCGGTGAATACGCCGCCCTCCACCGCCCGGCAGGCGACGTTGAGGCCGGTGACCAGCCCCGGCAGCCAGACGATCCAGTCGGGTTCGACGGACCAGCCGTATTCCCCCTGGAGATGTTCGACCACCGCTTCGGCCAGGGACGGCCAGGGTTGGGGATAGCCCAGGACGCCGTGCTCCAGGCGCCGGTGCAGGGCCTCCAGCACCGGGGGCGGGGCGGCGAAGTCCATGTCCGCCACCCACAGGGGCAGGATGTCCCGACCAGCGTACTTCTCCCACTTGTAGGAGTCGGTGTCCCGCCGGTCGATGGGCTGGTCGAAGAGGCTCAAACTTCCAGGTGCTGGAAGAGGGCCGTGGACAGGTAGCGCTCGCCGCAGGAGGGCACGATCACCACGATCAGCTTGCCGGCGTTCTCCGGGCGCTTGGCCAGTTCCAGGGCGGCCGAGACGGCGGCGCCGGAGGAGATGCCGACCAGCAGGCCTTCCTCGGTAGCCATGGCACGGGCGGTGGCGAAGGCGTCGTCGTTCTTCACCCGCAGCACCTCGTCGTAGACCTGGGTGTTCAGCACCGCCGGGACGAAGCCGGCGCCGATGCCCTGGATGGGGTGCGGGCCCTTCTGGCCGCCGGACAGCACCGGAGAGGCATCCGGTTCCACGGCGACCACCTTCACGCCCGGCTTGCGGGATTTCAGCACTTCGCCCACGCCGGTCACGGTGCCGCCGGTGCCGACGCCGGCCACGAAGATATCCACTTGGCCGTCGGTGTCCCGCCAGATTTCCTCGGCGGTGGTGTTGCGGTGGATGGCCGGGTTGGCCGGGTTCTCGAACTGCTGGGGAATGAAATAGCGGGAATCGCTCTCGGCCAGGTCCTGGGCCTTCTTGATGGCGCCGCCCATGCCTTCCGGTCCGGGGGTCTGGATCAGCTCGGCGCCGTAGGCCTTCAAGAGCAGCTTGCGCTCGCGGCTCATGGTTTCCGGCATGGTGAAGGCGCACTTGATGCCCCGGGCGGCGCAGACCATGGCCAGGCCGATGCCGGTGTTGCCGGAGGTGGGTTCCAGGACGATGGTGTCGGGGCCGATCTTGCCGGCGGCCTGGGCGGCGTCCAGCATGGCGACGGCGATGCGGTCCTTGACGCTGCTGCCCGGGTTGAAGAATTCCAGCTTGACCACGACGGTGGCCTTGCAGTCGGCGGTGAGACGGTTGAGGCGCACCAGCGGGGTGTTGCCCACCAGTTCGGTCACATTGCTTGCGATTTTCATCCTGGGACTCCCGTTTCGAATAGGTCGGAATTGTAGGCGACATTGGCCGCCGTCATCATCAGACTGCGACCGGGCCGCACAATTTCCGGCAGGCGATGCCGCCCTGCCCTATTTCTTCAGGTAGATCTGATCGAAGCTGCCGCCGTCGGCAAAGTGGGCTTTCTGGGCCTTCTGCCAGCCGCCGAAAACCTCGTCGATGGTCACCAGCTTGAGCTTGGGGAAGTCGGCGGCGAACTTGGTGGCCACCTTGGGGTCCCGGGGGCGGAAGTGGTGGCGGGCGCCGATTTCCTGGCCTTCGGGGGAATAGAGGTATTCCAGATAGGCCTGGGCGGTCTTGGTGGTGCCGTGCTTGGCGGCCACCTTCTCCACCACCGCCACCGGCGGCTCGGCCAGAATCGACAGGCTGGGGAAGACGATCTCGAACTTGTCCTTGCCCAGTTCCTTCACCGCCAGCAGGGCTTCGTTCTCCCAGGCGATGAGGACATCGCCCACGTTGCGCTCTACGAAGGTGGTGGTGGCGCCCCGGGCGCCGGAATCCAGCACCGGCACGTTCTTGAAGACCTGGGCGACGAAGTCCTTGGCCTTCTGCTCATTGCCGCCCGGCTGCTTCAGGGCCCAGGCCCAGGCGGCCAGGTAATTCCAGCGGGCGCCGCCGGAGGTCTTGGGATTGGGGGTGATGACGCCGACGCCGGGCTTGGCCAGGTCGCCCCAGTCCTTGATGCCTTTGGGGTTGCCCTTGCGCACCAGGAAGACGATGGTGGAGGTGAAGGGGGAGGCGTTCTGGGGCAGCTTCTTCTGCCAGTCGGCGGGGAGCAGCCCGCGCTCGGCCAGGGCGTCGATGTCGGAGGCCAAGGCCAGGGTCACCACGTCGGCTTCCAGGCCGTCCGCCACCGAGCGGGCCTGCTTGCCGGAGCCGCCATGGGATTGCTTGACGGTGACCGTCTCGCCGCCCTTGCCCTGCCAGTACTTGGCGAAGGCAGTGTTGTATTCCTTGTACAGCTCCCGGGTGGGATCGTAGGAGACGTTGAGCAGGGTGGTCTGGGCCTGGGCCGAGGTGGCGGCCAGGAGGCTGGCGAGCAGCAGGGAGGAGAGGATTTGCCGCATGGGTGACTCCGATCAGGGGGCGCAATGGCGCGATGACCGGAGTCTAGGGGGCAGGATTCCGTGGGCAAAAGAAGGAATCCTGCAAAGCATATATTTTTGCCTTATTTACCCCAGGAACAGCTTGTAGGCCGGGTTTTCCGTCTCGTCCCAGTGGGCGTAGCCCAGGTTCTTGAGGAAGGTCCGGAACTGCTCCATGTCCTCCGGCGGCACCTGCATTCCCACCAGCACCCGGCCGTAGTCGGCGCCGTGGTTGCGGTAGTGGAAGAGGCTGATATTCCAGCCGGCGCTCATCTGGTTCAGGAAATTCATGAGGGCGCCGGGCCGCTCCGGGAATTCGAAGCGGTAGAGGATTTCATGGTCCGCCTGGGGCGCATGGCCGCCCACCATGTGGCGGATATGGAGCTTGGCCATCTCGTCGTCGGTGAGGTCCAGGGTCGCGTATTCGTGCTTCCGGAGCTGCTCCACCAGCTTGCTGGCTTCCTGCCGGTTGGCCACCTGGACGCCGACGAAGACGTGGGCCTGGTCGCCGCTGTGGTAGCGGTAGTTGAATTCGGTGATGCTGCGCTGGCCGATGAGGGACAGGAATTTCTTGTAGGCGCCGGGCTTCTCCGGCAGGGTCACCGCCAGGACGGCCTCCCGCTGCTCGCCCAGTTCGGCCCGCTCGGCCACGAAGCGCAGGCGGTCGAAATTCATGTTGGCGCCGGAAGTGACGGCGATCAGGTTCTTGTCCTTCAACTTGTGCTGGCGGGCGTATTCCTTGGCGCCGGCCAGGGCCAGGGCGCCGGCCGGTTCCAGGATGGAGCGGGTGTCCTCGAACACATCCTTGATGGCGGCGCAGATGGCGTCGGTATCCACCAGGATGATGTCGTCCAGGTATTCCCGGCACAGGCGGAAGGTTTCCTCGCCCACATACTTGACGGCGGTGCCGTCGGCGAAGAGGCCCACCTGGTCCAGGCGGACCCGGTGCCCGGCCTTGATGGAACGGGCCATGGCGTCGGCGTCGAAGGTCTCGACCCCGATGACTTTCACTTCCGGCCGCACCCGCTTCACGTAGGCCGCCACCCCAGCCGCCAGGCCGCCGCCGCCGATGGCGCAGAAGATGGCGTGGATGGGGCCGTCGTGACGGGAATGCTGGCGCAGGATTTCCAGGCCGATGGTGCCCTGGCCGGCAATGACTTCCGGATCGTCGAAGGGATGGACGAAGGAGAGTTTCTCCGCCTTCTCCAGTTCCAGGGCGTGGGTATAGGCCTCGTCGAAGGACTCGCCGGCCAGCACCACTTCCCCGCCCCGGCGCCGGACCGCGTCGATCTTGATGCCCGGGGTGGTGGTGGGCATGACGATGACCGCCCGGCAGCCGATCTTGCTGGCCGACAGTGCCACGCCCTGGGCGTGGTTGCCGGCGGAGGCGCAGATGACGCCCCGCTTCAGCTTCTCGGCGGAAAGGCTGGCGATCTTGTTGTAGGCACCCCGCAGCTTGAAGGAGAACACCGGCTGCATGTCCTCCCGCTTCAGGCTAATTCGGTTGTGCACCCGGGCCGAAAGGTTGGCGGCAAGCTCCAGGGGCGTCTCGACGGCGACGTCGTAAACCTGTGCGTTGAGGATTTTTTGGAGATAATCCGGGTGCATGGTGCGATTCTTCTAGGCAAAGCAGGATTCTAAAGCGTGGAGTGGTTAAACGTCACGGCCGAAGCCGGGCTCTGGGGCCTGCTGGCATCAAGTTTTCTTTCGGCGACGGTGCTCCCCGGCGGTTCCGAGGCCCTCTTCTGGGCCTTCCTGCGCCAGCATCCCGCCGAGCTGTGGCCGGCCCTCGGCCTGGTCACCCTGGGCAATACCGCCGGCGCCATGACCTCCTGGTGGGCCGGGCGCGTCCTGCCCAAGTGGCAGAAGCTGGAAAACCTGCCCCACCGGCAGACGGTCGAACGCTGGGGCAGTCCCATCCTGCTCCTGGCCTGGCTTCCCATCGTCGGTGATGCCCTGTGCGTGGCGGCCGGCTGGCTGCGGCTGCACTGGCTGCCTTGCTGCCTGTTCATGGCGGTGGGTAAGTTCCTGCGCTACTGGCTGGTTGCGCAAACTGCATAGAACACCTGAACTTTCGACTAGGGTCTCCAGTCGAAGTGGGCCGGCGTGTTGCGCCGCAATAAGATAAAATCAACTTTTTGACGGACCCGGTTGCCTCCATGACTGCCCGTTTGCGCGAAATCCCCTATAACTACACGTCCTTTTCCGATCGCGAGATCGTCATCCGTCTGCTCGGCGCCGACAACTGGCGCGTCCTGGACGAACTGAGGTCCGAGCGGGTCACCGGCCGTTCCGCCCGCATGCTCTACGAGGTGCTGGGGGACATCTGGGTGGTGCAGCGCAACCCCTACCTGGAGGACGACCTGCTGGCCAACCGGGATCGCCGGGACGCCCTGGCGGACGCCCTGCGCCATCGCCTGCGGGAGGTGGAAAAGCGCCGGGAAGCCACCGAAGGCGATGACCCGGACCGGGCCGCCAAGGTCAAGCTGCTGGTGGAAGCGGCCCACAAGGCGGTGGATCGCTTCTCCGCCAATTTCCGCGAAACCTACGATTTGCGCCGCAAGGTGCTGCATATCCTGGGCAAGCACACCCGCAAAGACAACATCTGCTTCGACGGCCTCGCCCGGGTGTCCCACGTCACCGACGCCACCGACTGGCGGGTCGAGTATCCCTTCGTGGTCCTGACCCCGGATACCGAGGAAGAGATCGGCCCCCTGGTGCGGGGCTGCATCGAGGCGGGCCTCACCATCATCCCCCGGGGAGGCGGCACCGGCTACACCGGCGGCGCCGTGCCCCTGTCGCCCTACTCGGCGGTGATCAATACCGAGAAGCTGATCGACATCGGGCCGGTGGAGGAGGTCGTCCTGCCCGGCCACGACAAGCCCTACGCCACCATCCGCACTGGTGCCGGCGTGGTCACCGACCGGGTGTCCGAAGCCGCCTCGGCAGCGGGTCGCGTCTTCGCGGTGGACCCGACCTCGGCCAGCGCCTCCTGCATCGGCGGCAACATTGCCATGAACGCCGGCGGCAAGAAGGCCGTGCTTTGGGGCACCGCCCTGGACAACCTGGCCTGGTGGAAGATGGTCACCCCCGACGGCAACTGGCTGGAGGTGGAGCGTCTCAACCACAATTACGGCAAGATCCACGAGCAGGAGAAGGTGGAATTCCGCCTGAAGCGCTTCGACCCCAGCGGCAAGAAGCTCCTGTCCGAGGAAATCCTCGCCATCCCCGGCGCCGCCTGCCGCAAGGTGGGCCTGGGCAAGGACGTGACCGACAAGTTCCTGGGGGGCGTCCCCGGCGTCCAGAAGGAAGGTACCGACGGCATCATCGTCGCTGCCCGCTGGGTGCTCCACAAGATGCCGCCCCACACCCGCACCGTCTGCCTGGAATTCTTCGGCCAGGTGCGGGAGGCCGTGCCGGCCATCGTCGAGATCACCGACTACTTCAAGCCGGGCGGCGCCGGTAATGCCGCGGGCGTCCAGCTTGCCGGCCTGGAGCACCTGGACGAGCGCTATGTGAAGGCGGTGGGCTACGCCACCAAGGCCAAGCGCCACGGCCGTCCCAAGATGGTGCTGATCGGCGACATCGTCGGCTATGACGAAGATGCGGTCATGGCCGCCGCTTCCGAAGTGGTGCGCATGTGCAACGTGCGGGCCGCCGAGGGCTTCATCGCCGTCACCCCGGAAACCCGCAAGAAATTCTGGCTGGACCGCTCCCGCACCGCCGCCATTTCCCGGCACACCAACGCCTTCAAGGTGAATGAGGACGTGGTGATCCCCCTGCCCCGCATGGGCGAGTATTGCGACGGGATCGAGCGCATCAATATCGAGCTGTCCATCAGGAACAAGCTGGACCTGTGCGATGCCCTGGCCGAATTCCTGGCCGGGGAGCTGCCGCTCCACTCAGGCGACGTGGCCCTGGACAAGGATGTCCTCATCGGGGACCGCCGCCAGGCGGCCCTCGACCATGTGGCTGCCGTCCGCGCCCGCTGGCAGTGGCTCCTGGACAGCCTGGACCTGCCCTTGGCCGAAGCCGAAGCCCGTTTCGCCGAACTGGGCGTCACGGCGGGCGAGCTGACCAACCGGGCCGCCCAGCCCCGCCTCTTCCACCGGCTTCAGGACTACTCCGTCCGGGTGTCCTGGAAGCAGGAGCTGAGGGCTCCCCTTGAGACCATTTTCGACGGCGTGGTCTACCGCCCCGTCCTGGAACGCCTTGAGGCCCTGCACAAGGAAGTGCTGCGCGGCCGGGTGTTCGTGGCGCTGCACATGCACGCCGGCGACGGCAACGTGCACACCAACATCCCGGTGAATTCGGACAACTACGCCATGCTGCAGACGGCCAACAAGGCCGTGGAGCGCATCATGCACCTGGCCCGGTCCCTGGATGGCGTCATCTCCGGCGAGCACGGCATCGGCATTACCAAGCTGGAATTCCTGTCGGAAGACGAGATCGCCCCCTTCCGGGCCTATAAGCAGAAGGTCGATCCGGAGGGCCGCTTCAACAAGGGCAAGCTCATGCCTGGCGGCGACCTCACCAACGCCTACACGCCGTCCTTCAGCCTCCTGGGCACCGAATCCCTGATCATGGAGCAGTCCGAAGTGGGCCGCATCTCCGGCATGATCAAGGACTGCCTGCGCTGCGGAAAATGCAAGCCGGTATGCTCCACCCATGTGCCCCAGGCCAACTTGCTCTACTCGCCCCGCAACAAGATTTTGGGCACCTCCCTCCTCATCGAGGCCTTCCTCTACGAGGAGCAGACCCGGCGCGGCATTTCCCTCCAGCACTTCGACGAGTTCAACGACGTGGCCGACCATTGCACGGTCTGCCACCGCTGCGTGAAGCCCTGCCCGGTGGATATCGACTTCGGCGATGTCAGCGTGGCCATGCGCAATTTCCTCCGGGAGCAGGGCAAGAAGCGCGTCATGCCCGGGACGGCGGTTTCCATGGCCTTCCTGTCCCTGAAGGACCCGGCCACCATCAAGCTGATGCGGGCCGGCATGATGGAGTTCGGCTTCAAGGCCCAGCGTCTGGCCTACAAGGTGGCCAAGACCATGGGGATCGTGAAGGGCACCCGGGCCCATCCGCCGGCGTCGGTGGGCCAGCCCTCGGTCAAGACCCAGGTCATCCACTTCATGAACCGGCCCATGCCGGGCAACCTGCCCAAGCGCACCTCCCGGGGCCTGCTGGATATCGAGGACGATGCCGTCATCCCGGTCATCCGCAACCCCAAGAAGACCACCGAGGACTCGGATGCCGTCTTCTACTTCCCGGGCTGCGGCTCCGAGCGCCTGTTCTCCCAGGTGGGCCTGGCCACCCAGGCCATGCTCTACGAGATCGGCGCCACCACCGTACTGCCGCCGGGGTATCTCTGCTGCGGCTATCCCCAGACTGCGGCCGGGGAGAACGACAAGGGCCAGAAGATCACCACCGACAACCGGGTGCTGTTCC
>DASRUX010000425.1:0-2787 GCA_035655235.1 Rhodocyclaceae bacterium | reverse complement strand
ATCGATTGCGGGCTGTTGCATGGCGACCTCCCCTTGATTCGGTGATATCACAGGTTTCTCGAAGCGCCGTGACGCGGGCCAGGGTGCGGGGAAACGGTTAACGCCATTCTATGCGAATTGGGTGTCAAGGGAGAATCTATCCGGAATAGCCTGGATTGGGGGGATGGGAACTTCGATATCAGCCCTCAGGGGATAGGAGCAGGCCTTCGTAGATGCCGAGGTCCGTCGGCGAGAAACAGCAGAAAACGACCTCTTCCAGGGCAGGAAAGTCCCGGATGGCGGAGCGAACGGTGGCAACAGCAATCCGGGATGCCTGGTCGATCGGGTAACCGTAGATGCCGGTGCTGATGCTCGGGAAGGCGATGGTCCGGATGCCGTTGGCTGCGGCGAGTTCGATGGAGCGCTGGTAACAGGAGGCGAGGAGTTCCGCCTCTCCCTGCCGACCACCGTGCCAGACCGGGCCGACGGTGTGGATCACGAACCGGGCGGGGAGGCGATGGCCTCCGGTCAGCTTGGCGTCTCCCGTCCGGCAGCCGCCGAGAGCCCGGCATTCCGCCAGGAGGCCGGGGCCCGCGGCCCAGTGGATCGCCCCATCGACCCCGCCGCCGCCTAGAAGGGAGGAGTTCGCGGCATTGACGATGGCGTCGAAGGGCAAGGTGGTGATGTCGGCCTGAAGGGCGTGGATTCTGGTGGACATGGTGGAGAGGGTTAACGGTGGAGGGCTGGGATGACGACAGCAGCCAATATGCCAATCCCGGCACCGCCCAGGACGACAACTGCTGCCCCGATGGACCAACGCCGTTGGACGTGATTGAAATGTTCAAGGCTGTCCCAGCGCTTATTCTGCCACGCCAGTTCACGGCCCTTGATGCCGAGATAAATGCAGAAGATGAAACCGACGTAGGGGAGGAGGCAAAGGAGGCCGATCCAGGTGCGGTTGGAAAGTGACCATATCCAGTTCAAGAGGAAGGCGCCCCAACTCCATCCCTTGACCCCCTTGGGCGGAACCACCGAACTGCCGCCGCCGGAGTTGTTCCAGTGATCGGGTACCACGTCGTCCACCTGGGCGGCCGGCGGCCGGAAGGGATTCTTCATGAACTCTTCCGTGGCGACCGGGCGGGGAGCCGGGGAAGTGGTGCTACTCGGATAGGCGACGGATGGCTGCGGTTCGACCGGCGCCTCGTCATCGTCCCGCTTGGTCAGCTTGACCACCACCCAGGGAAGGAGAAAGGGGACGCCGACGAACATGAAGATGAGAATGGCGCCGAAGATGAGCATTTCCATGGGGATGAACTTGGAATAGACGACATCAGCAAATCTCCCGCAATGGCCGAGCGCCGGGGTCCAAGCGCTTGATCACCGTGGCGCCGGCAAGGGATGACACACCTGTTGAAGGGGAGTCGTCAGATAGCTCGAACATGGCCTACGGCGGCAGGAGAAGGAGTGCGATAGGCTACCCGGCCTAAATGACGTGGGCAATATGACGAACGGCGGATGAATTGAACACTCCGGTCCTTGAATAGCACGACGCCAGCCAATATTGGCCGGCGTAATCTATACGGCATATCGGGGAAGGACGGGCCTACCCGCTATTCCGCAACCCCGCCGCCACCCCGTTGATGGTGATATGAATCCCCCGTGCCACCCTTTCGTCCGTGTCCCCGGCCCGGTGCCGGCGCAGGAGTTCCACCTGGAGATGGTTGAGGGGGTCCATGTAGGGGAAGCGCTGCTGGATGGAGCGCTTGAGGAGCGGGTTGTCGGATAGGAAATCGTCCTGTTCCTCGATGGCCAGCACGTAGCGGCGGGTGCGTTCCCATTCGGCGCGGATGGCATTGAATACCCGTTCCCGCAGGTCGGCGTCGGTTACCAGCTCGGCATAGCGGGACGCGATGGCGAGGTCCGTCTTGGCCAGCACCATGTCCATGTTCGACAAGAGGGTGCGGAAGAAAGGCCAGCTTCGGTGCATGCGGCGCAGGGTGTCTAGGCCATCCGGGTTTTCGGCGAGCCAGGCTTCCACTGCCGAACCGAAGCCGTACCAGCCTGGCAGCATGAGGCGGCACTGGGCCCAGCTGAATACCCAGGGAATCGCCCGCAGGTCCTCGATGCGCTCGGAGGCCTTGCGGGATGCCGGGCGGCTGCCGATGTTGAGGTTAGCGATTTCCGAAACCGGCGTGGATTCCCGGAAGTAGCGGTTGAAGCCGTCCGTCTCGTAGACCAGGCCCCGGTAGGCCTGGAAGGCCAGCTCGGACAGGCGGTCCATGACCGGATGGAAGGGCTCCGCCGGTTCGACCCGGTTTTCGTGGTCGGTGAGGCTGGCTTCCAGGGTGGCGGCCAGGAGCACTTCCAGGTTGCGGCGGCCGGTGTCCGGGTCGCCGTATTTGGTGGAGATGACCTCGCCCTGTTCGGTAAGACGAATCTGGCCGGAGACGGCGCCGGCGGGCTGGGCCAGGATGGCCTGGTAGCTGGGGCCGCCGCCCCGACCGACGGAGCCGCCCCGGCCGTGGAAGAGCCGCAGCCGCGCGCCGTGCTGCTGGAAGACGCGGGTGAGTTCCACCTCGGCCTTGTACAGCTCCCAGCCGGAGGTCAGGAAGCCGCCGTCCTTGTTGCTGTCGGAGTACCCCAGCATGACCTCCTGCTCCTCGCCGCGGCTGGTGACCAGCTGCCGGTAGATGGGCAGGGAGAAGATGGCCCCCATGGTGGCCGGCGCCTGGCGCAAGTCTTCGATGGTTTCGAAGAGGGGGATGATGTTCATCTCCAGGGACGGCTCGGCCCCCGGCTTCAGCAGCC
>DASRUX010000424.1:0-10338 GCA_035655235.1 Rhodocyclaceae bacterium | reverse complement strand
ATTCGTGGTGGAGGAACGCTTCGGCTTCAATCGCATGACCCCGGGACTCTTCCTGTCGGACCTCGCCAAGCAGATCGCCCTCGCCCTTGCCATCGGCACGCCGATCCTCCTGGCGGTGCTCTGGCTCATGGAAGCCATGGGCCAGCGCTGGTGGCTCTACGTCTGGCTGTTCTGGTCGGCGGTGAATCTCCTCATCCTGTTCATCTACCCGACCTGGATCGCCCCCATATTCAACAAGTTCTCCCCCATGGAAGACGGCGAGATGAAGTCCCGCATCGAGGCCCTCTTGCAGCGCTGCGGTTTCCAGTCCAAGGGGCTCTTCGTCATGGACGGCTCCAAACGTTCCAGCCACGGCAACGCCTACTTCACCGGCTTCGGCCGCTCCAAGCGCATCGTCTTCTTCGACACCCTGCTCTCCCGGCTCCAGCCCGCCGAGATCGAGGCAGTCCTCGCCCACGAGTTGGGCCATTTCAGCCATCGCCATGTGGTCAAGCGCATCGTCCTCATGTTCGGCATGTCCCTGGCTGGGCTGTGGCTCCTCGGCCAACTGCTCGACGCCTCCTGGTTCTACGAAGGACTCGGTGTCCCGACCCGCAATACGGCCTTGGCCCTCATCCTCTTTTTCCTCGCCATCCCGGTATTCACCTTCCCCCTGAGCCCAGTCATGAGCCTTCTCTCCCGCCGCCACGAATTCGAGGCCGATGCCTACGCCGCCCGCCACGCCAGCGCCGACGATCTGGCCCGGGCCCTGGTCAAGCTCTACGAGGACAATGCCGCGACCCTGACCCCGGACCCGCTCCATTCCCTGGTCTACGATTCCCATCCGCCGGCGGCGGAACGCATCGACCACCTGCTTCGGCTGCAAACCCAGTGATGTCCATCCGCCCCACCCTCGTCCTGCTGGCCGCCCTGGTTTCCGGGACCGCCATGGCGGACGCCCCCTGGGGCCAAGCCGATCCGAACCAGGGCAAGCCCCTCCACGACAAATCCTGCATCGCCTGCCATGCCCGCATGTACGGCGGCGACGGCAGCAAGATGTACACCCGGGAAAAGCGCCTCGTCTCCAGCAAGCCGGAACTCCTGCAGCGGGTCGCCGCCTGCAGCGTCATGGCCAAGACCGGCTGGCTGCCGGAAGAAGAAGGTGCCGTGGCGGCTTGGCTGAACCAGCAGTATTACAAATTCGACAATAAACAATGACCGAAACCGGCCTGATCGTCGCCGCCCACGGGCGGCAGTATGTGGTGGAACGGGAGGACGGCTCCACCCTGCCCTGCTTCCCCCGGGGCAAGAAAAGCGAGATCGCCTGCGGCGACCGGGTGGATATCCGCCAGACCGCTGCCGACCAAGGGGTCATCGAGGGCATCCAGCCCCGCCGCAACCTCCTCTACCGCTCCAACGAATTCCGCCAGAAGCTGATCGCCGCCAACGTGGACCAGGTAGTCCTGGTGGTGGCCGTGGAGCCGGCCTTCTCCGACGAACTGGTCACCCGCACCCTGATCGCCACCGAGAGCCAGGACATCGATGTCCTCATCGTCCTCAACAAGTGCGACCTCGCCGACCGCCTGCCCGCCGCCCGCCAGCGCCTGGAAATCTTCGCCCAGCTGGGCTATCCCATCCTGGAACTATGCGCCCGTGCCCACGCCGAAGACCTGCGCCCCCACCTGGAAGGCCGCACCAGCGTCCTGGTCGGCCAGTCCGGCATGGGCAAGTCCACCCTGGTGAATGCCCTGGTGCCGGAGGCCAATGCCGCCACCCGGGAAATTTCCGCCGCCCTGGATTCCGGCAAGCACACCACCACCCACGCCTGCCTCTACCACCTCAACGGGACCAGCCACCTCATCGATTGCCCGGGCCTCCAGGAATTCGGCCTCGCCCACCTGGACCGGGGGGAACTGGAACAGGCCTTCCCGGAATTCCGCCCCTACCTCGGCCAATGCCGCTTCCGGGACTGCCGCCATGACCGGGAGCCGGACTGCGCCCTGCGCGCCGCCCTGGCCGAGAAGCGCATGGACGAGCGCCGCTTCGCCGCCTACCAGCGCATCGCCGCCGAAATCGCCTGACGACGCCGCGAGCGTGCTTTGCCGATGACAAGATGCCCGGCAATACGTAACAATACGGAAAAGACGTAGCGTGGGACGGCCGTCCCTATCGGCCTGCAAGGGGAGAGACACGAAGGCGATGGAAAGACATCGGGCAACCCTGCTTATCGTTGACGACACGCCGGAGAACCTGACGGTTCTCGGCGAGCTGCTGCAACCCACCTATCGGGTGCGGGCCGCCAACTCGGGGCAGCGGGCGCTGCAGATCGCCGCCAGCGATCCCCAGCCCGACCTCATCCTCCTCGACGTCATGATGCCGGAAATGGACGGCTACGCCGTCCTCGCCCATCTGCGGGAGAATCCCCGCACCCGGGACATCCCCGTCATCTTCGTCACCGCCATGGACGCCACCGAGGACGAGGAGCACGGCCTCGACTGCGGCGCCGTGGACTACATCACCAAACCCCTGCGGCCGGCCATCGTCATGGCCCGGGTGCGGGCCCAGCTGGAAGTGAAGCACGCCCGGGACTGGCTCAAGAACCAGAACACCTACCTGGAAGCCGAAGTCGCCCGGCGCATGAGCGAAAACCAGCTCATCCAGGAGGTCAGCATCCACGCTCTGGCCCGCCTGGCCGAGACCCGGGACCCGGAAACCGGCAACCACCTCCACCGCACCCAGGAATACGTCCGCACCCTGGCCAAGGACCTCCAACAGCATCCCCGCTTCTCGACCTACCTCACCGACCGCACCATCGACTCCCTGGCCAAGTCGGCGCCGCTCCACGACATCGGCAAGGTGGGCATCCCCGACCATATCCTCCTCAAGCCCGGCAAGCTCACCCCGGACGAGTGGGAAATCATGAAGACCCACGCCAAGCTGGGTTCCGAGGCCATCGAGCAGGCCGAGCGGGACGCCGCCAAGCCGGTGGAATTCCTCACCATCGCCAAGGAAATCGCCCATTTCCACCACGAGAAGTGGGACGGCAACGGCTATCCGGAAAAGCTCAAGGGCGACGAAATTCCCATCTCCGCCCGCCTGATGTCCCTGGCCGACGTGTTCGACGCCCTCATCATGCGCCGGGTCTACAAGCCGCCCATGCCCTACGAGACGGCCCGGGACATCATCGCCGGCGAGCGGGGACGCCATTTCGACCCCGACGTGGTCGATGCCTTCCTGAACAATTTCAGCCACTTCCGCTCCATCGCCGAACGATACGGCGACGCCGAATGATCCCCCCCAAAGCGACCGCCCCCGGCCATCGCCGGCCATGCTGACCGCCGGCTTCCAGGGCGCTCGCCCATGAAATCCATCGCCAACCTCAAGCTGGCGGACATCATGACCGCCCGGGTCAAGTCCATCGACCCGGATTGCCAGATCGAGGACGCCATCCGGCTCATGGCCGACGAGCGCCTGTCCTGCCTGGTGGTCCAGGGGGAAGACCGCCACCCCGTGGGCATGATCACCGAGCGGGACGCCGTCCTGCTCCTCCACGACCGCCTCACCTGCGGCCAGCCGGTCAGCCGGGTGATGAGCAAGCCGGTACTCACCGCCCCGACCACCCTGGATTTCCGCTCCGCCGCCCAATTGCTGGGGGAATACGGCTGCCGCCACCTGGTGGTCGTCGGGCCGGCCGGGGAAACCGCCGGCGTGGTGAGCGAAACCGATTTCCGCACCCACCTCGGCCTCGACGTATTCCGCAAGATCCGCAACCTGTCCATGGTCATGGACCGGGAAATTCCCGGTCTCCCCCCCGGCCGGACCATTGCCGAAGCCCTAGACCGGATGGTGAAGAACCGCTGGGACTATCTCCTGGTGATGGACAAGCGCAAGGCCATCGGCATCGTCACCGAGCGGGACATCACCCGCCTCCTCGCCCGCCACGCCGACCCCAGCGCCATCACCATGCAGGAGGCGATGACTTCGCCGGTGCACACCGTCCCCCACGCCGGCTCCATCGCCGACGCCCTGGAGAACATGCGCCACCTGCGCTGCCGCCACATGCCGGTGGTGGATGGCCGGGGCCATGTGGTCGGCGTCATCAGCCAGCACCGCCTGCTGGAACGGCTGGGGCTGGAGATCATCAACAACGCCTGGCACCGCCAGGCCATCCAGCAGGAACGGGCCGACGCCGAGGACCGCCTGTCCATGCTGCTGGAGAGCACCGGCACCGGCGTCTGGGAATACGACTTCGTCGCCGACCGCTTCACCTGGAGCTACAGCGTCGCCGACATCCTGGGCTGCCTGCGGAACGAGCTGCCCATCCGCAGCCGGGACTGGCGGGCCTGCCTCCACCCGGACGACCGTCAGACGGCCATCGCCATGGCCCGCCAGGCCTTGTCCTCCGACCTGCCCTACGAGATCGAATGCCGTTCCCGCTGCGGCAGCGGGGACTGGGTCTGGCTGCGCTCCCGGGGGAGGATCACCGAACGGGATCGTACCGGCCGCCCGCTGCGGGCCATCGGCACGGTCATGGACATCGGCGAGCGCAAGCGGGCCGAACTGGCCCTGGCGGAGAAGCAGCAGAGCTTCGAAACCCTGTTCTCCTCCCTGGACGACTACCTGTTCATCATCGACCCGGACGGCACCATCCTCCATTACAACCGGGCGGTTTCCGAGGGACTGGGCTACGGCAATACCCTGGTCGGCCAGCCGATGACCCGGGTGCGTCCCCCCGAATGCCACGAAGAATGGCGGCAGTTGCTGGCCGAGGCCCAGGCCACCGGCCGCAACCACAACGACCTGCCCCTGCTCCATGCCGACGGCCGGTCCATTCCCGCCGACACCCGCATCAGCCGGGGCACCTGGAACGGGCAGGCGGCATTCTTCGCCGCCGCCCGGGACATGACCGCCGTCCACGCCAGCCGGGAGGAATCCCGAACCCTCCAGGAACGCTTCCAGGTCGCCTTCCGCGCCAGCCCCGTCGCCATTTCCATCACCCGGATGGCCGACGGCGCCTACGTGGACATCAACGACCGCTATGCCCAGACCTTCGGCTGGTCCCGGGAGGAACTCATCGGCCGCACGTCGGTGAATGTCGGCCTGTGGCAGGACGAGGCCAGCCGCACCCGATGGCGGGAACAGCTCACGGTCGAGGGCGCCCTGGCCAATTACGAAACGGCCTGGACCCACCGGGACGGCCGCGCCCTGCGGGTCAGCATCTCGGCAGAAACCATCCGCCTGGGCGACGAGCCCCTGCTGCTGGCCTATGTGGCCGATGTGACCGAACAACGCCAGGCCGAGGAGCAACTGAGAAAGCTCATGCTGGCGGTGGACCAGAGCCCCCACAGCGTGGTCATCACCGACCGGGACGGCCGCATCGAATACGTGAACGACGCCTTCCTGGACATCTCCGGCTATCCCCGGGACCAGGTCATCGGCCGCAATCCCAACTTCCTCGCCTCCAAGCTTACCGCCCCGGCGGTCTATGCCTCCCTCTGGCAGGCCCTGGGCGCCGGACAGTCCTGGAGGGGGGAATTCATCAACCGCAAGCGCAGCGGCGAAATCTATTACGAATTCGCCCACATCTCCCCGGTGCGCCAGCCGGATGGGCGCATCACCCATTTCCTGGCCATCAAGGAAGACATCACCGAAAGAAAGCGCATCGGCGCCGAGCTGGACCAGTACCGCCACCACCTGGAGGAGCTGGTCAATGAGCGCACCACCGAACTGGCAGCAGCCAACCGGCGCCTGATGATCAGCGACTCCCGCCTGAAAGCCATGTTCGCCATGAGCCAGAAGGCGGACCAGCTGGATGAGGGCGCCCTGCTCCAACTGGGCATCGACGAGGCGGTGCGCCTGACGGGCAGCGAGATCGGCTACCTGCATTTCGTGAACGAGGACCAGGAACACCTGGAGCTGGCCACCTGGTCCACCGGTACCCGGCGGATATGCCGGGCTGCTTTCGACCTCCATTGCCCCATTTCCCAGGCGGGAATCTGGGCCGAGACCATCCAGACCCGCCGGCCGGTCACCCATAACGACTACCCCGACCTCGCCCGCCGCCAGGGCTATCCGGAGGGCCATGTACCCATCGCCCGGCACATGGGCATCCCGGTCATCGAGAATGGCAAGGTGCGCATGGTGCTGGGGGTCGGCAACAAAGCGACCGATTACGACGAATCCGACCTCCACGAACTGCAGCTCATCGGCGACGACCTGTGGCGGATCGTCATGCGCCGGCGGGCCGAAGCGGCCCTGGCCGACGCCAAGGAAGCCGCCGAGGCTGCCAGCCGGGCCAAGACGGCCTTCGTGGCCAACGTCAGCCACGAAATCCGGACCCCGATGAACGCCATCATCGGCCTCACCCACCTGGCCCGGCAGAGCGCCGAAGACCCGACCATGAAGGACAAGCTCGGCAAGGTGGGCGAGGCGGCCCAGCACCTGCTGTCCATCATCAACGACATCCTCGACATCTCGAAGGTGGAGGCCGGCAAGCTCTCCCTGGAGCACAACGACTTCGTCCTGCGCCAGGTTTTCGACAACGCCGTCACTCTGGTGGCCGACAAGATCGAATACAAGGGCCTGGCGCTGACCCGGGAAATCGACCCCCGCCTGCCCGATTGCCTGCGGGGCGACGCCCTGCGCCTGGGCCAGATTCTCCTCAACTTCCTGGGCAACGCCGTCAAATTCACCGACCGGGGCGGCATCGCCCTGGCGGCCCGGCTGCTTGCCGAGGACGAGGATCATGTCCAGGTCCGCTTCGAAGTTCGGGACACCGGCATCGGCATCGCCCCCGAGGCCCAGGGACGGCTGTTCGAGGCCTTCGAGCAGGCGGACAGCTCCACCACCCGCCGCTATGGCGGCACCGGCCTGGGGCTCGCCATCAGCCGGCGCCTGGCCATCCTCATGGGGGGCGAGATCGGTGCCGACAGCCGGCCGGGAGAAGGCAGCACCTTCTGGTTCACCGCCCGCCTCGAACGGGGCCGGCCCATGCCGGCCGACTCCGGCGCAACCCCGCCCGCCGCCTCCGCCGAAGGGCCGCTGCTGCGCCACCACCAGGGCGCCCGGGTGCTGCTGGCCGAGGACAACCCCATCAACCAGGAAGTCGCCATCGACCTCCTGCAGGCCGTCGGCCTCAAGGCGGACCTGGCGGAAAACGGCCAGGCCGCCCTCGACCTGGCCCGCCAGCGCCCCTACGACCTGATCCTGATGGATGTCCAGATGCCGGTCATGGACGGCCTGGAAGCCGCCCGGCTCATCCGCGCCCTGCCGGAACACCGTGCCACCCCCATCCTGGCCATGACCGCCAACGTCCTGGGAGAGGACCGGCAACGCTGCCTGCAAGCCGGCATGAACGACCATGTCGCCAAGCCCGTCGATCCCGATACCCTCTACGCCACCCTGCTGAAATGGCTGCCCAAGACGGCCGGAGAACCTTCCGCCCCGCCGGCGATGCCGGAGGCTGGAAGCGACAGCGTCAAAGAACGCCTGGCGGCCATTCCCGGGCTGGACGTGGACTTCGGCCTAACCAGCGTGCGGGGCCGCCTGCCCAGCTACCTGCGCCTCCTGGCCAAGTACGCCGAGAGCCATGGCGACGATGCGGCCCAGGTGCGGGCGACCCTGGCGGCCGGCGATTCCGCCGTGGCCCAGCGCCTGGTCCATTCCCTCAAGGGGGCCTCCGGCACCCTGGGGGTGAAGGGCGTCCAGGCGGCAGCTGCCGCCCTGGAAGTGGCCATCCGCGAACAGCAGGAAAGCGCCCGCATAGCAGGCCTGGTAAACGCCCTGGAATCCTCCTGGAACGCTGCCGCCCGGGCCATCCTGGCGTGCCTGCCGGCCAGCCCGGACGACGCACCGCCGCCCGCCACCGTGGATTGGAAGGCGGTCGACCAATGCCTGGAGGAACTGGAAAACCTGCTGATCCAGGACGACATCGGTGCCCCGGCCCTGTTCAATGAATCCGCCGCCCTGCTGCAACCGGCCCTGCAGGACGGCTACCGGGCACTGGGCAAGCACCTGTCCAGCTTCGATTTCCAGCAGGCCCTGGCCGCGTTGCGGCAAATCCGCCGCGACATCCCGCCCCGGGAATCGGCGCCCTCCTGAGGATTGCCGTCAGGACCTGCAGGCGAGCCAGGCCAGGACGCCGCGCCCGGCGGCACGGCCGGTGGCGAAACAGGCGGTCAGGAGATAGCCGCCGGTGGGCGCTTCCCAATCCAGCATCTCCCCGGCCACGAAGACACCGGGCAGGGCCTTGACCATGAGATTGCCGTCGACGCTATCGAAGGCCACGCCCCCGGCCGTGCTGATCGCCTCGGCGATAGGCCGGGTGGCGTGCACGGTAATGGGCAGGGCCTTGATGGTGGCCGCCAGGGTGGGCAGGTCGGCGAAGCGCTCCTTGCCCAGGACCTCGTGGAGCAGCGCCGTCTTGACCCCGGCGATGCCCAGCCGGCTGTGGAGATGGCTGGCAAGGGAGCGTGAACCCCGGGGATGGGTCACGTCCGCCAGCACCCGGGCGGCATCCCGGCCCGGCGCCAGATCGAGGGTGAAGGTCGCCGTGCCCTGGGCATTCAAGGCCTCCCGCAAGCGCCGGGAAAAGGCGTAGATCAGGCTCCCCTCCACGCCGTGTTGGCTGATGGCCATTTCCCCCGGTCGGCGCTCGGTTTGGCCATGGATATCGGTAAAGGCAAGAGCCACGGACTTGAGGGGCGCGCCGGCGAATTTGTCCCGGAAGTAGGGACTCCAGGCCACCTCGAAGCCGCAGTTGGCGCTCTCCAGGGGCGCGACTTCCGCCCCCCTGGACTGCAGCCAGGGCACCCAGGCGCCATCCGAGCCCAGTTGGGGCCAACTGGCGCCGCCCAGGGCAAGGACCGTTGCTTCCGGCCGGATGCAGATTTCACCGGCCGGCGTCGCCAGCCGCAGGGCGCCATCGGCATCCCAGCCCAACCAGCGGTGGCGGGGATGCAGGCGCACCCCGGCAACCCGCAGGCGATGCAACCAGGCCCGCAGCAGGGGGGCCGCCTTCATTTCCTTGGGAAAGACCCGGCCCGAGGTGCCGATGAAGGTTTCGATGCCCAGGCCATGGACCCAGGCGCGCAGGGCTTCGGGCGTCAGGCCGTCGAGCATTTCCTGCAAGCGGGGCCGGCGATCGCCGTAGCGGGAGCAGAACAGGTCGTAGGGCTCGCCGTGGGTGATGTTCAAGCCGCCGATGCCGGCCAGCAGGAATTTTCGGCCCAGGGAAGGCATGGCGTCGTAGACATCAACCGCCACCCCGGCGAGGCTCAGCACCTCCGCCGCCATCAGCCCGGCCGGCCCCCCTCCGATGACGGCACAGCGCGGGGACGGGGAATCAGGCATGGGGACGGCGGACGGAGTTTCGACAGGCGGGCATTTTAATGCGCCCTCCGGGGAGGCGAGGCAGAAATGTCGCAACCGGCATGAAGCGCCCCCGGCAAAACTCGTAACTTACTACCTATGGCATAATTCCATACCCATAGATCACGCTCCATCTGATGTAATAGGCGGTTTATCCGCAGAATTTGATATTCATCAAGGATGCCATGGCGAGCCGATCGCACCGTCCCACCCTTTCCTTCCGCGATGTCTGGGCCGCCGCCGTCTTGGCCGCCCTGGCCAATGGAGATGCGGCAGCCGAAGGCGAAGCGCCCCTGCCCCTCGATCCCATCGTCGTATCGGGCAAGCGGGCCAGCCTTGCGACGGCCCTGCAGACCAAGCGGGAAAAGGCTGAAATCGTCGATGCGGTGGCGGCGGAGGACATCCAGAAACTGCCGGACCTCAATGTCGGCGACGCCCTGCAACGGATCACCGGCGTCCAGATCGCCCGGGACCGGGGCGAAAGCTCCGTCGCCGCCATCCGGGGGCTGGGTCAGATCGAGACCACCCTCAACGGCCGGGAGGTGTTCACCGCCGGCACCGGACGCCTCCTGGACCTGGCCGATTTCCCGGCGGAGATGCTGTCCGGCATCCATGTCTACAAAACCTCGTCCGCAGATCAGCTGGAAGGCGGGATCGGCGGCACCGTGGACCTGCGCACCCGCCGCCCCCTCGACCTGCGGGAAACTGAGGTAGCCGGTTCCGCCCGCTACATCCAGGGCGACCTGGTCAAGCAGGGAAAAGGCCAGTATTCCTTCCTGGCCAGCAAGCGCTGGAAGCAGGAGGGCGGCGGCGAATTCGGCGCCCTGGTGAATTTCGCCTACCAGGAGCGGGCCTGGCGCGAGGACCAGAAGAGCGCCGGCAACCCCACTGCCCGCGGCGACATCGTCCCTGGCACCACGGTCATCGCGCCCAACGGCACCACCGAAAGCGCCAGCCTGGGCCTGAGGCAACGGACCGCCGGCGGACTGA
>DASRUX010000423.1:0-5343 GCA_035655235.1 Rhodocyclaceae bacterium | reverse complement strand
GGACCCGCGAAATAGCCGACTAATCTGTTCAGGAATTCTTTGCACAGATCAACGTTTCCCGCCGCCCCACCCGCTAAGGTAGCGCCATGGACACTTCCTTAGCTCTCACCCCCAGCGCAGCCCCGGCTGCGCCTTCCCAGGATTCCCCCGCCGCGCCGGGCCGCCTGCCCGGCGACCTGGCCATCTGGGTCTTCATCCTGGCGGAAATGCTGGCCTTCGCCGTGTTTTTCGCGGCCTACGCCTTCGCCCGGGCCCACGACCCGGCGACCTTCAATTTCTACCAGCAGACCCTGGACCGCAACGCTGGGGCCATCAACACCCTGCTCCTGGTCACCGGCTCCTGGTTCGTGGTCCTGGCCGTCAAGGCCGCCCACCGGGACGACAGCCGGATGGCCAGCCGCCACATCGCCCTGGGCTTCCTGTGCGGGGCGGGGTTCCTGGTGATCAAGATGTTCGAGTACGCCGCCAAGTTCGGCGCCGGCATCTCGCTGTCCACCAACACCTTCTACATGTTCTACATCTCGCTCACCTTCTTCCACTTCATGCACGTCATCCTGGGCATGGTCATCCTGGCCATCCTGTGGGTGAAGACCCGCCAGGGCGCATACGGCAGCGCCAACGCCCACGGCCTGGAGAGCGGGGCCGCCTACTGGCACATGGTCGATCTCCTGTGGATCGTGCTTTTCCCCCTGGTTTATGTGATGCGATGAGTACCTTCTTCCTCAATTCCGCCAATCGGACCTGGCTGGTCCTCCTCGCCGCCACCGGCATCACCTGGTGGCTGGGCGAGGTAGGCGCCGCCGGCACCGGCGCCATCCTCGCCATGCTGGCCATCGCCTTCGTGAAGGGCCGGCTGGTGATCCTCGACTTCATGGAACTGCGTAGCGCGCCGCTGATGTGGCGCCTCGTCCTGGAAGGCTGGCTGATCCTGGTCGGCAGCCTCATCCTCATCGCCTACTGGATCAGCCTGAAATGACCCAACTTCCCTTCTACGAGCCCTCCGGCAACGAAATCGCCCTGTTCGAGCACGCCTATAAGGAAAAGCTACCCCTCCTCATCAAGGGCCCCACCGGCTGCGGCAAAACCCGCTTCGTCTCCCACATGGCCGCCCGCCTGGGCCTGCCCCTCTACACCGTGGCCTGCCACGACGACCTGACCGCCGCCGACCTGGTGGGCCGCCACCTGATTTCCGACCAGGGCACCTACTGGTGCGACGGGCCGCTCACCCGGGCGGTGCGGGAAGGGGGCATCTGCTACCTGGACGAGGTGGTGGAGGCCCGCAAGGACACCACCGTGGTCCTGCACCCGCTGGCCGACGACCGCCGCATCCTGCCCATCGACCGCACCGGCGAGACCCTGGAGGCGCCCCCCAACTTCATGCTGGTGGTGTCCTACAACCCGGGCTACCAGAACCTCCTGAAAGGCCTCAAGCCCTCCACCCGCCAGCGCTTCGTCTCCATGCGCTTCGATTTCCCGAGCAGCGAGCGGGAAGAGTCCATCCTCATCGGCGAGACCGGCTGCGACGCGGACCTGGCCCGGCGCCTGGTGGGCATCGGCAAGTCCTTCCGGGCCCTCAAGGACCGGGACCTGGAGGAAGTGGCCAGCACCCGGCTCCTGGTCTATGCCGCCACCCTCATCAAGTCCGGCTTCGACGTGGCCGCCGCCTGCCGCGCCGCCCTGGTGGAGAGCCTGACCGATGACGAGGAAACGGCGGACGCCCTGATGGAAGTGATCAACGCCACCTTCGGAAGATGAAGAAGCCTCAACTGCAGCGTTACCGGCTGCTCGCCCAGATGGGTTTCTTCACCCTCTTCGCGATCACGCCCCTCTTCGACCTCTTCCGCTACGACCTGGTGGAGAACCATGCCTATTTCCTGACCCTGACCTGGGACCTGGGCCGGGACGAGTTCCTGGCCGGGAAGATCAACTCCCTGGAAGCGGGCTTCAACATCATCCGTTTCCTGTTCCTGCCGGTGCTGGGGTTGATCGGCTTCATCGTCCTGGTGGCCTGGAAATGGGGCCGCCTCTATTGCGGCTGGCTGTGCCCCCATTTTTCCGTGGTGGAGACCATCAACCAGCTCATGCTCAAGGCCTCCGGCAAGCATTCCGTCTGGGACAAGCGGGAAACGCCCCCCTGGGAACCGGACGGTACCCTGGCCGTGCGGGACCGCCGCTGGTGGCTGCTGGTGGTCCCCGCCGCCGTCGCCTTTGCCTTTGCCTGGGCGCTGGTCGGGCTCACCTACCTGATGCCGCCTTTCCAGGTGTACCAGGGACTGCTCACCTTCAGCCTCTACAAGTACGAGGTGATCTTCCTGGCTGCCGCCACCACGGTGCTCACCCTGGAATTTCTCTTCGCTCGCCACCTCTTCTGCCGGTACGCCTGCGCCATCGGCATCTTCCAGAGCATCGGCTGGATGGCGAACAAGAAGGCCATGGTCGTGGGATTCGACCGGGAGCGCCTGTCCGACTGCGCCAGCTGCCTGGAAGGCCACGGCAGCGCCTGCGACGCCGTCTGCCCCATGCGCCTGAAGCCCCGCAACGTGAAGCGCTGGATGTTCGCCTGCACCCAATGCGCCCAATGCGTTTCGGCTTGCGGCACGGTCAACCGGGACAATCCCCAGGGGCCGCTCCTCAAATGGGTGAAGGACGAGGAGGCCAAGCAGAACGAGGCCCGCTTCTCGGCCCTTTCCCGGACGGACGAGGACGCCGGAGGAAAGCAGTAATGGAAGAATTCGTCGGCAAGCTCTGGCACAACTGGATCACCAAGGCGGCGGGGGGCAGCTATCCCCAGGCCGCGGTGAAGCTCGCCGAGGTGGAGAAGACCGCCGGCATCCTGTTCCGGGCCTTCGGGGGCGACCCGGGCCTCAAGGTGGCCGCCGCGGTGTCGGAGACCCACGGCGCCCGCCGGGGCTGGCTCCAGCGGGTGGCGGGCAGCGGCGAGAAGGCAGCCCTCGCCCGGCGGGATGCGGAGACCCTGCGCCTGGCGCCGGAAATCGCCGCCTTCCCGGACAAATCCCTGAACCGGGACCTCTACCTGTGGCTGGCCGTGCTGGCCGCCAGCGACGAAGCCCCCAATCGCCCCTGGCTGGTCCGCAACCAGCTGGCGACCCTCGCCGCCCTGCGGGACTATCCGGGCCTGAAGCCCCGTTACGAACGCCTGGTGAAGGCCCATCTGGCGGAACGCCTGGACCCGGCCAGGGTGGAAGCCGACGAGGCCGCCCAGGAAACGGCCATCCGCCGCGCCCTGACCGACCCCGGCACGGTGGACGGCCTGCCGCCACTGACCTCCCGGAAATCCAAGCCGCCCCAGCCGGTGCTCCTGTGGCTGGTGGAAGCTGCCGTCCGCCCGGCCGGCAAGGCCGGCGACCCGGGGGAAGAACTGCCCCCAGAAGGCACCGGCAGTCCCGAGGCCGAAAAGGAGGCCTACAAGGCCGAGCAGGTGGAGATGCCCGACAACAAGAACGCCCTGGTCATGATCTTCCGGGCCGAGAGCCTGCCCACCTGGGCCGAGTACGTGCGGGTGAACCGGGCCTACGACGACGACCCCGATCCCAACGCCCGGGACGCCGCCAAGGATCTGGACCAGCTGTCCCTGATGCGGGACGGCCAGACCAGCGCCTCCAAGGTGAAATTCGACCTGGACCTGCCCTCCGCCGCCGAGGACGACGCCCCCGTCGGCCCCGGCCTTCCCCTGCCGGAATGGGACTACCGCAAGAACCAGCTCCTGCCCGACTATTGCCGTCTCCAGCCCATGATTGCCCGGGATGCCGGCACCGCCCCCCTGCCCGAGGCCCTGGCCGCCACCGCCAAGCGCCTGCGGGGCCAGTTCGCCGCCCTGGCGCCCCAGCGGCGTTGGCTCAAGGCCCAGCCCGACGGCCCGGAACTGGACGTGGATGCCTGCGTCCGCAATCACGGCGACCGGGCCAGCGGCCATACGCCGGAAATGGGCACCTACCTGGCCCAGGCCAAATGCGAGCGGGACCTGGCCTGCCTGCTGCTGGCCGATCTCTCCATGTCCACCGATTCCTGGTTTTCCGATACTCACCGGGTGGTGGATGTGATCCGGGATTCCCTGCTCCTCTTCGCCGAGGCCATGTCCGCCACCGGCGATCGCTTCGGCATCTACGGCTTCTCGTCCTTGAAGCGCCAGAACGTCCGCTTCCACCTCTTGAAGGATTTCTCCGGCAAGTACAACGCCGCCGCCCGGGCCCGCATCCTGGCCCTGAAGCCCGGCTACTACACCCGGATGGGGGCGGCCATCCGCCAATCGGCCAACATCCTGGCGGAGCAGCCCGCCGGCCGGCGCCTGCTCCTCATCATCACCGACGGCAAGCCCAACGACCTGGACCTCTACGACTCCCGCTACGGCGTCGAGGACACCCGCATGGCCGTCCATGAGGCCCGGCGCCTGGGGCTCATGCCCTTCTGCGTCACCATCGACCGGGAGGCGGTTGCCTACCTGCCCTACATCTTCGGGCCGGCCGGTTTCACGGTCATCCGGAAGCCCGAGGAACTGCCTCGCCGCCTGCTGCTCCTCTACGCCCAGCTCACCCGCCAATAGCCATTGCCAAGGCACCACCGTGGTGCCAAGATGCGCCGATAGCCACCTATAAATCACACCATGCCCGGAAACCACCCCATCAATATCGAGGCCCTGCTTTCCCACGTCCCCCTCTTCAACGGCCTCGCCCCCGAAGAGCTCGGCCGCATCGCCCGGGGCACCCGGGAAATCCATGCCGCCAAGGGCGACATCCTTTTCCACAAGGGGGATCCCTGCAACGGCTTCCACCTCATCGTCTATGGGCAGATCAAGCTGGCCTTCACCTCCGCCCAGGGCAGCGAGAAGGTGGTGGAAATCCTCAGCCAGGGCCAGACCTTCGGCGAAGCCCTGATGTTCATGGAGAAGCCCTACATCGTCTTCTCCCAGGCCCTGTCGGACTCCTTACTCCTGCACATTTCCAAGAACGTGATCTTCGAGGAACTGGAACGGGACCCGACCCTGTGCCGCAAGATGATCGCCGGCATGTCCATGCGCCTGCACCAGCTCATCACCGACGTGGAATCGTACTCCATGCACTCGGGCAAGCAGCGCATCATCGGCTACCTGCTGCGGGAGGTCCCGGACGACGAGACCGCCAAGAACATCACCGTCACCCTGCCCACCAACAAGGGCATCATCGCTTCCCGCCTGAACCTCACCCAGGAGCACTTCTCCCGCATCCTGCACGAGTTGTCCGAGCAGGGGCTGATCGTGGTGGAAGGCCGCAAGATCCATATCCCGGACCTTGACCGGATGCGCACCTACGAGGATTGATGGCCGCGCCCGGTTTGCAGGTGTCCTGG
>DASRUX010000422.1:0-6454 GCA_035655235.1 Rhodocyclaceae bacterium | reverse complement strand
GTTGTTCAGGCTTTGCTTGAGCAGGTCGAAGGCGCCTTGGTAGTCCCGGGTAATGCTCCGGGTCAGGTCCCCTTGCTCCAGGGACTGGGCCAGGCTGCCGATGTCGTTGATGGCGCCATCCACCGTGCCCGACAGCTGGTTGAGCAGTTCGGACAGCTCCTTGGTATAGCCGGCCTTGTCGCCCAGGTTGATCTTGACGCTGAAGTCGCCCTCGTTGGCGGCGCTGACGATGCCCTTGATATCGCCCACGATGCCGACGAGAGCCTGCTGCATCGTGGCCATCGCGATCATCAACTGTCCGATCTCATCCTCCGAGGTCGCTTCGATCCGCGTCGAAAGGTTTCCTCCCGCAATGGCGTTGGCAGCCGAAACGGCCCGATTCAGGGGCCGCGTAATCCCGAGCGAGACGCGCCATGCCACGACGAGCGAGACAATCAGGGAAAGGACGATGACGATGACGGCGATGGTCAGAATGCGAGACAAACTCGCTTGCGTGGACGCCATGGCCGCTGCCGCCCCCGTTTTCTGCAATTCGGCAAGTTTCCCGATTTCCGCAGCAACGCCGTCGAATACCTTTCCCGCGCCGCCCGCCATGCCGGCGCCAACCGTCACGTCGTCAATTCCCATATCGACGGCATTACGGATCGACTTTCGATACTTGGCAACGCCTTCGAGAATGGACTCGATGCTGCGCTTTTCCTCATCGCTGAGCGCAGTCTCGGCCATCGTTCGAAAGGTGCCGGCCGTGCCTTCGATGCGCGCGTCGATCACCGCGGCCTGTTGCCGGACCTTGTCTTCGACGATGCCGGACGACATGTACGTGAATAGACGGAACACATCGCCGTTGGCGGCCAGGAGATCGGTATGCGCCGCGTTGATCTGCGTCAGCTTGCGCATATTGACGCTGGCGAGTTGGTGCAGGCTGGACTGGATCGTCCGCATGCCAAGAAATGCGACTGCACCAAGGACGAGCATCGCTGCGACGGCAATGAGCGGGGAAAGGAGGGTTCGGGTACGGATGTTCATGGAAAACTCTCTCTCACAGGCTGGAGCACCGCCGCGACAGCGACGCGCGCCGATCGGTATGAGTGCGGAACTCAGCGTTTGTAGATGCCCGCGCAGATGACCACGTCGCCGGACTTTTCGCAGTAGGCGGACTTCGGCAGCACCTTCTTCGTCACCGGATCGGTGAACTTGTAGTCCTGCCAGAACTTGCCCTTGCTGCTGGCGAGTTGGACGCGCTCCTTGATGAATTCCTTGCCATCGGGATCGGCGAGGTCGATCAAGTCCTTACCCACCTGCTTCTCGTTCTGGCCGTGGGCGAGGCACTTGCCATCCATGCCATACACCACGGGGTAGAGGTCCTTCATGACCCATTTCTTGTCCTTGGCGGTGATTTCCTTGAAGGTTGCCTCCTTGTTGGCGGCGACCGCCTTGGCGGCCTTGCCCACCATGGCTTCCGCTTCCTGGGCGGAAGCAAAATCGGCGGCGAAAGCCGGTACCGAAAGCACGCTGCAGGCGATCAAGGCGAGAGTTTTGCGTTTCATGCGATGGCTCCTTGTGGAGGATGGGAAAGAAGAGGCATGCGCGGCGGCGACTCCAAACCAGTGAAGGCAATGGCCGCCATGCCGATGAAGGGTGGCAAGCTCCTAGAAACACACGAAGTCTTTGTGGTCCGTCTCGACGGCGCTGACCTTGCTGCGCTTCACCTGCTGGCCGGTACCGGCGGCCTTCGCTGCCCGGGCCACCAGGGCCTTCACCCCTTGCCGGTCGTTGCCCAGGTCGAAGAAAGCCACCAGTTGTTGCAGGCTGTCCGCCTGGCTGCTCATTTCCTCGGCCGTGGCGGCCAGTTCTTCGGCGGCGGAGGCGTTCTGCTGGGTGATCTGGCTGAGCTGGCCCATGGCGGTGTTCAGTTGCCCGATCCCGGCCGTCTGCTCTTCCGAAGCGGCCGTGATCTCCTGCACCAGGTCCGCCGTCTTCTTGGTGGCCGGAACGATTTCATCCAGAAGCCGGCCGGCCCGCTCCGCCATCCCGACCGAGTTGCCGGCCAGTTGCCCGATTTCCTGGGCGGCCACCTGGCTGCGCTCGGCCAGCTTCCTCACTTCCGCCGCCACCACAGCGAAGCCCTTGCCGTGTTCCCCGGCCCGGGCCGCTTCGATGGCGGCGTTCAGGGCCAGCAGGTTGGTCTGGTAGGCGATGTCGTCGATGATCCCGATCTTCTTGGCGATCTGCTTCATGGCGCCGACCGTCTCGGTCACCGCCTGGCCGCCATCGGCCGCCTTCTGCGAGCCTTCCGTCGACATGCCGTCCGCCACCCGGGCGTTTTCAGTGTTCTGCCGGACTGAGGCGGCGGCCTGTTCCACCGTGGCGTTGGTCTCCTCCACCGAGGCGGCTTGTTCGCTGGAAGCCTGGGACAGGGATTGGGCCGTGGCCGACACTTGCCGGGTGGCGTTGGCCAGGGTTTCCGTGGTGGCGCTCACTTCGCCCAGGGTCTGGGCCAGCTTGCCCACCGTGTTGTTCAGGCTTTGCTTGAGCAGGTCGAAGGCCCCCTGGTAGTCCCGGGTGATGCTTCGGGTCAGGTCGCCCTGTTCCAGGGACTGGGCCAGGCTGCCGATGTCGTCGATGGCGCTGTCCACCGTACCCGACAGCTGGTTGAGGAGTTCGGACAACTCCTTGGTGTAGCCGGCCTTCCCCGCCATCTCCATTTTGACGCTGAAGTCGCCCCGGTTGGCCGCCGCCACGATGCCCGCGATCTCCCCGACGATCCGTGTGAGATTGTCCTGCATCCCCTTCATGGCATTAAGAAGTTTCCCGGTTTCATCCCTGGAGGTCGACTCGATCCGGGTCGTCAGGTCGCCGGCGGCGATGGCGTCGGCGACGCGGACTGCCTGGCCCAGGGGCTTGAGGATGGAACGGGTGGTCCACCAGCCGATGCCGCCCACGGACGCCAGAAGGAAGACACCCAGAATCAGGGCGCTCGCCGTTGCCGCCGACTTCGCCGCGGCGGCTTCGGCCGCCCCCTTCTTGCCCAGGGTTTCGTTGTACTCGATATGAGCCCTGAGGGTCTTCGCCAGCACTTCAGGGATCGAAGCCTGCTTCCCCGCCAGCTCAAGGGCTTGCGCCCCCTTGCCCTCGCGGGACAAGGCAAGAATCGGCCCCATGCCATCGACGTAAGTTGCCAGGGCGGCCCGGTCGTCGGCCAGCATCCGCTTGTCCGTCTCGTCGGACACGTTTTCCTTCTCGAAGACCAAGAAGCTCTTCTCGATGCGGTCGCGGGTCTCCTTCATTTTGGCTTCGATGTCGGCCTTCTTCGCCCCATCGGCGGCGAGCAGGTGGCGGAAGACCAGCAACCGGAGGAGGCCCACATCCTCCTGGGCTTTTCCGAGGGTAAGGACGCTGGGAACGGTATTGATCGTGGAATAGCTGGCCGCATCGTAGACCCGGTTCATCTGGATAAGCAGAATGCCGGTCAGCGATCCGATGCCGAGCAAGGCGGCAAGGATCAATAGAACCATCTTCTTGGCAATGGTCATGTTCGGACTCCTCTCAGAAAGACGTTGCCGGGCCATCCGCAGAATGGTGACAGCCCGGCAGGGCTGGGCGATTCGGGGCTACGAATCAAGCAGTCCCGCCCAGGGAGGCGACGAAGGCCACCTCCTCCAGGGACAGCACCCGATCGATATCGAGCAGGACCACGAAATGGCCGTCCACCTTGCCCATCCCGGAAATGAAATCGATCCGGATCCGGGCCCCGAACTCCGGGGCCGGCTCGATTTCGCTGGCCGGAATTTCCAGCACCTCGGAAACGGCATCGACGACGATGCCCATCTCCTGCCATCCCTTTCCCGTCTCGACCTCGACGATGACGATGCAGGAGCGCTTGGTCACCTCCCGGGCCGGGCGCCCGAAGCGCACCGCCAGGTCCACCACCGGCACCACCGCCCCCCGCAAGTTGATGACCCCCCGGATGAAGGGCGGGGTCATCGGTACTTCGGTCACCTGCCCGTATTCGATGATTTCCCGGATGAACAGGATGCCGATCCCGAACATCTCCTCCCCCAGGGCGAAGGTCAGGTACTGGTGCTGCTCCACCGGCCCGCCGACGGCGGAAATGGGCGCATTGGCCGGCTGCACGGCCGGCAGGTTATCCACGGCTGACATGGCGCTCTCCTAGAAACACACGAAGTCTTTGTGGTCCGCCTCGACAGCGGCGCCCTTGTTGCGCTTCGCCTGCCGGCCGGGAGAAGCTGCCGTGCCGGCGGCCTTGCCGATGGCCTTGCCGGCGGCCAGCGCCGCCGATGCCGCCGGCCCCTGGCGGCTGTTGCCCAGGTCGAAGAAGGCCACCAGTTGCTGCAGGTTGTCCGCCTGGCTGCTCATTTCCTCGGCCGTGGCGGCCAGTTCCTCGGCGGCGGAGGCGTTCTGCTGGGTGATCTGGTTGAGCTGGCCCATGGCGGTGTTCACCTGTCCCACCCCGGCCGTCTGCTCTTCCGAGGCCGATGTGATTTCCTGCACCAGATCTGCGGTCTTGCGGGTGGCCGGGACGATTTCGTCCAAGAGCCGTCCGGCCCGTTCCGCCATGCCCACCGAGTTGCCGGCCAGTTGCCCGATTTCCTGGGCGGCGACCTGGCTGCGCTCGGCCAGCTTCCGCACTTCCGCCGCCACCACGGCGAAGCCCTTGCCGTGTTCCCCGGCCCGGGCCGCTTCGATGGCGGCGTTCAAGGCGAGCAGATTGGTCTGGTAGGCGATGTCGTCGATGATCCCGATCTTCTTGGCGATCTGCTTCATGGCGCCGACCGTCTCGGTCACCGCTTCCCCGCCGTCGGCCGCCTTCTGCGACCCTTCCGCCGACATGCCGTCCGCCACCCGGGCGTTTTCGGTGTTCTGCCGGATCGAGGCGCTGATCTGTTCCACCGAGGCGGTTGTCTCCTCCACCGAGGCGGCTTGTTCGCTGGAGGCCTGGGACAACGACTGGGCGGTGGCCGACACCTGCCGGGTGGCGTTGGCCAGGGTCTCCGTCGTGGCGCTCACTTCGCCCATGGTCTGGGCCAGCTTGGCGATGGTGTTGTTCAGGCTCTGCTTCACCTGGTCGAAAGCCCCCTGGTACTCCCGGGTGACGGTGCGGGTCAGGTCGCCCTGCTCCAGCGCCTCGGCCACGAAAATGGTGTCCTTGAAGGCGGTGTCGACGGTGTTGGAGAGCTGATTGAGCAGTTCGGACAGCTCCTTGGTATAGCCTGCCTTGTCGCCCAGGTTCATCTTGCTGCTGAAGTCGCCCTTGTTGGCGGCGGCGACGATCTCGCGGATTTCGCTGACGATCTTGGTCAGGTTGCCCTGCATGGTCTTCATGGCGGCCATCAATTCGCCGGTTTCGTCCTTGGAATCGACGGTGATGGTGCGCGACAGATCCCCCGCGGCGATGGCGTTGGCAACGCTCACGGACTCGATCAGGGGGCGGGTGATGGCGCGGGAGATCAGGAAGCCGAGAAGCATGCCGAGGGTGACGCTGCCGACGATGAGGCCGATCATCAGGGCCCGGCTGGAGCGGTAGAGTTCGGTGGTTTCATCCGACGCCTGCTTGGCGTTTTCTTCCTTCAGCTTGGTCAGCGCCGTCAGCCGGTCATCCACGGCGTTGACCAGGGGGCCGACGGTATCCTTCATGAATGCGGTGGACTCACTGGCCTCCCCGAGCTTTTCCCTGGAAATGATGGCCGTCAGCTTCAGCATGCTGGACTCGTAGGAACTGAACTCGGCGTCGAACTTGGCCCACATTTCCTTGCCCTTCTCGGTGTAGAAAAGGGGCTTGGACTTCTCCACATAGCTCTTGATGGTGCCCATGTAGCCCCTGATCGCCTCGGCCTGCTTATCCCTTTCCTGCACGGAATTGGCGAGAAGCATGGAACGCACGGCCCGCCCGACGTAGATCAAGTTGATGTTGGCTTCCTTGACGTAGGAGATGCCCAGCAGTTCGCTCATGTAAATCTTGTCGGCTTCATCATTGATTTTCGACATATTGGAAATGCCGATGAAGCCCACCACGCCGGTGATGAGCGAGAGCAGAAGGAACGCGCTGATCAGCTTCATTCCTACCTTCAAATTCCTAAACCAGTTCATGATTCAGCTCCTTAAGTTTGTCTAGGCAATCGGTGTCTAAGCGGCGATCCGCTCCATCGCCCGGTGATGGCGGGACGGTTGGGGCAGGGTGAAGAAATTCATGGCGAGCCGGAGGCTCTCGGCCTGGGAGGACATCTCCTCGGCGGTGGCCGCCAGTTCCTCGGAGGCCGAGGCGTTCTGCTGGGTGATCTGGTTCATCTGCCCCATGGCGGCATTGACTTGGCCGACGGCAGTGTTCTGGTCCTCGGAGGCGGCGGTGATTTCCTGGACCAAGTCGGCGGTCTTCTGGGTGGCGGGAACGATGTCGTCGATCATCCGGCCGGCGTGCTCGGCCATGCCGACGCTA
>DASRUX010000421.1:0-2304 GCA_035655235.1 Rhodocyclaceae bacterium | reverse complement strand
TTCAATTCCACCAAGGTTTCCCAGGCCGACTACAAGCTGGAATCCATCGTTTTCGAGCTGAACCGGGAAGGCGCACAACTGGCCCGCCGCCTGTGCGACGAATTCACCGCCAAGAACCCGGCCAAGCCCCGCTTCGTGGCCGGCGTGGTCGGCCCCACCAGCCGCACCGCCTCCATTTCGCCGGACGTGAACGACCCGGGCTACCGCAACGTCAGCTTCGACGAATTGGTATCCGACTACACCGAGGCCATCGCAGGCCTGGTGGAAGGCGGCGCCGATTTGCTGCTGGTGGAAACCGTCTTCGACACCCTGAACGCCAAGGCCGCCCTGTTCGCCATCGAGGCCTTCTTCGAGAAGGCCGGCCGCCGCTGGCCGGTAATGATTTCCGGCACCATCACCGACGCCTCCGGCCGCACCCTGTCCGGCCAGACCGCCGAGGCTTTCTGGAATTCCCTGTCCCACATCCGCCCCGTCTCCTTCGGCCTCAACTGCGCCCTGGGCGCCAAGGAACTGCGCCAGTACGTGGAGGAGCTGTCCCGGGTCTGCGACTGCTACGTTTCCGCCCACCCCAACGCCGGCCTGCCCAACGCCTTCGGCGGCTACGACGAGACCCCGGAAATGCTGGCCGAGGAGATCAAGGGCTGGGCGACCCAGGGCATCATCAACATCGCCGGCGGCTGCTGCGGTACCTCCCCGGACCACATCCGCGCCATCGCCAAGGCCCTGGAGGGCGTCAAGCCCCGCGCCATCCCCGATATCCCCAAGGAATTGCGCCTCTCCGGCCTGGAGCCTTTCAACGTCGGTGAGTCCTCACTTTTCGTCAATGTGGGCGAGCGCACCAACGTCACCGGTTCCCGGGCCTTCGCCCGCATGATCCTGGAAGGCCGCTTCGACGACGCCCTGGCCGTCGCCCGCCAGCAGGTGGAAAACGGCGCCCAGGTCATCGACATCAACATGGACGAGGCCATGCTGGATTCGAAGGCGGCCATGGACAAGTTCCTGAAGCTCATCGCCTCCGAACCGGACATTTCCCGGGTGCCGGTCATGCTCGACTCCTCCAAGTGGGAGGTGATCGAAGCGGGCTTGAAGTGCATCCAGGGCAAGGGCATCGTCAATTCCATTTCCATGAAGGAAGGCGAGGCCAAGTTCCTGGAGCAGGCCAAGCTCGCCCGCAATTACGGCGCTGCGGTCATCGTCATGGCCTTCGACGAGAAGGGCCAGGCCGACACCTACGCCCGCAAGACCGAAATCTGCGAGCGGGCCTATAAGCTGCTAGTCGGCATTGGCTTCCCGGCCGAAGACATCATCTTCGACCCGAACATCTTCGCCATCGCCACCGGCATCCCGGAGCACGACAACTACGCCGTCGACTTCATCGAGGCTACCCGCTGGATTCGCCAAAACCTGCCCCACGCCCAGATTTCAGGCGGCGTCTCCAATGTGAGCTTCAGCTTCCGGGGCAACGACCCGGTGCGGGAAGCCATTCACACCGTTTTCCTCTACCACGCCATCCAGGCGGGCATGACCATGGGTATCGTCAACGCCGGCATGCTGGGCGTCTACGACGATCTGGACCCGGCCCTGCGAGAAAAGGTCGAGGACGTGGTGCTGAATAGGAAGCCCGGCGCCGGCGAGGCCCTGGTGGAATTCGCCCAGACCGTTAGGGAAGGCAAGGCCAAGGACACTGGCCCCGACCTATCCTGGCGCGAACAGCCGGTCGAGAAGCGCCTGGAGTACGCCCTGGTCAAGGGCATCACCGAATTCGTAGTCGCCGATACCGAGGAAGTCCGGGCCAAACTGGAGGCCGAAGGCAAGCCGCCCCTGGGCGTCATCGAAGGGCCGCTGATGAACGGCATGAACCACGTCGGCGACCTCTTCGGCGCCGGCAAGATGTTCCTGCCCCAGGTGGTGAAGTCCGCCCGGGTCATGAAGCAGGCCGTCGCCCACCTGGTGCCCTACATCGAGGCCGAGAAGGCCCGCTCCGGCGGCCGTTCCAAGGGCAAAATCGTCCTGGCTACCGTCAAGGGCGACGTCCACGACATCGGCAAGAATATCGTCGGGGTGGTGCTCGGCTGCAACGGCTACGACGTGGTGGACCTGGGCGTCATGGTGTCCTGCGACAACATTCTCACCGCGGCCAAGGAGCACAAGGCCGACATCGTTGGCCTCTCCGGCCTCATTACTCCGTCCCTGGAAGAAATGGCCCACGTCGCCGGCGAAATGCAGCGCCAGGGCATGAACCAGCCGTTGCTCATCGGCGGCGCCACCACCAGCCGGGCCCACACCGCCATCAAGATCGCCCCG
>DASRUX010000420.1:0-2692 GCA_035655235.1 Rhodocyclaceae bacterium | reverse complement strand
TCATGGCCCTGGGCATCCTGATTTCGGGCTTCGAGAACATCGGCGTGGTGAGTTTCCAGAAAGAGATGCAGTTCCGCAGGGACTTCCAGTTCCTCTTCCTGCGGCGCTTCACCGGCTTCGCCGCCACCCTGGCCTTCGCCTTCGCCCTGCAAAGCTACTGGGCCCTGCCCCTGGGCGCCCTGGCGGGGCGCATCGGCGGGGTAACCATCAGCTATGGCATGCACCCCTTCCGGCCCCGCTTCACCCTCAGCCGCTTCCGCCAGTTCTGGTCCTTTTCCCAGTGGATGCTGTTCCTCAACAGCGGCGAATACTTCGCCATGCGCCTGGACAAATTCCTGGTGGGCCACCGGGCCGACGCCGCGGCGGTGGGCGCCTACAGCCTGGCGGACGACGTATCCGTCATGCCCACCAGCGAACTGCTGATGCCCATCGGGCGGGTGCTCTTCCCGGCCTTCGTCAAGGTGCGGGATCGCCGGGCGGAGCTCCAATACGCCTACCTCCTGGCCCTGGCCGTGCAGGCCATGATCGCCATCCCCGCCGCCGTCGGCCTGGCCGCCATCGCCCACGATGCCGTGGCCCTGCTCCTCGGCGAACACTGGATGGGCGCCGTCGCCTTTGTCCAGGTGCTGGCTCTGATCTATGGGCTGAATGCCTTTTCCCATGGGGCCAGCTACCTGCTCCTGACCCTGGGCCGGGTCCGCATCATGGCCATCGCCGTGTGGGTCCAGATTCTGGTGTTCGGCCTAGGAGCCATCACCTTCCTGGCCGACGCCGATCCCCTGGGACTCGCCCGCTGGCGGCTGGCGGTTTCGGTCATCTATACCCTGGCCTTCGTCTTCCTGGTGCAGCGGGAAGTCCCCACCCTGCGCGCCCGGGAAGTGCTGGCGGTAGTCTGGCGCCCCCTCCTGGCGGCGGGGGCGATGGCTTGGGCGCTATCGCTGCTGTCCCTGGAAGGCTGGCCCCTGCCCGCCTCCATCGCCACCCGGATCGCCACGGGGGCGACGGTCTATGCCCTCGCCTTGCTCGCCCTGTGGCGCCTGGCGGGACGACCGCGGGGGGCGGAAAGCTACCTTCTGGACAAGCTGGCCTTCCTGCTGCGCCGGCCGGTGGCGGCGGTCAAGACGACCGACTGAGCTTACCGCCGGACACAGACCTCGGTCCCATAGTTGCCCCCTTTGAACTCCGGCTCGTAGTAATACTTGCTGAAGGACCATTGGCCGGATTTCGTCTTCGAAAAGGCGGCGATGCCGGTACCAAAATCCTTGGTGGCCGGGTCGGTATTGGCGAAATGGATGGCCATCTCCCGGCCCCGGGCCGCGGCATGGCCCGGATAGGCCCCGTAGCCGGGCACCTCCAGCTTGAAGGCATAGGCGCCGTAGCGGCCGGTGCTCTGGGCACGGACAAGTTCCAGGGTCACGGTGCCGGTGTATTCTCCTTCGTGGCTGTCGTTGCCGTTGCAGTCGTAGATGCCGCTGAAATCGGTGCCGGTGAAGGCGGGATTGGCGTGGGCGGTGTAGGGAAAGGCGCAGAGGGCGGCTAGGAGGGGAAGGAGGCGCATGGGTTTTTCTCGGGGAAAAAGACCGTGACTATAGTCGAGGGGAGCGATAGAGGAGGTGCGGGTGGGTAATCGTCAATGCTCCTTACGTCTCGCAAAGCATGATGATGACTTGAATAGATAATCTGTATTAGGCAGCAAGCGGCCATAACCGGTCGTCGCCCACCTGATGAAATTATGGAGCGGATGGTCCGGTCTGCGCCTCTCTTGAGACATAGACATAGACATAGGCATCGCCACTTCCAAACCTGAAACTCGAAGGCGAAGGATGAATTTCGAGGGAACCTCGCTCTCGGTGAACAAGTGAGCGTCGGCCTTCTACGCGTACAAGTAGGTGGCCGGGATGGACAGTTTGCTCGGGCTGCTGCCGGAGCGGCTAGCCAAGCAGGGCGGGCTCAGACCACGCTATGAAGCACTGCAGCCTCTCGGCCAAGAGGAATAATGACAATCTAATTTTTGAGCAAGTACACTGAGACTTGGTCTAGGTTTTCACAACATTCAAGAGTTCTCACCATGCCCAAAAACGCATCAATCCAACTCGTCACCAATTTGGTAAATGGCGATTGCCACGCCGATCAAGTCAACAGCTTTCTGGCAAACGCGGTCCGCTTCGAGTGCTTCGTCGCGTTCGCCAACGAAAACGGCCTCGACCTATTCTGGGACCGGCTTATTGAAGAGCTGGACAAGGGGGAGCTGACGTGTCGCTTCGTGGTCGGGTTTGACTTCTACCACACGGCCCCCAACTTCCTCTATGTGGTTCAGGAACTGGTTAACGACTACCCGGACCAGGTGGAGCTCTACGTCAGCGGTGAAGACTCCGAGTTAACTTTCCACCCTAAGATTTACTACTTTGGCTATCCGGATAACACGTATTGCTTCATTGCCGGCTCCGCCAACCTGACGCAAGGGGGGTTGTCGTTCAATCACGAGGCGTCTCTCGCTTACAAGTCAGGCTCTCAGGTTCCCAGTAAGCATGCGGGCCATCTCGGCGAGGACCTGAATAGTATGTTTGAAAATTTCTTAAATGCCGGCGAAATCGAGGTGGCAACCCCCGAAGCTATTGATGAGTATGCGCGTCGTCATCAGTTCTACGCGCTGCACCGGAAAGCTGCCGAGAACCGGGCACGGCGGGCCTGT
>DASRUX010000419.1:0-7873 GCA_035655235.1 Rhodocyclaceae bacterium | reverse complement strand
GTCGGCCGGGACATGACCGGCCGACGGCAGATCGAGGATACCCTGCGCTTCGTGGCCCAGCGCGGCTGGGTGGATGATGCCGAGAGCCTCCTGGGGGCACTGGCCCGCTACCTGGGCGAAACCCTCGCCATGGACTATGTCATCATCGACCGCCTGACCGAAGACAGCGATATCGCCGAGACGGCCGCCCTGTATGCCAAGGGCCAGATTGTCCCGAACATGCGCTATTCCCTGGCCGGCACCCCTTGCGAAAAGGTGGCCGGCCGGACCATGTGCAGCTACCGGGAAAATGTCCAAGCCCTGTTCCCGGACGACATCCTGCTTGTCGAAATGGGGGCGGAAAGCTACGCCGGTGTCCCGCTCTGGGACTCGGCGGGCAAACCCATCGGCCTGATCGCCGTCCTGGACGGCAAGCCTTTCGCCGACGAGGAGCAACTCCTGCGCATATTGCAGCTGGTCGCCACCCGGGCAGCCGCCGAACTGGAGCGGGAGCGGGCCGAGTCGGTCCTGCGCCGGCGGGAGCAACAATACCGGGCCCTGGCGGACAATTCGCCGGACATCATCCTCCGCTACGACCGGGAAGGCCGAAAGCTGTACGCCAATGCTTCCTACCGTTCCCGGTTCTGCGTCTCGGATGAAACCCTCATTGGCCAGACGGCCCTGGAAACCGTGGATATCATTCCGCCGGGCGGGCCGCTTCTCCACGATACGGTCGTCCAGGTGGTGGCGAGCGGCCGGGATGCCTCCATCGAACTCTCCTGGCGGGAAGCCGATGGCCGGCTGTCCTTCGGTCATGTCCGCGTCGTCCCGGAATTCGGCGATGGCGAAGGGGTGGTCAGTGCCCTGGCCATCGCCCGGGATATCTCCGACCTCAAGGAAACCGAGCGGCAGCTCATCGACTCCCGGTCCCAGTTGCGGGAGCTGGCGGCCCGCCGGGAGGATGCCCGGGAGAACGAGCGCCGGCGCATCGCCAGCGACCTCCACGAGGAACTCGGCCAGGTGCTGACGGCCTTGCGCATGAACATCTCCATGTTGCCCCTGGAGTTCGGCGCCGTGCTGCCTGCCATGGAAGGGCGCACCGAGGAGATGCTGCGCCTGGTGGATGGCGCCCTCCAGGGGCTGCGCAACACGGTGATGATGCTGCGCCCCACGGCCCTGGATGCCGGCATCACCGTGGGCCTCGAATGGCTGACCCGGGAATTCGGGGCCAACACGGGGATACGGTGCGTCCTGCACCTGCCTCCCGAGGCGCCCAGCCTGGCTGATGCCCGTGCTACGACGGTATTCCGCATCGCCCAGGAAGCCCTTACCAATGTGGCCCGCCATGCCGGGGCCACCCGGGCGGAAATCCTCCTGGAACGGCAGGGGAACCAGTGGTCCCTGAAGGTCAAGGACGACGGCAAGGGCTTCGATCCCGGCCAGGTCCACGACCGGGCTTTCGGCCTGCGCAGCATGTCGGAACGGGCCCTCAGCCTGGGGGGCGAATTCGACATCGCCACCGCCGCAGGCCAAGGCACCACGGTCATCTTGCGGTTTTGCCAGTAGGGCCTTTCCTACGTGAATTCCTGACTCGCCCTACCGGCAAATCATCATCGTCCGATGGATTGCCGTTCGCCCCGGCGGCATCCTGCCCACACTGAATAAACCGGCTTCCGGCCGGGAAGAAAGTGGAATCGGAGGGTGTGATGGGAGGCGGAGTCGCCGTGGCAGCCCAGGGGTCTTGGCCCGAAGGGCAGGCCGTCGAAACGATCAGGGCCGATGGGGAATCGGTCCGCAATCTGGCCTATATGCAGCTCATCTCGCTGCTGGGCTTTGCTGTCGTGGCGGGCGGGGTGGTGCTGGCGGCCGGCGGCGCTTCGCCGCTCATGGCCGCCCTGGCCTTCGGCATCGCGGCGGTGGGGGCCGGGCTGGCGCTGTGGACCTCGTCCCGCTGGCTTCGCTTGGCCGGCAGCCTGGAAAGCGGGTGTGGGGCAAAGGCCCGCAAAAGCAGTGAAGCCGCTCCCCTGAGCACCCAGGGGCTGGATCGCCTGTGCGGCGGCGTCCTGCCTATCTGGTCGGGCCAGGTGGGCCTCATGCGCACCCTGACCGAAGAGTCGGTCACCGCCCTGGTCGGGCGTTTCGGCGACATCTCCCAACGGGTGGAGGCCGCGGTGGACGCTTCCCAAGCCTCGGGCGGCGCCGACCTGGTGGCCATCCTCCATGAGAGCGAACGGGACCTGGAAGGGGTCATGGCCATGATGCGCCACGCCCTGGAAAGCAAGCAGGGCCTTCTGGCGGAAATGACCGGCCTGTCCCGATTCACCGACCATCTGAAGTCCATGGCCAAGGATGTGGGGGATATCGCCAAGCAGACCAACTTGCTGGCCCTCAATGCGGCCATCGAGGCTGCCCGGGCCGGCGAAGTGGGGCGCGGCTTTGCCGTGGTTGCCGACGAAGTGCGCAAGCTGTCGGCCCTTTCCGGCGATACCGGCAAGCGCATCGCCGAGACGGTGGAAATGGTCAATGGCGCCATCGCGGCCACCCTGGAGAGCTCCCAGCGCTACGCCCGGGAAGACGAGGACACGGTCGCCCGCTCCCACGAGGTCATCCGGGCGGTGGTTGGGCATTTCGGGGGGGCGGTCCGGCAATTGTCCGAGTCGTCGTCGGCCCTGCGGGACGAAAGCCGGGCCATCGGCGGCGAACTGGCCGATGTCCTCGTCTCCCTTCAGTTCCAGGACCGCCTGAGCCAGGTGCTGGGCCACGTCACCGCCGACATGGACAAGCTCCGGGACTGGCTGGCCGAACAGGAGTGGCGGGTGGCAGACGGCGGCGCGCCCGCTGCCCTGGATGCCCAGGTCTGGCTGGAAGACCTGGCGCGCCGTTACACGGTGCCGGAACAGCAGGTCGTGCACCAGGGCGGCCAGCCCGTGTCGGCCGCCGGCACCACTGAAATCACCTTTTTCTGATTCTGGAGAACACTTTCGTGAGCAAGACCATCATGATCGTCGACGATTCGGCGTCCCTGCGGCAAGTGGTTGGCATCGCCCTCAAGGGGGCGGGCTACGACGTGGTCGAGGCCTGCGACGGCAAGGACGCCCTGGGCAAGCTGGACGGCCGCAAGCTGCACCTCATCATCAGCGACGTGAACATGCCCAACATGGACGGCATTTCCTTCCTGAAGGCGGCCAAGACCCTGCCGACCTACAAGTTCACCCCGGTCATCATGCTCACCACCGAGGCGGGCGAAGCCAGGAAGCAGGAGGGGCAGGCAGCCGGCGCCAAGGCCTGGGTGGTGAAGCCCTTCCAGCCGGCCCAGATGCTCAGCGCCGTCTCCAAACTGGTCATGCCCTGAGGGGAACGCCATGGCCGAGTCGATCGCCCTGCTTCACGTCACCCTCCGGGGGGAATGCACCATTTCCACGGCTTCTGCCGTGCGCAACGAGCTGATGAATGCCATCGAAGTGGCGGACCAGGTCGAGGTCGATCTGGCCCCGGTCACCGAAATGGACACCGCCGGCATCCAGCTCATGGTCGCCGCCAAGAGCGAGGCTGTCGCCCGCCACAAGACCCTGCGCTTCACGGGCCATAGCCAGGCCGTGATCGACAGCCTCGATCTCACCGACCTGTCCGCCTATTTCGGCGATCCGGTTTTCATCCAATCATCCAACTGAGCGGGGATAGCGATGGTTTCGCCCCTTGACGAAGCGCTTCACACCTTCATTGCCGAAAGCCGCGAGCTGCTGGAGCAAATGGAAGACGCCCTGCTGCGCATCGAGCAGGACCCCAACGATCCGGACATCATTGCCGCCATCTTCCGCGCTGCCCACACCATCAAGGGCTCGGCCGGGCTGTTCGGCATCCAGCACCTGGTCGCTTTCACCCACGTTGCCGAAAGCGTCCTGGACAAGGTGCGCAACCGCGACCTGCAGATCGACTCAGACCTGGTGGCCCTGTTCCTCGCCACCTGCGACCACATCGGCGTCCTCATCGATCATGTCGCCGCCCGCGGGGAGCCCGACCCGGCCACCCATGAGGCGAGTGCGGCCCTGGAGGCGAAGCTGCGGGCCTACCTGGGCCAGCCGCCGGTGGCGGCCCAGCCGACGCCCCCGGTGGAGCATGCCGGCCGGGTGGAGCAGGAAGTCCCAGCCGCCGGCAGCGCCGATACCGACAACTGGCACATTTCCCTGCGTTTCGAAGCCAATGTGCTCAGGAACGGCCTGGACCCCCTGGCCTTCATCCGCTACCTGACCACCTTCGGGCGCATCGTCCATATCGTCACCCTGGTGGACAAGGTTCCCGCCCTGTCCGACCTGGACCCCGAGACCTGCTACGTGGGCTTCGAGATCAGCTACAAGTCGACGGCGGACAAGGCCACCATCGAAGGGGCCTTCGAGTTCGTGCGCAACGACGCGACCATCCACATCCTGCCGCCCCACAGCAGGATCGCCGACTACCTGCACCTGATCGAAACCCTGCCCGCCGAAGAGATGCCCCTGGGCGAAATCCTGGTGCGCTGCGGCACCCTGACCCGGGGCGAGCTGGAAGACGCCCTGGAACAGCAGGCAGCCGAAGCCCGGGCCACGGGGGTCGCGGCCCGGCCCATCGGCCAGGTCCTGACCGAGCAGAAACTGGTGCAGCCCCAGGTGGTCGAAGCCGCCCTGGACAAGCAGAAGCAGGTGAAGGAGCAGAAGAGCGCCGAAGGCAGCCTCATCCGGGTCAAGGCGGAAAAACTGGACGAGCACATCAACCTGATCGGCGAGCTCATCATCACCTCCGCCTCCACCAGCCTCATCGCCCAACGGGCCAATATTCCCGAGCTGTTCGAGGCGGCGGAGCGCCTTTCCCGGCTGGTGGAGGAAATCCGCGATTCCGCCCTGGGTCTGCGCATGGTCCAGATCGGCGCCACCTTCAACAAGTTCCAGCGGGTGGTGCGGGACGTGAGCGCCGAGTTGGGCAAGGACATCCGCCTGGAAATCACCGGTGCCGAAACCGAGCTGGACAAGACCGTGGTGGAGAAGATCGGCGATCCCCTCACCCACTTGGTGCGCAACTCCATGGACCACGGCATCGAATGCGCCGAAACCCGCGTCGCCCGGGGCAAGCCGGCCCATGGCACCATCGGGCTCAACGCCTATCATGATTCCGGCAGCATCGTCATCGAAGTGTCCGACGACGGCGGCGGCCTGAACCGGGAAAAAATCCTCAACAAGGCCATCGAGCGGGAGCTGGTCAAGGCCGACCAGCCGCTCAGCGATGCCGAAATCTACAACCTGATTTTCGAGCCGGGCTTTTCCACCGCCGACAAGGTGAACAACCTCTCAGGACGCGGCGTTGGCATGGATGTGGTCCGGCGCAATATCGACGCCCTGCGCGGCACCGTCGAGGTCAATAGCTGCGAGGGCGCCGGTACCACCATGCGGGTCCGCCTGCCCCTGACCCTGGCCATCATCGACGGCTTCCTGGTCGGCGTCGGCGAGTCGGCTTTCGTGCTGCCCCTGGAGGCAGTGGTGGAATGCGTGGAGCTTTCGGCCCAGGAAACCGAGGCCGCCCAAGGCCGTAGCCACCTCAACCTGCGGGGCGAGGTGCTGCCCCTCATCCGCCTGCGGGACCTTTTCGATATCCCGGAAACCCGGTCCGACCGCGGCGACCCGGAAGAAGCGATGGCGGTGGTGTCCGATCCCTTCCTCCATCGAGCCCGCAACTCGGTACTGACCGAAGAGGGCGCCGCGGCCCTGGCCGCCGATCCCGAGCTCCACTTCATCCTCCATCCCATCCAGCGGGAAAACGTGGTGGTCGTGCAATACGCCGGCCACCGCGCCGGCCTGGTGGTGGAAAGGCTGATGGGCGAGTTCCAGACGGTGATCCGCCCCCTCGGCGAAGTCTTCAACGGCTTGCAGGGGGTCAGCGGCTTCACCTTGCTCGGCTCCGGCCGGGTGGCGCTGATCCTCGACGTGATCGGCCTGGTGAGGCGGGTAACGGAACGGGAAAGCGTCCGGCGGATTTCGGCGGCGCCCCTTGCTGTGGCCGGGTGAAGCCATGGGATGGCCCGCCGGACCGGTCGCGGATCGCCGGCGGCGCCTTTTCCGGATGACGCACATAACAAAAATGAAATCCATCGGAGGGAAATCATGACCGTCTCGCAACGGGTAGGGCTCTTGGTCAGCCTCGCGCTCTGCAGCCTTCTCGGCCTGGCTATCCTGGGCAACCATCAGATCAAGCGGGTGTTCACCTCGGCGAATTTCGCCAACGAAAACAGCGTCCCGGGGCTCATCGCCCTCAATGACGCCCAGAGAGACTTCGGCCTGGTGCGCGTGCGCCTGTACCGCTATCTCCTCAACGACGATGCAGGAAAATTTTCCCAACTGGAACAGGAGGTGGCGGAGTCCAGCCGCGCCTTCGAGAATGCCCTGGGGGACTACGAGAAGACCCTGGCGGACGACACCGACAGGCGTCTCTACAACGCCGATGCCGATGCCTGGCGGGCTTATCAGGCGGGCATTCCGGCGGTCTTCAATGCCTGGCGCAATCATGACGCCAAGGCGGCGCGCACCGCCCTGGACGCCCTCGCCGCTCTCGGCGGCGTGTTGCAGAACGCCCTGAAGGAACACGGCAAATACAACGCCACCATGGCCTCCCAGGCGGCAAAGGAAGCGCAGGCCATCCAGTCTGCCGCCCTGGCCCAGTCCTGGGGGATATCCCTCGCCGCCTTCGGCCTCATTGCCGCCCTCGGCGTCCTGATCACCCGCAGCCTGTTCAAGCTGCTGGGGTGCGAGCCCAAGGACGCGGCGGAGATCGCTAACCGGATTGCCGCAGGGGACCTGGGCAGCCGGATCGAGCTGAGGGCCGGGGACAAGACCAGCCTCTTGAGCGCCATGAAGGCGATGCAGGACAACCTCACCCTGATCGTGGGCGAGATCAAGGGCATCGTGGCGGCGGCGAACCAAGGGGATTTCACCGTCAAGATGGGGATGGACGGAAAGGCGGGGTACGCGAAGGACCTGTCGGAACAGCTCAACCAGCTCTCCGACACCATCGACCTGGCCTTCAAGGACACCATCCGCGTCGCCCAGGCCCTGGAACAGGGCGACCTTACCCGCACCGTCACCCGCGACTATCGGGGCGCCTTCGACCTGGTGAAGCGGAGCCTCAACAACACCGTAGCGAAGCTGGCCCAGACCATCGGCGAGGTCAATGCCACCGCCGAGGCCCTGGGCTCCGCCACCCGGCAGGTGTCGACCACCGCCCAGTCCCTCTCCCAGTCCTCCTCCGAGCAGGCGGCCAGCGTCGAAGAGGCCTACGCCTCCGTCGAGCAGATGGCCGGCGCCATCCGCCAGAACGCTGAGAATGCCAAGGTGGCCGACTCCATGTCCGCCGAGGGTTCCCGGAAAGCGGCCGACGGCGGCCAGGCCGTTGCCGAGTCCATCGGCGCCATCAAGCAGATCGCAAAGAAGATCGGCATCGTGGACGACATCGCCTACCAGACCAACCTGCTGGCCCTGAATGCTGCCATCGAGGCGGCCCGGGCCGGCGAACTCGGCAAGGGTTTTGCCGTGGTGGCGGCGGAAGTGCGCAAGCTCGCCGAGCGCTCCCTAGCCGCCGCGGAAGAGGTCGGCCTGCTGGCCGCCAATAGCGTCGGCATGGCCGAGCACGCCGGCCGGATGATCGACGACATCGTTCCCGCCACCCAGAAGACCGCCGACTTGGTCCAGGAAATCACCGCTGCCTCCGAGGACCAGAACATTGCCGTCGGCCAGGTCAATGCCGCCATGGGGCAGATGAACCTGATCACCCAGCAAAACGCCTCGGCCTCCGAGGCGCTGGCGGCTACCGCCGAGGAGATGTCCTCCAAGGCCGAGAGCCTCCGGCTCGCCATGAATTTCTTCACCCTGCCCCA
>DASRUX010000418.1:0-2629 GCA_035655235.1 Rhodocyclaceae bacterium | reverse complement strand
CATCGGCGAGCCGGCCGACGTGGATTTCATGCAGAGTGCCGTTGGACTTGTCTGGCGGGCCATTCTGCTCTGGATGTTGTTGCTTTTCTTGTTAGGGCTCGCCACCTTGGTGGGCTGACAATTTTCACAGGAGGTTCTTCGCATGAGCAAGGAAATCGTCGTTCTCTCTGCAGTTCGTTCCGCCATCGGTGCTTTCGGCGGTTCCCTGAAGGACATGGAGCCGGCCGAACTGGGCGGCGTCGTGGTCAAGGAAGCCATCGCCCGTTCCGGCGTCGATCCCAAGGCCATCACCTTCGCTACCGTCGGCAACTGCATCCCGACCGAAGCCCGCTACCCGTACGTGGCCCGCGTCGCCACCATCCAGGGCGGCATGACCATGGATTCCGTGGCCTTCGCCGTGAACCGCCTGTGCGGCTCTTCCCAGCAGGCCATCGTCAGCTCCGCCCAGGCCATCATGTGCGGTGACGCCGACTTCGCCCTGGCTGGCGGCGTCGAGAACATGTCCCGCGGCGCCTATCTGATGCCGGCTCTGCGCACCGGCGCCCGCATGGGTGACACCAAGGCCATCGACGCCATGGTCGCCGTGCTGACCGACCCCTTCGGCGTAGGCCATATGGGCATCACCGCCGAGAATCTGGCCACCAAGTGGGGCATCTCCCGCGAAGAGCAGGACGCCTTCTCAGTGGAATCCCAGAAGCGCGCCGCCGCCGCCCAGGCCGAAGGCCGTTTCAAGGGCCAGATCGTCCCGATCACCTTCGAGACCCGCAAGGGCCCCGTCGTGTTCGACACCGACGAGCACCTGAAGCCGGGCACCACCCTGGAATCCCTGGCCAAGATGAAGCCGGCCTTCAAGAAGGACGGCACCGTCACCGCCGGCAACGCTTCCGGCATCAATGATGCCGCCGCCTTCCTGGTGCTGGCCGATGCCGCCAAGGCTGCCGCTGCCGGCCACAAGCCCATCGCCCGCCTGGTGTCCTACGCCATCGCCGGCGTGCCCAACGAGCTGATGGGCGAAGGCCCGATCCCGTCCTCCAAGCTGGCCCTCCAGAAGGCCGGCCTGACCCTGGACCAGATCGACGTGATCGAATCCAACGAAGCCTTCGCTGCCCAGTCCATCGCCGTGGCTCGCGGCCTCGACCTGAACCCGGCCAAGACCAACGTGAACGGCGGCGCCATCGCCCTGGGTCACCCGGTCGGCGCCACCGGTGCGGTCATCGTCACCAAGCTGCTGCACGAAATGCAGCGCTCCGGCGCCCGCTACGGCATGGCCACCATGTGTATCGGCGGCGGCCAGGGCATCACCACCATCTACGAGCGCATCTAAGCAGTCGCCCTCGGCAGTATCGAAACCCGGCGGAGCAATCCGTCGGGTTTTTCTTTTGTGCCTTTTGCACCAAATCCGGCGGGTAGGCTCTAAGCCACAGTTTGGCCGTCAGGAGATGCTGTGACTTATTGCGTCGGAATGCGCCTGGACGCGGGCCTGGTCTTCCTTTCCGATTCCCGGACCAACGCCGGCGTCGACCACATCAACACCTTCCGCAAGATGCATTTCTTCGAGCGCCGTGGGGAGCGGGTGCTGACCCTGATGACGGCCGGCAACCTGTCCATCAGCCAGTCGGTGGTCAATACCCTGCGGGAACGCCTGGAATCCTCCCGGGGCGCCAATCTCAACAAGGTGCCCAACATGTTCGAGGCAGCCAAGCACGTCGGGGATTGCCTGCGGGAGGTCCATGACCGGGACGCCAACGCCCTCAAGAATTTCGGCGTCGATTTCTCCGCCTCCTTCATCCTGGGCGGGCAGATCAAGGGAGAGGAGCCCCGGCTCTTCAATATCTACGCCGCCGGCAACTTCATCGAGGCCACCCGGGAGACTCCCTATTTCCAGATCGGCGAGTCCAAGTACGGCAAACCTATCGTCGACCGGGTCATCAACAGCAGCACCTCCCTGGACGAGGCCGCCAAGTGCGCCCTCATCTCCATGGACTCCAGCATCCGCTCCAACCTGTCGGTCGGGCTGCCCCTGGACCTCCTCATCTACGAGCGGGATGCCCTTCGGGTGGGACACCACTACGTCATCACCGAGGACAGCGCCTATTTCAACCAGATTCGGCGGCTATGGGGGGAGCGGCTGCGGCAGGTCTTTTCCGAACTCCCCGAACCGGACTGGGACAACCTTCACCTCACCGCCGAAACCCTGCGGCAGGTCCCGGCCCCGGGCCGGCGGCGCAGCGAAAGCCGGGAAAGCTGACCGGTTCAGTCGAGCGGAAGGTCCGGCCGGGACAGCAGGGATTCGAACTCCCCCGCCGCTACCGGCTTCCCGTAGAAATACCCCTGGCCGAAGTGGCTGCCGTGAGCCCGCAGGAAGGCCTCTTCGCTGCCGCGCTCGATACCCTCTGCCACCACCGACAGTTTCAGGGCATGGGCCATGGACAGGATGGCTTTCACCAGCTCGGCGCTGTTCCGGTCGCTGGTGATGCCGCTGACGAAGGAGCGGTCGATCTTCAGGGTCTGGATGGGGAAGCGGTGGAGATAGCCGAGGGAAGAATAGCCGGTGCCGAAATCGTCAATGGCGATGGAGAATCCCGCCGCCGTGAGTTTTTCGAGGATACGGCGGACCTTTTCGCTGTCG
>DASRUX010000417.1:0-15113 GCA_035655235.1 Rhodocyclaceae bacterium | reverse complement strand
GCGCGAAATTCACGGTTGGCGGCCAATGCCTTATCTTCGCCCGCGGCGCTGGCAAACAACAAGCGAAATAAGGCATTTGGGGAAAGCCAGGCAAGCAATCCTTGCCAGTAAGACAATAAAATAAATAAGGCAGGTGCCGCTTTTGCCAACTTAAAAACCTGCCTACCAGCCATGGCTTCAAGATAATTACCAGCTTCCAATGGTGCTGCAGCAGAAACCAAGTGCAAGCTTCTGACTTCATTCACCATGTAACGACATGTCTGTAGTGCGATAAAGGCACCGATTGAAAATCCTATGATATCGACCGGTTTTCCTGCAGATTTCTCTAAAATTTTCTCGGCCAAAAGCTTGTAATACGCTTCACAATTTATCGAGGGATCAACAGAGAACCGGTAAAAACATATAAACATTAGGCCGTGTTTTTTTCCTTCCAAATCGAAAATCCTGCATTCTTTCGGCGCTCCAGGCGCTCCATGAAAATAGACCACTATGCGGCCGTTATCGGAGCCAAACTGACGAAATTTCACAGGCTTCCCCACCTTGTGCATAACGTTTGAATTCACCGGCTGACCGCGTTGTTAGACTTTTCCGGTGGAATGATGGGCTGGACATGGCGGTCATGCTGGGCGAAAGCGCAAGGCAATGCGAGCGCCCATCAGGTTAATAAAGAGGCCAGCGATAATTAAAATTGCTGCCAAGATTTTCCAAGGGTACAGCGGCTCACCCAGGACGAGTGCTGAACTTGCAAACCCAAAAACCGGCACCAGCAGCGTAAACGGTGCCACTGTCGCAGCAGGATAGTGGCTCAATAGCCAACCCCACGTTGCAAAACCCAACAGTGTTACCGGATAGACAATATAGCCAACCGCACCGATTGTAATCCATGAGAGATGCGAAATGGCCTCAAAACTCCAGGTGTTTGGCTCTAGAAAAAACGACAGGAGCAAAAGCGGTGGCCACGCTACCAGGCTTCCCCAAACGACGAGCGCCACCCTATCGACCTTGCCGAGCTTCTTGGAAAACAGGTTACCAACTCCCCATGAAGCCGCAGCAGCAATGATTAACAGCAAGCCAAGCGCCGAGATTTCACCGCCTAGGTTTGTCGCAACCAATCCAAGTCCGGCAAACGAAGTAATGGCTCCGATGATTTGCCAGATGGATGGCCTCTCACCGAGAAAGGCAATCGCAAGGATGATTGTGAAGAAGACATCTTGATGACAACAAAGTTGAGTCCCCAAATGGCAACTACCAAAGTCGCAAGTGCAAGGTGACGCGGATGCATTGTTACTCCTATGCCCAGCGATGAAAGTAAGCGGACGCCGCGCGAGGCGGCCAGAGGCAACCTAAAGGCGGGTGTTCGGCGGTCCGGTTGACTGGATTGTTAGACATTAGGACGCTCAATGACCTCTTGCCATTCCCAATAGGTCAGATCTCCGGCCAACTTCGCCGACGGGCCAGAGGCCCAATACCAGATGGACTCGACATATTTCTTCTGGGTTGGCACGACATAGGGCCGCTCTAGAAAGGCACTGATTTCGTGTGCCAACTGCCATTTGCCAAACTGAGAGATTAGGTAAAACGGCACTCCCTTCGTGCTGACATCCCAGCGTGAACTAGAGATTGCCTCAATGGCCTCTGAGCACGACAACGGACACCTTGGCTCAAGCTCCATGAGGGCAAACCCTGCCATAACATTTGCACCATCACCTCTTTCGGAAATTGCTATGGGAAAAAGAAAGGCAAAAAGGTCTGATTCCTCTATGCGGCAGATGGTGCGGCAGTAATTGAAGAAGTCGTCATAGCAACGAATCTTGGCTAATGCCTCTCGGGAAAGTGGCGGCTGCCTCATGATGATGTCTAACAGTTATTAAACGGACCTGCTGGGTCCGTATATGAATTCATATCCATACAGCTATTATGATTACGGAATGGCGTATGGGGCAACGAAGTAGCCTCAGCTGTGTCCGTATAACAATTCCAATAATACGGACGTCAGGAAGGCGGCAAGGATGTCCGCTATCGGGACAAATTCTCAAGGACAGGTCGTGGCCGATGGCCGCCTGTAAGCTTCATCCAAAGTGATCCCGCTGCTGGTCAGCCAATCCGAGGGAATCTATATCCTGCCAACAAGCCAGCCTTCAATAAGCAGGCTCACACACGGCGTCAGCCCACCCCGCCCCCAGACCAATTGATCATCTCCCTGTACCTCTTCGGCAGCGTGTCGACATACCCGAATATCTTGTCCAGGATATCGGCGGCGGGCGTCCCCTTGGCCTTCTCGGCATCGTACAGTTCGCTTCGCTTCTGCAGTTCCGCCGAGGACACGCTGTTGAAATAGCTTTCGCTTTCCTCCATGACCGGCTCCCCGCTTGCCGCATAGCGGATCGGGCCGGTGCCGTTGATATGGTCTGAAAAGTCCAGCCATGCCGCCATGGGGCCATGGGAATAGTCGTAGGCCATCTTTTCCGCCAGCTTCGGGTCCGAATGTGCGGCCCGGGAGAACGGGTTGGGCACGGCGGCTTTGCTGGGCGTTGCTGATTCGGCCGACAGGAGGTCGCGGGCAGCCTGGGAGATGGTTACCGAATCGGCAGACCTTGCCGCCGGACGTGGAAGCGTTTGCCGTTGCGCCGCGGGGAGACGAAGGTTTATCGCGGCGGCCGAAGTATTTAGCTGGATATTCATGAAGTCCTCCCAAATCGAAGCCATGCCACAGCAATATCGATGCCAGTGGTATCGGCGCTGCGGCGGTGTTTGGGAAGAATCGGCGTCCGGGCGCCGATCTCAGGGCTTCGCAAGCGATCGATACACGCCGTCGAATTCTTCGCCGGCATTGAGCCTGTCGATCAAGGCCAGCAGGCCGCCGGAGGCGAGCCAGGGCCGCAGCTCGTGTCCAGCAGCCGCATACAGGCTGTGGATTTCCGGCTCCCCGCGGGCTCGCCGCTCGGCATTCCTGCCGTCGCCAAAGCGGTGGACCGCATCGTTCCACTGGCTCAGGGTCTTGAAGGAAAGCAGTTCTTCCCGGGTGGGGCGAGACACATTGTTGGCTACCAGGTACTGCCAATGGGCTTCGGAGTGTTCCGGGGCATCGCTCAAGGCCACCGCCACGCCCTCATCGAACCATTGGGGCATGCGCTTCCAGGCGGACAGGCTCAGACGCTTACTGAGTTCGGCGTGGGACCATTCGTGGACGATCAGTTGCCATCTGAGCCCCCGGGGGGAGAGCAGGATACGGTTCCCATAGACCTTGGCGAGGGTGCCTTTGCCGCCGAAGGATTCAAGGCACGTTTCGGTGATGCAGGCATGGACGACGGGATGGGCCTTGGCATCCCCATAGGCGGCGCGGATGACCCGCTCGGCCGTCGCCATCTCGGCGATCAGCCGGGTCTGCGTCGCTTCGTCGGTACCCGGCTCGACATAGAGATTGGGGGCTACCGGGATGAGGCCGAAGGATTCGGGGGCGTACAGCTTTCCGCCCTGGAGGACGCTGCATCCGCCAAGCAGCGCCAGGAGCGGGATGGCAAGGAGTTTGTATCGGTATGACATGGTGGCGTGATGATAGCCGATCGCCGCCGGTAGCCGTGCCGCGCCGAAATCCCTGCCTGCCGGATCGCACCCGATGGGCGGCACCGCGGCCCGGAACGCCAGTCTAATCTGCTCATTCCGGCGGATGCGCATCCTGTAGCCTGTCCGCCGGCCGCTGGGAAGGGAATGCATGCAAGCCATCTTGTCCGAGCTGTTCAGGGTCCGCATCCATGGCGCGGGACGGAAGGTCGTCGTCTTGGGCCACGGTTTCGGCACCGACCAGTCGTCGTGGGCTCCGGTGGTCGCATCCCTGGTGGCCGCCGGCTATCGGGCGGTGACCTACGATTCCGCCGGGACCACCGGGCAGACCCTCGGCCTCTACCGCGCGGAGCGCCACAGCAGCCTGTTCGGTTTCGCTGAGGATCTGATCGCCCTGATGGGCGAGTTGGGCCTCGAAGGGGCCCATTACGTCGGCCATTCGGCCGGCGGCATGATCGGCATCCTGGCCGCCAACGGCCAGCCGGGGCTGTTCAGCGGCTTGTCGCTGATCGGCTCGTCGGCCCGCTATGTGGACGATCCGGCCACGGGCTACGTGGGCGGCTTTTCCCACGGCCAGATCGACAATCTCATTGCCTCCATGAAGAGCGACTACGCCGCATGGGCCAACGGCTTTGCCCAACTGGTGGCCTCCAACCCGGACCGACCCCATCTGGCCGTCGGATTTTCCCGGTCGCTGATGGCTTTGCGGCCGGACATCGCCAGCGCCGTCCTCGAAATGATCCTGCGCTCCGATCATCGCGCCGATGCCGAGCGGGTCGACCTGCCGACCCAGGTGCTCCAGACCGGCCACGATCCTGCCGTTCCCCTCCCGGCCGCCCGCTGGTTGGCCGAGACGACCGAGGCCGTCGATTTTCGGGTCCTGGCTGCGGAGGGGCATTTCCCCCACATCAGCGACCCGGCCCAGGTCGGCGCCGCCTTGCTGGAATTCCTGGGGAACCATGCCCGAGATTGACTTCAACGGCCAGGCCCAGGGGCTGCGCCAACTGCTGGACGCCCATGGGGTGCTGTATTGGCGCCGGGAGGAAGCCGACCTCGCCATGCCCTTGGGGGTCGCGCCGGCCGGCGCCATTGCCGGCGGCTTCCTTCCCCCGGCATGCCCGGAGGGCGTCCGGCTGCTGCGGGGAAAGGAGGCCTACGCCCTGGTTCCCCTGCGGATGCGCGGCGGCATCGACAGCGTCTCATGCATCACCCTGGCTGGGAGTGTTGGACAGCGGGGCGGTATTCTCGCCGTGTGGCGCGCCGCCGATGAGCCGCCCCCCGCTTGCGCGGAAGCGATCATGGCCTTTGCCCTGGACTCCTTCCGCCCCCAGCTCGATTTTGCCGATGCCGACGGGGAAAACGAGCGCTCCGCAGCCCGGCGACTGAGCGGCATGGCGGACGCCTTGCCCCAGGGGGTGATCGTCGTCCCCGCCGGCAATCGCCCCGGTTACATCAACGCCATGGCCTCGGCGCTGCTGGGGCTGCCCCATGGCCCGGTGGAGGCCAGTCTCCTGGCTGCCAAGCTCGGAGAGTTCGCCCGCCAGGCCGACGATCCCGAGCTCATGCGTGCCCAGGTGGAGCCGTTCATCGCCGGCCACGGGGACATCTCCCTGTCCGGGCAGGTCTGGCGCTTCCATGGCCGTTCCCCCGGCGCCCTGCGGGTGACCGTCGCCCCCATCGACCGGGAGTGTTCCGCCGGCTGGTTCTGGCTCCTGGAGGATGTGACCGCCGCCGAGGCCGAGGCGGAGGCCCGGGAGCGGCAGCGCCGCCTGGAATGGATCAATGCCGAGCTGGAGCAGCGGGTCAGCGAACGGACCCAGCAACTGGAACATGCCAACGAAGTCCTGCTCCAGGCCAACATCGAGTTGCAGCACTTCGCCCATGCCATGGCCCACGACCTGCAGACGCCGCTGCGTTCCATCGTCGGCTTCGCCCAACTGGCTCAGGCCCGCATGCAGCAATACGGCGACCGGGAAATCGACGACTGGTCCGCCCAGGTGGTGAATAACGCCAAGCGGCTGCAGACCCTGATCCAGGGGCTGCTCGCCTACGCCCGCCTGGACGCCCGGGCCATCCGGGTCGAGCCGGCAGACATGAACCGGGTCTTCGACGAAGTGGTCGGGTCCCTGCAGGTCATCGTCCGGGAGACCGGGGCCGTGGTCGGCCGGGGAGAGTTGCCGACCTTGCCCTGCGTCCGCACCCAGATCGGCCAGGTGCTGCAGAACCTGATCGAGAACGGCATCAAATACAACCGGGCGCCTTCTCCCAAGGTGTTCGTGTCCTGCCGGCCGGCGGGGGATGGCTGGGAATTCACGGTGGCGGACAACGGCATGGGCATCGATCCCAAGCACCACGACCGGGTGTTCGGCATGTTCAGCCGCCTGCACGCCTATGGGGATATCCCCGGCACGGGGATCGGCCTCGCCCTCTGCCGCCGCATCGTGGAGCGCCACGGCGGCCGCATCTGGGTGGAATCCAGGGAAGGGGAGGGGGCCACCTTCCATTTCACCCTGCCCGCCGAGCGTTCGCCGGCTCCAACGACTGACCCGGCGCTGTCGGCCGAGGGGGGCTGAGGCCCGCGCTTGGCCCGGATGATTAAGCTGAGCTAATGCGCCGGGCAAGGAAATATCGTTGGTAAGGCCGCAAGCCCCTGACTAAATTCAGGCAAAGCCTTTCCGTAGCACGATGAGTGAGCCGCATGAACCATAAGCAAGCCCCCTGGCAACGAACCTTCGAATCCTTCGCCGGCCCCGGCATCCATAATCCCTCCGACATGATGAAGGTATCCGACAGCGATGCCCGGCAGATCCTCCCCGAACTCGCCGCCGTGAAATGGCAGCCGCCCGCCTATGTGGGCGAGGGCCGTCACGCCGGCTATTCCGTCTGCAACGCGGTGGATGCCTGGGCGACTGTCCTCTTTCATGCGGGCAGGGTGGCCGGCTTCTACGTCGGTTCTTCCCTGTGGATTGCCAAGCCCCACCGGGGCAAGGGGTTGAACGTGCCCCTCATCCTGGTGGCGGCCAGGCACCGGGGCGGTACGGTGCTCCCGCCGGGGGTCGTGTTCCAGGGTTACACGGCGGCCGGCATCGCCGCCCACCGCAGCGCCCACCGCCATGCAGTTGCCGTCGCCCTGGCCGAAGGCCTGCCGGTGCCGGCCGAGGTTCTCCGGGAAATCCAGCCGGTGGTGGAGACTGTCCTGGCCGCGGCGGCGTAATCTGGCCGGAGATTTCGGTTAAAGGGGCCGGAAGCCCAACAGGGTGGCGTCGTCCCGCCGGGGTTCGCCGTCCCGGTAGGAATCCAGGGCCTGTTGGAGCCGCTTGATTTGCTCTTCCATGGGCCGGTGGACGTTTTCCGCCATGAGGGCCATGAGGCGCCGGCGCCCCAGCAGCCGCCGGGGCTGGCCTCCCATGTGGTCCCGTACGCCGTCGGTGAGCAGGTAGAAGGCCATGCCGGGCTCCACCGGGACGACATGGTCGGTGAAGGGCACTTCCCGCCGGGGAGCGCCGTAGCCCAGGCTGGCCCGGTCGCCGGGGATCTGGTGCATCTGGCCGTCGGCGTAATAGAGCAGGGGCAGGCCGGCGCCGGCAAAGGTGAGCTGGCCCGTTTCCGAGTCCCACAGGCAGACGGCGGCGTCCAGGCCATCGTCGGAGGCGGCGTCGGGACGATCCTGGCGCAGGCGGCTACGCACCATGTCGTCCAGGGCGGCGAGGATGGCGGAAGGCTGCCGTTCCTCGCTTTCGTGGAGGATGCGGTCGAGGGCCGAGGCAGCCACCAGGGTGATGAAGGCGCCGGGGACGCCGTGGCCGGTGCAGTCCATGACCATCAGGAGGCTCTGGCTCCCGAAGCGCTCCAGCCAGAAATAGTCGCCGCCCACCACATGCAGGGGTTCCCACCAGACGTGCAGGTCCTGGACGGCATCCCCCAGGGCCGCCTTGTCCGGCAGCATGGCGTACTGGATGCGGCGGGCGTAGCGGATGCTCTCCAGCACCAGGCGGTTGGCCTTGGCCAGTTCGCCGTGGGCCCGGTCCAGCTCGGCCTTCTCGGCGGCCAGGGCTTCCATCGTCTCCTTGAGTTCGTGGGTCCGCTCATCCACCCGCTTTTCCAGCTCCTGGGTAAGCTGGAGCAGTTCCCCCTGGGCCTTGTCCCGCTGCCGCAAGCCTTGCTGGAAGGCCTGGAGAAGCCGGTCCAGGGTCTTCACCAGGAGGCCCAGTTCGTCCTGCTCATGCCAGCGGAAGCGGGGGGCCGGCCACTCCCCGGGTCGTTCCGGCTCCACCCGGGAAATGGCCTGGCTGAGCCGCACCAGGGGGCGGGTGATCATCAGGTAGAAGATGACCACCACCAGGGCCGCGATGAAGATGTCGCGGATCAGGAAGACGGCCCAGTTGATGGCGGTCAGGTCCAGGACCCGCTTGGCCATCACCGACGGGGCCAGGATGACTTCCAGGCTGCCGACGTTTTCCTGGGCCTGTTCCGACAGGGCGTGGTCCAGGGGCAGGGCGTGCCGGGCCAGGTCGCCGAAGAGGGCCGGTCCCAGGCGGGCGCTCAGCCCTGTCACCGGCCGCTCCTTGGCCCGGCGGGCGAGGATACGGCCGAAATTGTCCCTCAGGATGGCCTCCTCGATGGCGTCGTCGCCCAGCAGGCCTTCCACCACCCGGTCGGCGAGGTCCGGATTGAGCTGGTAGGCGGCCTCGGCGGCGCTGCCCAGGATCAGGTTGTCCACCTGGTCGAGGTGGGACAGGGTTTCGTTGCGGATATCCCGCCACTGCACGAAGAACTCGACGGCGCTGCCCAGGAGGCCGAGGACCAGGAACACGGCCAGGGTCGCCGCCGCCTGGCGGAAAGTCAGGCCCCGGGAAAAGGGAATCTTGGCGAGGTTCACCGAGCCACCTGCCAACCGTACCGCCGCATCACTGGACGACGCCCTTCTCGACGGCGTACTTGGCCTTGAGGGCGCGAACCGCCGCCCCGTTGCTCCGCAGCCAGTCGTTGAATTCCCGGATCACCTCCGGGTATTTCTGGGTGGACAGGAAGTACTGGTCCTTGGAATAGGGCAGTTTCGGGTTGAACACCAGGGCGCCCGGCGCCTTCAGGACATTGTCCAGACGATAGTTCATGACGGCGACGCTGCCGTAGGCGGCATCCACCCGTTTGGCGATCACCTGCTCGGCCAGGGCGGCGATGTCGGTGTTCTCCCGGAGGGTGACGTCGCCCCGGGCGATGGCGTCCTTCCAGGCCCAGGGAGTGAAGCCGGAAACCACCCCGAGGGTCCGCACCCGCTCGATGCCGGCATTGGCCAGTTCGGGCCGCACCATAGCGCCGTCGATGTAGGTGGCGACGGCGACGCTGTAGACGATGTTCTTGCCCCGCCGCAAATCCGACTGCCAGTAGGGATTGTCCGGGAACTTGAAATCCACGTCGCCCTGGACGAAGTTGGCGAACAGCCGCGGCACCGGGAAGGGGCGGTACTCGAAGCGGTAACCCCGGGCTTCGGCGAAGGTATCCAGCAGTTCCCGGGCAAAGCCGGTGTATTTGCCCTTGTCGAGCCGGGAGAGGGGATAGTAATCGGTGTTTTCGACCCCGATGACGTAGCTGCGGGCCCCCGCCCCGTCGGCGGCGGTTGCAGTTCCGGACGCCCAGGCCAGGGCAAGACAGAGGAGGGCGGCAAGACAGCGCTTCATTCGGCGGCCTCGGCCAGGTTGGCAGCCAATTCCGGCGGCTGCACCCGGGTACGGTTGCGGCCGGCGTTCTTGGCTTCGTAGAGGGCGCCGTCGGCGCGCATGGTGGCCTTGTCGAAGGTATCGTCCTTGCCCATCGCCTCGGTGATACCGATGCTCAGGGTGACGTGGATCGTCGTCCCGGGGACGGGAATGGCCTCGGACTGCAGTTTCTTCCGGACCCGCTCCGCCACCAGGCAGGCGCCTTCGGCGTCGGTGCCGGGGAGGATGGCCAGGAATTCCTCGCCGCCGATCCGCCCGATGATGTCCACATCCCGGAAAGAGTCCCGGCAGACGGCGCCGAAGCAGCGCAGCACCTGGTCGCCGGTGCTGTGGCCGTGGCTGTCGTTGATCTTCTTGAAATGGTCCAGGTCCATCATCAGGAAGCTGAGGGGCTGGGAATGGCGCCGGCGGCGGTTGAATTCATGCTGCCCCAGTTCGAACAGGTAGCGCCGGGAGAAGAGGCCGGTCAGGGCGTCTTCCCGGGCAACCCGGCGCAGCTCGTCCGCCAGGCGTTCCCGCACTTCGATTTCCTGTTGGAGGGCTTCGTTGAGGCGCTTCAGTTCGGCCGCCCGGGCGTCCAGTTCCTTGTTGGCGTTGCGCAGTTCCAGCTGCTGCCGGTCGCTGATCCGGACCAGGCGGCACTGTTCCCGGTAGGAGCGCTGGTAGGCCTGGGCCAGGCGGCGGACGCTCCCCGATACGTCTTCCAGGGTGCCGATCATGACCCCGGCGTCCCGGATGACCTTTTCTTCCTGGGCGAACAGGGAAAATTCGCCCGGGTCCGTTACGTTTGCCATGTTCATTGGTCGAGTGCCGAAGAAGCCGCCAGCGGCTGGACTGGGGGGTGGTGTTGCGGAACGCGCAGGCGGAAGCGGCTGCCGCGGCCCGGGGCCGATTCCACCGTGACCTCGCCGCCGTGCGCCTTGGCGATCCAGTCCACCAGGAAGAGGCCGAGGCCCGCCCCGGGAATCCGCTCGGGCACGGTGCCCCGGATGTACTTCTGGAAAATGGCCTCCCGCATGTCGTCGGGAACGCCGATGCCGATATCGGTCACGTCGATGGCGATGCTGTCGCTGCCGTCCAGGCGGGCCTCCAAGGCCACGGGGCCGCCTTGGGGCGAATACTTGACCGCATTGTCCAGGAGGTTGGAAACCGCGACCCGGAACAGGGCCGGATCGCCCATCACGGTGGCGTCGACGCCGTCCAGGTTGATGAAGAGCGGATGCCGAGGGCTGTCCTGGAAGGGGCTGGCCGCCTCCAGGAGGATGTCACGGACCGCGAAGGGGACGTTCTGGATGCCCACGCTCTCGATGGATACCCGCTCGCTGGCCAGGCAATCCTCGATCAGGGTGGACATGCGCTGCACGGCGTTCAGCACCCGCTGGTAGAGGGACTCCCATTCCGGATGCTCATCCTCCGACAGGGTCTGGAGCACCTGCATGGTCGTACTCACCACCGCCAGGGGGTTGCGGAATTCGTGGGAAACCATGGCCAGGAAGCGGCTCTGCAGCATCCGGCTCTGCCGTTCCTGCTCCAGGGAATGTTCCAGCTGGCACTGGGCCGCGATCAGGCGGTCCGCCTGGGCGGCCAGGGCCTGGTTCGCCCGGTGGAGGTCGGATTGCAGGCGGTCGCCGATGTGGAGGAGACGGCGCTGTTCCCGGTAGCCCTGGTCGTAGGCCGCATCCAGCTGGCGGACGCCATCGGCGACCTGGCCCAGCTTGGCGATCATCTCCTCGGCTTCCCGGATGACCTGCTCTTCCTCGTCGAACAGGGAAAACTCGCTGTTCGAGGCGGAGCGCTTCCGTGCCGTGGGTTTGCCTTTCACTCGGCCTGAATTGGGCATAGGGCGAAGCCCGCGTGCTTGAAGTCCTCGGCGAAATCCTCGCCGAATTCGGCCATGGTGTCGTCGTCCGGATGGAAGTGCCAGATGATCCGGATGGAACGCCCCGCGGCGGCGGTCTGTTCCAGGAGCATGAACATGTTCATCAGGGCCTTGGCGCTGCTGCTGTTGAAATAGCTGAGTTCCAGGTCCACCACGAAGGTGTCGCCGCCCAGTTGGGGCAGGAATTCGCGCAGGGCCTGCTGCAGCGGGCCGAAGAAGGCGGCGGCATCCTCGGGATAGGATTCGCCCCGGAGGAGCAGGTGGCGGGCATGGGGATCGAACGCGGTATAGGGCGTGCGATCGGTCGCCTCGATAACAATTTTTTCCATGGTCAGATATAAGCCTTCAGGCAGAAGAACGCTGCCGAATCGTCGATTTCCTGGAAGTCGAACTGGATGGGGGCGCTGGCCCGGCGGGCGATTTCGATCAGCCCGATGGAGCCGCCCCGGCTCTGCTCCTCGGCGGGTTCCTTGAGCTTTTCCTTGTAGTGGTGCTTGAGCTCGTCCTTGCTCATGGCGGCGAGGGCGCTGAGGCGTTCCCTGAGCGCCGTGGCGTCTTCCCGGCGGATGACGTTGCCGCACACCACGAAGAACCGCTCGCCCTCCCGGCCGACGGTGATGGTGCCGGAACTCAGTTCAACACGCTTGCCGAGATTGCCTTCCACCTTCTCCGCCGAGTAGCGGATGATGTTCTGGACCTGCTCGACAAAGATCGAGAACACCTTCTTGGTGATATTGGCGTCGGCTTCGTCCAGGGCCATCTTCTGGCGCAGGGCGTCCCCCAGGGCAAAGAGGATGCCTTCGGAGACGTAGCCGGTGAAGGACAAAATGATGCCCTTGCCGGCAAGGCCCTGGTGAAAATCGTAATAGTCCTGAGCGAGCATGGAATCCCCCATTTCAACCCATCCGATGGCTGTGACGCTCCCCTTGCGTCCCACTAGACTGGCCCCGGCGCTCTTGCCAAGGCGGAGTCCGGGCGAAAAATCCGGCAGCCAGCCGGCATTTTAGGGGAGGGAACCCCGGGCTGTCTGCACCGGGGCTCACAGGGCCTCACGGCAGCGCCGCCGGGACAGGGTTCAGCGTGCTGGGAGGATCGGTCCGGGAGGCCACGGGGACCGGGCTGGCCAGGCTCAGGACGAAGGTCGTCCCCGCCTCGCCGGTATCGGCAATGTCAATGCTTCCCGAGTGGAGCTCGGCGATCTTCCTGACCACGTTGAGGCCCAGGCCGACCCCGTGCTTGTCCCGGACGTTGTCGCCCCGGACGAAACGCTCGAAGATGATCTCCCGTTTGTCGGCGGGAATCCCGTGTCCCTGGTCGGTGACCGAAAAATACACGCGGCCCGGCTCTCCCCAGGCGCGGACGGCTACCTCGCCGCCGGGGGAGTACTTCACCGCATTGTCGATCAGGTTCGACAGGGCCATCCGCACCAGGGGCGGGTCGCAGAGGATCATGGCCGGCAGGTTCTCGAACTCCAGCCGCAGGCGGTGATTGGGCGACCATTGCACGATATCCGCCGCCTCCCGGGCCAGGGTCTCGGGGGAAACCGCCTGGAGCTGCAGGGCCAAGGCCTGCCCGTCCACCCTCTCGTCGGCCAGGCAGTTCTCCACCAGCCGGGCCAGGCGCTTCACGGCGCGGTGGATCTGATTGCTGCGCAGGGTCAGGTCCGCCTCGCCCTCCAGCGGAATCTCGGCCAGATTGGTGGCGACGCTGTCGATGACGGCCAAGGGCGTGCGGAACTCGTGGGAGACCATGGACATGAACTGGCGCTGCTCCAGCAAGGCCCGCCGTTCGCTGGCCAGGGCGCGCTCCACATCCTGCTTGGCCTCATCCAGCTCCCGGGTGCGCTCGACGACCCGCCGTTCGAGCTCCTTTTCTGCCCCCCGGGAAGCGTCCAGGGCAGCCTGGAGGTCGCGGCGCAACGCCTCCTTGCGGGCCCAGATGCGCCGCACCAGGGCGGCGTGGATGAGAAGGAGGTGGAAGGGCAGCTCCAGTTGCCAGCCCGAGAGCAGGATCGGGAAGGGGGGCAGCAGACCCACGACGGTCAGGGTCGAGGGGACCGCCACCAGGGCATGGACGATGAAGGCCACCAGAAGCACCTTGGCCCCGGGGCGCCTCTCCCGGCCATGCCGGATGGACAGATGCAAGCCCACCACGGCACAGAATGGGGAGGTGAGGGATATCCACGGGGACACCCTGGGCCACAGGTCGGTGAACTGGAGGGCCGCCGAGCCGGCCAGGACCAGACTCAGGATGAACAGCCCCCGGTCGAGCCGGGGCGTCATGCCGGCGGTATCGAGGATGGTCCGGGTCAGCCAGACCTGGACGGCCATGCCCAGGGATACCAGGATCGGTACCGCATTGCTGGCCACCGCGGGGTGGTCGGGGAACAGGAACTGGGCGTGGTAGCCGTGCAGGGAGGCCACCACCAGAGTGGTGAGGCCGTTGGCGATGACCAGGACGTAGTGGGACCGGTAGCCGAAGACGATGGCGTAGCCGATGAAGGTGAGCATGGCGATGGCCCACACTCCGAAATAGAGCCCGGCGCCCAGGGATTCGCCGATGGCCGCCTCGGTGAAAGCGGCGGACCGCCACAGGCTGCCGTTGACCGCCAGGGCCTTGTGGGAACGGACCCGCAGGTAGATGGGCTTGCCTTCCCCGTTGCCGTGGATGCGAAAAATGAAATGGTGGTGGGCGATTTCCCGGCCGGAGAAGGGCCGCAGATCGCCGGAGCGGTGGATCTTCCAGCCGGACCCCGCGGGCTCGAAGACATCCAGCTCGTCGATGATGGGCGGGAAGATTTCGAGCCAGCGTTCCTCATCCGGCCCGAAGCCGGCGGGAAGGTCGAGGCGCAGCCAGAAGGTGCTGTTGGAAAAACCGCCGGAGAAGGGTGCGTTCAGGCGGCGGAAAGCCTCGGGAGGGCTGGATTCCACCTGGGCCAGGGACAGTTGCTCCGCCCCGTCTTCGAGCACCGCCAGGGGGAGGTCGGTGCCGATGCGCAGCCGGTCGGGAACGGCCTCGCCGGCATGGACTGCGCCGAATCCGATCAGCAGCCACGCCAGGCCGGCCAAAGACCAAGCCCGGAGCAGCCCGATGACAGCGGCTACGGACATCCTCATCGAGGGGATTGCCCGCCGTCGGCAGACCGGCGACGGATCACGAAAAGACGCAAGGAGCGGTGAATACCAGCCCGAACCCGGGTAGGGCCTTGATGGGCAAGTGGCCGCCGGTGATCTGCTGGCCCTTGCGGCGCAGCCGGGACAGCAGCATCTCCACCCGGTGGAAGTCGAACTCGTCGGGTTCGCCGCCGAAGGCCAGGACGATATGGGCCTTGGGCACCGGCTCGCCGCATTTTTCCACCAGCCGGGACAGGAAGGCATATTCCTTGGGAGTGAGGGGTACGACCACCTTCTCGGGGGAAATGAGGGACCAGCTGGCCCGATCCAGCCGCCATTGCAGGGCTTGGGGATTTGGAGTGGCGGAAGAGGGGGCGGGTGTGGCCGCCGGGGCCGGGGCGGCGGCGGGGGCGCGGGTCGGGGTTGCTTCTGGCGCGGCAAGGCCGATGCGGCGCCACAGGGCAGCGATGCCCGCCACCAGTTCCCGCAGGTCCACCGGCTTCACCAGATACAGATCGGCACCTTTCTCCAGACCCTGCAGGCGATCGTCCAGGGAGCCCCGGGCGCTCAGGATGACGATGCCGATGCCCCGCCCGGCAATGTGGGAGGTGACCGACAGGCCATCCTCGCCGGGCAGTCCGATGTCGAGCACCACGATATCCGCCCCGGTCGCGGCGAATTGGCGGTAGAAGGATTCGGCGCTGTCGGCTCCCCAGGCCGGGTATCCCTTGGCGGCGAGGAACCGCAGGACGTTGTCCCGCAGGTCCGGCTCGTCTTCGACGATGGCGATGCGCGGCAGGGAAATGGACTGCTTGGCGTTGATAGGCATGGTCTGGTTGTCGG
>DASRUX010000416.1:0-4850 GCA_035655235.1 Rhodocyclaceae bacterium | reverse complement strand
GGCAGGCGTTCGGATTCCGGCACCAGGCCCATGACCATCACACTATGCTGGGCGACGGAGTAGAAGGCGCTGGTCTGGCCGTTGAAGCGGCATTGGTAGGCAAGGCCGTGGGCAATGTCCTCGATGGCCACGTCGTCGATGTGGGGGCGGGTGAGGAAGAAACGGTTGCCGAGATAGGTGGAGACGTAGGGCGATTCCATGTGTTCGATGGGGATAGGGGCGCCTGTTGGATCAGGCCGGCAAGGAAGCGGAGGCGTTCAACACTTCGTCGACGAAGCGCCGTAGCGGCATGCGGAAACCGGCTGCGTTGGGGTGTCCGCCGCCACCGTAGTTCTGGGCCATGGCGGCCACGTCTACCTGGCCGCAGGCCCGCAGGGATACACGGACCTCGCCGTCGCCGCCCAACTGCCAGATAAGCCCGAAGGTGCCGCTGCGCTGGGCCAGGCAATGACCCAGCTCCGAGGTGAAGACCCCGTTGGCGTTGATGGCGAGGCCGGAAACGGCGCGCCAGCTCCCCTCACTATCGGTGATGATCGGCAGGCCATGGCGCAGCGCCTGGAGGGGATCCGCCGGCTCGCCCTTGAGGCTTACCGGCATGACGAGGCGGCTGTTCCCCAGCCTTTCCACCTCCAGGGCGCAAAAGCGTTCGATGGCCTCCCCTTCTCGCACCATGTCCCGGTGCAGTGGGGATTCCGGCGAAACGGCCTGGCGCACGATGCGGTCCCAGGCAGCGAAATCGTAGGGCTGCAGGCGCAGGGAGCGGCAGAAGGGGCGGGTTCCGGGCAGGCGGAAGCGCCAGAGGTCCTGGTCTTCGATGTGGGCGAGGGCCAAGGGAAGCGGTTCGGTGGGGTGGAAGTGTTCCCAGGCCAGGCGGGCGCCGGATTTGTCCAGGTCGAAGGCGATGGTCAGGGATAGTTCCGGGTGGCGATGGATGGCGAGGTTCCCGGCGTCGGAGGCTGACTGCAGCACGCCGGCCCAGGGTTGCCGAGCGCTGGCATGGTGGTCCAGGAGATAGACGGAGCGGGCGACTTCCGCCATGGTCTGGAGTTCGCCGGGCGAGAAGGAGAAGTCCAGGATGAAGACGTCACGATCCGCCAGTTCCAATGTCCGCCATGGCTCGCCATGGTGCATGGGGACATAGGCAGCTTGGTCGCCGTAGAGCCGCCAGGCGGCATAGGCGGCGCCGAAGCCGTCGGGGCATTCGCCGTGGTAGATGATGGTGGCGGGGTGGTGCATGGGTTCTTTCGGGGATTGAGGCGATAATTTCGGGTCCAAGGATAACGTGCCCAGGGGCTCAGAAGGTGAGCCCGGCAAAATCACCGGCTGAAAGGCGATTCCACCATGGCTTCCCTACCGATACTGAAAATGGGCGATCCCCGGCTGTTGCAGGTGGCCGAATCGGTGCAGGACTTCGATACGCCTGAACTGCACAGTCTCATTGCCGACCTGCTCGACACCATGGCCGTTGCCGGTGGCGTCGGATTGGCAGCGCCCCAGGTGGGCATCAGCCGGCAGGTGGTAGTTTTCGGCTTCGAGAAAAGCGTTCGTTATCCGGAGGCGGAGCCCGTGCCCATGACCGTCCTGATCAACCCGGTCATCACTCCCTTGGCGGATGAAGAGGAGGAGGGCTGGGAGGGATGTCTTTCCGTGCCGGGGCTGCGGGGCGTGGTGCCCCGCTGGAAGCGCATCCGTTACCAGGGCTTCGACCCGTACGGCAAGGCCATCGATCGCACGGCGGAAGGTTTCCATGCCCGGGTGGTGCAGCACGAGTGCGATCATCTGTTGGGGAAGCTCTATCCCATGCGGATTCGGGACTTCACCCGTTTCGGCTTCACCGAGGTGCTGTTCCCCGAACTGGCGGGCTAGGGTCTGTCTGACTGACCTCATAGTAGCCAAATGATGATGGTGGCGACGAGGACACCGGCCAGGTAATTGTGGCCGCGCTTGTCGTAGCGGGTAGCGATGGCTCGGAAGTCCTTGAGGCGGTTGATTCCCCGCTCGACGACATTGCGGCCCTTGTAGGCTTGGGCGTCAAATGCAGTCGGGCGGCCGCCGCGGCCCCCTTTGGCTAGACGATAACGCTGGGCGTCCTTCCTTTCTGGGCAGATGCACTGGATACCTCTGCGCCGCATGGCTTGGCGAGGCTTACGGGCGCCATAGGCCCGATCCACCCGCAGCCGGGGTGGGCGTTGCCTGGGACGACCCGGACCGAGCCGGGGAACGGCAATAGCGTCGAGCACCGGTTCAAGCTGGGTAACATCACTGCATTGGCCGGCCGTTACCAGTAGCGACAGCGGCCAGCCATGGCCGTCGACGCACAAATGGATTTTGCTGGTCCAGCCCCCACGGGAGTGGCCCAGCCACTCGTCCTTTACGGCCCCCTTTTTTCGGCCTGGGCCAGTGACTTACGGGCACCGGCGGCACTGCGATGGGCCTTGATATGGGTCGAGTCGAGCGCGGCCCCTTCCCAGTCAATCTGCCCGGCGGCATCGGCCCGGGCCTGCAACTGCTTGAGAATGCGCTGCCAGGTCCCGTTGCGCGACCAGCGAACGTAGCGGTCATAGCAAGTCTGCCAGGGGCCGTAGCGGGCCGGGATGTCTCGCCAGGTCGCCCCCGTCTTCAGGCGCCACAAAATCCCATTGAGGACGGTGCGATGATCGACAAAGGCATGGCCTCGGTGGGGATCAGCGGGCAAATGGGGTTCCAGCGCCCGCCACTGCTTTTCGGTCAAATCGGTGCGGCTCATGGCCTATCGACCAGACCGCACCTCCATTGTTCTGTCAGACAGACCCTAGAGCGAATCCGGGTCGCGTGTAGGGATCCGCATTGGGTTCCGGGCGGGGGAGCCCAAGGCGCGCGGCGCCGGCAATAGTCATCTATTGCCAAGCCGGGCAACGCGGGGATCGCCCGTCCGGAACCCAACCCTCCGGGCCATCCGGCTTTGGGCGCATCGCGGCGTTGCCGGTCGCTGGTGCAGATGACTGCACGGCGCGCCCGGCGCCTGGCGCTGCATCCCAAAGCCGGACGGTGCGGACCCTACATGCGGCCCGGATTCGCTCTAGGCTACCTCGTCGATCCAGGCTTGCTGGATGGCTTCTAGGATTTTCTCGCCGCAGTGCTTGGGATCGTCGTTGAACCCGGGCAGGGCCATGACCCAATCCCGCAGGTCCACGAAATTGATCCGCATCGGGTCCTTATCAGGGTGGGCTTCGGACAACTCGATGGCGATGTCGTTAACGTCGGTCCATTTCATTTTTTGGTGTGTCCTTCCTTGGCCATGTTGATGCTGTAGCGGGGGATTTCCACTACCAGCGGGGCATCCGCCACCTCAGCCTGACAAGACAGGCGGGAATGGGGTTCCAGGCCCCAGGCCTTGTCCAGCAGGTCCTCTTCCTCCTCCTCGGCCGGCTCCAGGGAGTCGTAGCCCTCCCGGACGATGACGTGGCAGGTGGTGCAGGCGCAGGACATCTCGCAGGCGTGCTCGATCAGGATGTCGTTTTCCAGCAGGGTCTGGCAGATGGACTTGCCCGGCTCGGCTTCGATCACCGCGCCGTCCGGGCACAGCTCCATGTGGGGCAGGACGATCACTTGGGTCACGATTCTCCCTCCATCTTGATTTCATTGACCTTGCGGCCGGCCAGGGCCCGCTTGATGCTCTGGTCCATGCGGCGATGGGCGAATTCCTGGGTTTCGAAGCCCAGGTCGTCCATGGCGATATTGATGATCCGCCGGTTCTCCCCGGCCATGGCCTCGGCCAGCTTGGCGATGGCGCCCTCGATCTTGGCGATTTCCGCCGCGGACAGGAGATGGGGATCCTCCTTCAGGGCCGCCTCGGTGGCCTCGATCATGCGCTGGGCTTCCACCTGGGCTTCCTTGAGGGCGCGCTGGAAGGCATCGTCCTTGGCGTGCTCCATGGAATCCTGGAGCATGCCGGCAATCTCGTCGTCGGAGAGGCCGTAGGAAGGCTTCACCGTCACGCTGGCTTCCACGCCCGTGGTCTGCTCCCGGGCAGTGACGGACAGGAGGCCATCGGCATCCACCTGGAAGGTCACCCGGATGCGGGCCGCCCCAGCCACCATGGGCGGAATGCCCCGCAGCTCGAAGCGGGCGAGGGACCGGCAGTCGGAAACCAATTCGCGCTCGCCTTGGACGACATGGATGGCCATGGCCGTCTGGCCGTCCTTGAAGGTGGTGAATTCCTGGGCGCGGGCCACAGGAATGGTTGAATTGCGGGGGATGACCTTCTCGGTCAGCCCACCCATGGTCTCCAGGCCCAGGGACAGGGGAATCACGTCCAGCAGCAGCCAGTCGTCCTGGCCGGTCTTGTTGCCCACCAGCAGGTTGGCCTGGGTGGCGGCGCCCAGGGCCACCACCTTGTCCGGATCGAGATTGGTCAGGGGTTCCTGGCGGAAGAAGTCGCCCACCGCCTTCTGGACCTGGGGCATGCGGGTAGCGCCGCCCACCATGACCACGCCCTTCACGTCCTCAGGCCGCAGGCCGGCGTCCCGCAGGGCCTTCTTCACCGCCTGGAGGGTCTTGGAGATGAGGGTCTGGGTGATGCTGGCGAAGGTATCCACGTCGAGGCGGACATCGATCAGCTCGCCGGTGGACAGCTTGGCGGTGATGGGCGCTTCCGGATGGTAGGTGAGGTATTCCTTGGCTTCCCGGGCGCGGGTCATGAGGAGCCGGGCGTCCTGGGGAGACAGGGGCTGGAGGCCGGCCTGTTCGATGCCCCAGCAGAAGATGCGCTGGTCGAAGTCGTCGCCGCCCAGGGCCGAATCGCCGCCGGTGGCCAGCACCTCGAAGACGCCCTTGGTGAGCTTAAGGATGGAAATATCGAAGGTGCCGCC
>DASRUX010000415.1:0-2044 GCA_035655235.1 Rhodocyclaceae bacterium | reverse complement strand
AGGGCGTTGCGCTCGGCCTGCTGGATGAGGCTGCCCATGCTGGACAGGTTGGTGAAGGTTAGCACCGCGCCGACACCGGCGATGATGGCCCCCAGCATGGCCATGATCTTGGCCCAAAGACGTAGGTTGTGAAGCATGGGGGTCCTCGCGGTCCTTTAGTAAAGGGGGCGCAATTCTTCCCCGTTCCGAAGGAACGATCAAGACCCGGAAACTAACAAAGTCTCACATTGGTCATAGAACATTGGCTTGGGGCCGACCCATCCTGCGACCTTGCTTTCGGCGTCCTTAATCCCTTTCCCAATAGGGTTTCGAGCCGATCCGTTCCACCAGGTAATCCACCAGCAGCCGGACACGGTGGGGGATGTAGCGGTTGCTGGGAAAGACCGCGTAGATGCCCAGTTCCGGCATGGGGAAGTCCTCAAGCACCGGCCGCACCCAGCCCGCCTCCACCGCCGAGGCGGCGATGAAGGACGGCTGGCTGACCACCCCCAGGCCCCGGATGGCGGCATCCAGCAGGGCGTCGCCGTTGTTGGAGCGCATCCGTCCCCGCACCGGAAAGAGGGTGGGGCGGCCATCTATCATGAAGGTCCAGCCGGCGTTCTGGCTGGGCATGTAGGCCAGGCATTCGTGCCGGGCCAGGTCGGAGGGGTGCTGGGGCGTGCCGTGGCGGTTGAGATAGTCCGTCGAAGCCAGGATCATCAGCCGGCTGGAACCGATGCGCCGGGCCACGTCCTGGGGGGCGAGGCCGCTGGTGATGCGTACCGCCACGTCCACGCCCTCCTCGATGAGGTTCACCAGCCGGTCCGAGAAATCCACGTCCAGGCTGATTTCCGGGTAGGTGCGGCCGAAGTCCAGCAGTAGCGGCATGAGCTGGCGCAGGCCGAAACTCAAGGGCACGCTCAGGCGCAGGTTGCCCCGGGGCGTCGATCCTTCCTCGGCCAAGCCTCCTTCGGCGGCTTCCACCAGATTCAGGATTTCCCGGCAGCGGGCCAGGTAGATTTCCCCCGCCGAGGTGAGGGTCAGGCTGCGGGTGCTGCGGGCGATGAGCTTGACCCCCAGGTGGGCCTCCAGGGCTGCCACCTGGCGGGTGACCACCGAGCGGGCCACGTCCATTTGCCGGGCGACGGCGGAGAAGCTCCCCAGCTCCGCCACCCGTACGAAAATGCGCATGCTGTCCAGACGATCCATAGCGTCCTCAATTGTTGCTGTTTGAACAACGATTATTTGCGCATTATTGTCTATCTGGCTGCGAATTGCTCCGCCAGAATGGCACGGTGACTCCCTAAGGAAAAATGCCATGTCCCAAGCGCTGCCCGTCCTGTTCGTGCCCCACGGCGCCCCCACCTTCGCCCTTCAGCCCGGTGCGGCCGGCGCTGCCCTGGCCGCCGCCGCCGACAGCCTGCCCCGGCCCCGGGCCATTGTCGTGGTCAGCCCCCATTGGGAAACCGCCAACCCTACCGTGGGTTGCGCTCCCCGGCTGGAAACCATCCACGACTATTGGGGCTTCCCGGAACCCCTCTACAGCATCCGCTACCCCGCCGAGAGCGACCGGGCGGTGGCCGAGGAGGTCTTCCGCCGGCTGGACGAGCACGGCTTCCAGCCCCGCCTGGACGACGAGCGGGGCCTGGACCACGGCGCCTGGATTCCCCTGCGGACAATGTTCCCGAAGGGCGGTATCCCCGTCGTTCCCTTGTCCATCCAGGGCGGCCAGGGGCCGGACCATCATTTCCGCCTGGGCGAGGCCCTGGCCGACTTGCCCAAGGAAGGCATCCTCCTGGTGGCCTCCGGCAATGCCACCCACAACCTGCGGGACTTCCAGATGGCCCTCATGCAGGGCACCGGCACCCCGGGCTATGTGGCGTCCTTTGCGGATTGGCTGTGGGAGCGCGTCGCCGCCGGGGACGCCGATTCCCTGCTGAATTATCGGCAACTGGCGGCGGCCGCCGCCCGGGCCCATCCCACCGAAGACCATCTTCTGCCGCTCCATTTCGCCCTTGGGGCGGCTGGCGCGGGCTACCGGCCGGAACGTCTGTCCACGGGCATC
>DASRUX010000414.1:0-7328 GCA_035655235.1 Rhodocyclaceae bacterium | reverse complement strand
GGTCTGGTTGAGGATGGCCAACTCCAGGGGAGTGTTGATATTGCCCCGCTCCTTGTAGCCCCGGACATGGATATTGTTGTGGTTCCTGAAGCGGTAAGCCAGCTTGTGGATCAGCCAGGGGTAGCCGTGGAAATTGAAGATCACCGGCCGGTCGGTGGTGAACAAGCTGTCGAATTCCCCCTCCGTCGAGCCGTGGGGATGTTCGGCGATGGGCTGCATGCGGTAGAGATCCACCACGTTCACGAAGCGCACCTTCAGGTCGGGCAACTGCTCCCGCAGGATGGCGGTGGCGGCCAGGGCCTCCTGGGTGGCCACGTCGCCGCAGGCGGCCATCACCACGTCGGGCTCGGCCCCCTGGTCGTTGCTGGCCCAGCCCCAGATGCCGATGCCCTTGGCGCAATGGACGATGGCCTCGTCGATGGTCATGTACTGGAGGTGCTTCTGCTTGTCCGAGACGATGACGTTGATGCAATCCACCGAGCGCAGGCAGTGGTCGGCCACCACCAGCAGGGTATTGGCATCCGGCGGCAGATAGACCCGGGTGACGCTGGGGCTCTTGTTGGTCACCAGGTCGATGAAGCCCGGGTCCTGGTGGGAGAAGCCGTTGTGGTCCTGGCGCCAGACGGTGGAGGACAGCAGGATGTTCTCGGAGGCCACCGGCGCCCGCCACAGGACGTGGTTCTTGGAGATGTCCAGCCACTTGGCGTGCTGGTTGAACATGGAATCGATGACGTGGGCGAAGGCTTCGTAGGTGTGAAAGAAGCCGTGCCGGCCGGTCAGCAGGAAGCCCTCCAGCCAGCCGATCAAGGTGTGCTCCGACAGGATTTCCATCACCTGGCCGTCCTTGGCCAGTTCGCCGCCGTCGGCATCCTCGGGCAGGGTGTCGGCCATCCAGGTCTTCTTACTGGCCTCGTAGACCGCCTGGAGCCGGTTGGAAGCCGTCTCGTCCGGGCCGAAGACCCGGAAGTTGTCAGGGTTCTGGCGCATCACGTCCCGCAGGAATTCGCCCAGAGGCCGGGTGTTCTCGTGGAGCACCTTGCCGGCGGCCTGCTCCACCTTGACGGCGTAGCGCCGGAAGTCCGGCAGCTTCAGCTCCTTCCGTAAGAGGCCGCCGTTGGCACTGGGATTGGCGCTCATGCGCCGGGCACCGGTGGGGGCCAGTTCCCGCAGTTCTGGGATGAGGCGGCCGCCGGCGTCGAACAGTTCCTCGGGCTTGTAGCTCTTCAGCCAGTCTTCCAGGAGCTTCAGGTGGGCGGGGTTCTCCCGCACGTCCGAGAAAGGCACCTGATGGGAGCGCCAGGAGCCCTCCGCCTTGTGGCCGTCGATATCCTTGGGGCCGGTCCAGCCCTTGGGGCTCCTGAGTACGATCATCGGCCAACGGGGCCGCTCGGCCCGGCCGGTGCTGCGGGCGTGGTCCTGGAGGGCGCGGATCTGGGAAATGGCCTTGTCCAGGGTGGCGGCCATCTTCTGGTGCATTTCGGCGGGGTCGGAACCCTCGACGAAGTTGGGGGTGTAGCCGTAGCCCCGGAACAGGGCCTCCAACTCCTCGTGGCTGATGCGGGCCAGGATGGCCGGGTTGGCGATCTTGTAGCCGTTGAGGTTGAGGATGGGCAGGACGGCGCCGTCCCGGGTCGGGTTGATGAACTTGTTGGAATGCCAAGCCGTGGCCAGCGGCCCGGTTTCCGCCTCGCCGTCCCCTACCACGCAGGCCACGATAAGGTCCGGGTTGTTGAGCACCGCCCCGTAGGCATGGGAGAGGCTGTAGCCCAGCTCACCGCCCTCGTGGATGGAGCCCGGGGTTTCCGGGGTGACATGGGAGCCGATGTGGCCGGGGAAGGAAAACTGCTTGAAGAATTTCTTCAGGCCTTCCTCGTCCTCGCTCTTGTCCGGATAGACCTCGGAATAGGTGCCTTCCAGGTAGGCGGGCCCCAGGACGCCGGGGGCGCCGTGGCCCGGCCCGGCGACGAAGAGCACGTTGAGGTCGTCCCGCTTGATGAGCCGGTTGAGATGGACCCAGATGAAGGAGAGGGCCGGGCTGGCGCCCCAGTGCCCCAGCAGGCGGTGCTTGACGTGGTCGACAGCGAGGGGATGGCGCAGGAGCGGGTTGTCCCGCAGGTAGATCATCCCCACCGACAGGTAGTTGCAGGCCCGCCACCAGGCGTCGATGCGGGCGACGGTGTCGGGGTCGAGGGGCGGCGTGGGCGGGGCGGGGGGGGACTTCTGCGGGTCGGTCATGGCCGGGTCTCCTGGAGGGCGATACCTCCGTTGGGAGGCACCGCCGTTGGACATTTGTCAGCGCAAGTCCCCGGCAGTTCGACGCGCCCCCGCGTCGGCTGTCCTTCCCGCGGGCTTACTGCATGGAGGTGGCGGGACTCGGCGACTTGGCGCCGGCGGCAAAGCGCGGGTTCTTCTCCAGCAAACCGATCTCGTCGCTGAGTACCCGGGCCGCCTCGATGAGGAGGATGTCCTCGTCGTCCTTGCTGGCCTTGGCCAGCGTGGATTCGTCGAGAGGATCGGCCAGGTCGGCCTGGGCGTCCTTCTCCTCGGCGGCTTCCTTCTCCTTGGCGTCCCGGACGATGGTCACCCCGTCCTGGCGGGGCTGCTTATGGGCGGCCACCCGGGCTTCCAGCTTGTCCTTCTCCTGCTTGCGCTTCTCCTCGTTCAGGGAGATGGAGCGCTGCTTGCGCTTTTCCTGGAGCTCATTCACGTCGCTCACCAGCTGGCGCAATTCGGCATCCTCCTTGAGCCGGGCCTCGTGGCGGGCGACCAGGCTGGGCAGCAGGGGCGAGAGGTCGCCGATCTTCTGGTAGGGAGCGGGCTGGATCTGCATCCAGGGCAGGGGATAGTCCTGGCTCGATTCGCCGATGAACTCCTCGTCGGACATGCTGGGGAAGGCGATGTCCGGCGTCACGCCCCGCAGCTGGGTGGTGCCGCCGTTGATGCGGAAGAACTGGGCGATGGTGAGCTTGAGGTCGCCGTACTCCGGCTTGCTGCTGCGGGCGACCTGGTCGATGTTGAGCATGCTCTGGACGGTGCCCTTGCCGAAGCTCTGCTCGCCGATGATGACGCCCCGGCCGTAGTCCTGGATGGCGGCGGCGAAGATTTCGGAAGCCGAGGCGGAGCCCCGGTTGATGAGCACGCCCAGGGGGCCGTCCCAGGCTGCGCCGGCCTTGGTGTCGGCTTCCACCTGCACCTTGCCGCGGGCGTCCCGCTCCTGTACCACCGGGCCCTTGTCGATGAACAGGCCGGTGAGGTCGATGGCCTCCCGCAGGGAGCCGCCGCCGTTGTTGCGCAGGTCGATGAGGATGCTATCCACCTTGTCCTTCTTCAGTTCGCCCAGCAGGCGTTCCACGTCCCGGGCGGCGCTGCGGTAGTCGGGATCGCCCTTCTGGCGGGCGCCGAAGTCCTCGTAGAAGGCCGGCAGGGAGATCACGCCGATGCGGCGCACCGCCGGGCCGTCCTTGACGGTAAGGAGGGATTTCTTGGCCGCCTGCTGCTCCAGGCTGACCTTCTTGCGGATCAGGGTGACCCGCTTCTGCTTGCCGTCGGGGCCGGCGGCGGACGGCAGGATGTCCAGGACTACCACGGAGTCGGCATTGCCCCGGATGAGGCCGACGGTGTCGTCCAGTCGCCAGCCGATCACATCGGTCATGGCCTCCTTCTCGCCCTGGGCGACGCCGACGATGCGGTCGCCCACCTTGAGCTGCTTCGATAGGGAGGCGGGGCTGCCGGGCACCAGTTCCCGGACGACGGTGTAGCCGTCCTTCTCTTCCAGGACGGCGCCGATGCCCACCAGGGAGAGCTTCATGGAAATGTCGAAGTTTTCGGAAGCCTTGCGGCCCAGGTAATTGGTGTGGGGCTCCACCGCCATGGTGTAGGCGTTCATGAAGGCCTGGAAGGCGTCCTCGCTCTTCATGTGGCCCATGCGCTTGATGAAGTGGTCGTAACGCTTGTCCAGGGTCTGGACGATGGCGTCCTTGTCCTTGCCAGCCAGCTTCAGCTGGAGCCAGTCGTTCTTGACCCGCTGTCGCCACAGCTCGCGGACCTCATCCTCGGATTTCGCCCAGGGGGCCTTGCTGCGGCCGTATTGCAGGCTGTCGTCCTGGCGGAAGTCGAAGCCCTGCTTCAAGAGCGTGCGGGCGTAGGCATAGCGCTCGGTCAGGCGCTTGACGTAGAGGTTGAAGATGGCGAAGGGCAGTTCCAGGTTTTCGTCGAGGATGGCGTCGTCCAGCTTGGTGCGGGCCTGCTGGCCGAGGGCATCCACGTCCGCCTGGACGAAGAAGAGCTTCTCGGGGTCGAGATGCTTGAGATAAAGGTCGAAGATCTTTTCGGACAGGGCGTCGTCCAGCTGCTGGTTCCGGTAGTGGTAGCGGTCCAGCAGGGCCGCGGCGAAGTGGGCGGCTCGGGCCTGCTGGGCTTCCGGATGCAGGTCGGTGAAGGGTTGTCCCCCGTCGAGGGAAAGGGTCGGTCCGGCAATCGCGATGCCCAGGGCCAGGAGTAATGCTTTGATCTTCATGGGGTCTTTCCAAAGAATTCCACTGGGCAGCATGGTAACGCCAGCAGGGGAGAGGGCCGTGTCGTGATTTTGTGACAGCGACCCACCGCAGACCATGGAAAAGGGGATTGGTTCCCCCGCGGCAATCAGCTTTTCGCGTCCAGGACCACCCGGTAGCGGGCCTTGTTTTCCCGCAGGTGCTGGAGCGCTTCATTGACCCGGCTCATGGGGAAATGCTCCACCTGGGGCAGGATGCCGTGGCGGGCGCAGAAATCCACCATGGTCGCCATGGTGGCCGGCGAGCCGGTGGGGGACGAGGACAGGCTGCGCTGCTTGGCCATCAGGGCGAAGACGGGAACGGGGATGGGGTCCAGCACCGCCCCGACCACATGGAGCCGCCCGTTGGGGCCCAGGGTGCCGATGAAGGCGTTCCAGTCCAGGGAGACGTTGGAGGTCACCAGGACGAAATCCAGGGTGCCAGCGATGGCCTTCAATTCCGACCGGTCCACGCTGGAGACCACCCGGTGGGCGCCCAGGGCGATGGCCTCGTCCCGCTTGGCGGGGGAGGAGGTGAAGGCGGTCACCTCGCAGCCCCAGGCGTTCAGGAAGCGCACCGCCATGTGGCCCAGGCCGCCGATCCCGACCACGCCCACCCGGTCGGTGGGTTTCACGCCGTGGAGCACCAGGGGGCTGAAGACGGTGATGCCGCCGCAAAAGAGGGGTCCGGCCGCCGCCGGGTCCAGGCCGGCGGGCAGGGGGATGGCCCAGGCCCAGTGGGCCCGCAGCCGGTCGGCAAAGCCGCCATGGCGGCCGACGATGGTGGCCTCTACCTGGTTGCACAGGTGGTGCTGGCCTTCCATGCAGGGATGGCAGTGCATGCAGGAGCCCCGGTTCCAGCCGATCCCCACCGTCTGCCCGACCGCCAATCCCTTGGCCCGGGGACCGACGGCGACGATGCGGCCGACCGCTTCATGGCCGGGGACGAAAGGATAGGCCGTCATCTTCCATTCGTTGTCCAGCATGGAGAGGTCCGAGTGGCAGATGCCGCAGTAGTCCACCTCGATTTCCACCTCTTCCTCGCCCAGGGGGCCGGGGTCGAAGTCGAAGGGGTGCAGGGCGGCCCCGGGGGCGTCGGCCGCCCAGGCGCGGAAAGGTCGATTGGTGCCGTTCATGGTTCTTCTCCTGTTCGATACAGGCGGGATGTTGTTCCTTGTTTGCCAGCCTTTCAAGGGCGGCCCAGGAGATGGATGCTGAAGCGGTCGTCGCCGTCGGTCCAGCACTGGACAGGATGCCAGCCCGCGCTCTTGGCCAGGGCCTGGAAATCGGCGACCGGATATTTGTGGGAATTCTCGGTGTGGAGGGATTCGCCGGCAGCGAAGCGGAAGGTCTTGCCGAGGAGGCGGACCCGTTGGCTGCGCTCGCTCACCAGGTGCATCTCGACCCGGCCATGGAGCGGGTTGTAGCGGGCCTCATGGCGGAAGGCGGCGAGGTCGAAGTCGCCGCCCAGCTCCCGGTTGAGCCGGGCGAGCAGATTGAGATTGAAGGCGGCGGTGACTCCGCCCGGGTCGTCGTAGGCCGGCAGCAGGGCGGCCGGGTCCCGGGTGGTGTCGACCCCGACCAGCATCCAGGCTTCCGGCCCCAGGCTCCCGGCCAGGCGGGCGAGGAAATCCCGGGCTTCGGTGGAATCCAGGTTGCCGATGGTCGAACCCGGGAAGAACGCCAGGTGCCGGCAGGCGGGGGGGCGGAGTTCCGGGGGCAGGCGCAGGGGCTGGTTGAAGTCCGCTACCAGCGGATACATGGGCAGCCGGGGGAATTCGGCCTTCAGCATGGTGATCGAGGCTTCCAGGCAATGGGGGGCGATGTCGATGGGGACATAGGCCCGGGGCGCCTCAAGCTGCCGCAGGAGGAGAGGCGTCTTGCGGCTGGAGCCGCTGCCGATCTCGATCACCACCGCCGTTGCGCCGACTGCCTGGGCAACCTCCGGGGTGTAGCGGTGGAGCAGGGCGATTTCGTTGCGGGTCGGGTAATACTCGTCCAGGGTGGTGATGCGCTCGAAAAGCTCGGAACCCCGCCGGTCATAGAGCCAGGTGCAGGGGATGCTCTTCTGGGGACGGGCCAGGCCGTCCAGGGCAGCCCAGGCGAAGGCCGCCCGGCTGTCGAGATGGGGTTGGGTCGTCATCGGTCGTCGGCCAGGCGCAGGCCGCTGAACTGCCAGCGCTGGTGGGGATAGAAGAAATTGCGGTAGGTGGGGCGCAGGTGGCCGGCCGGGGTGGCGCAGGAGCCGCCCCGCAGCACGAACTGGCCGCTCATGAACTTGCCGTTGTATTCGCCCACGGCCCCGGGGGCGGAGCGGAAGCCGGGGTAGGGCAGGAAGGCGCTGGCGGTCCATTCCCACACGTCGCCGTAGATTTGCCGAAGTCCGCTGCCGCCGCCGGCGGCGACCGGGCGCAGCCGGCCGCTGTCGGCGAAGTTGCCGGCCACCGGTATGTCCGCTGCAGCGTGCTCCCATTCGAATTCGGTGGGAAGGCGCTTGCCGGCCCAGCGGGCGAAGGCGTCGGCTTCGAAATAGCTCACTTGGCAGACCGGCGCTTCCAGGTCCAGGGGCTCCAGGCCCCGGAGGCCCATCTGCCGCCAGGTGCCGTCCCTCTCCTCCCAGTAAAGAGGGCTGTCCCAGCCTTCGGCCTGGAGCCGAGCCCAGCCGTCGGAGAGCCAGTGGCCGGGTGTGCGGTAGCCGCCGTCGGCCATGAAATCCAGCCATTCCCGGTTGGTGACCGGCCGGGAAGCCAGGGCGTAGGGGCGCAGATACACCTGGTGGCGGGGGCCTTCGCAGTCG
>DASRUX010000413.1:0-3642 GCA_035655235.1 Rhodocyclaceae bacterium | reverse complement strand
TCATCGAAGGATTGGTTTTGCAGAATTTGAGTAAGGGAGCGGCCCAGGCCGGGGGGGCGATCGACGTCACCCGCCAGCTTGAAACCCTATTGGAAACCCTGGGCGCCACCGGCAAGGGGCTCCATGAGAGGACGAGCAGTGTCGAGGCCAAGCTGCCTGCGGCGCTGGTGAGGAAGCTGCGTTTCGTCGCCTCGGTCCGCAACAAGATCGTCCATGAGGACGAACTGTTGCCCGACGACGACTTCGCCGAATTCGTCGAGACGGGAAAGCTGGCGATTGCGGAACTGGCTACAGCCGGTGCTGGCACCAAGACCGGAAAGGCCCGCGGCAAAGGAAAACCGCGTAAGAAGTCGTCACCCCGCCCCGGCAAAGCGGCCACCGACACATCACCATTCTGGTCCGCCAGTGCGATCCGCCAACTGGGTTTCGCCTTCCTCGGCGGCATCGCCCTGGTCTTCCTGCTGATGGTGCTGGGCAACGACGGGCCCAAGCTTTGGGCCGGTGCCTTCCTGGTTTATTTCGCCCTGGGCGGGCTGGTGCTCCGGAAAATACGAAGGGCCGCTGCCGTAACCTCGGTGGACTAGACGACCGGTCTAATAGTCATTATTCTTGCGCCATGAATGCCCGTCACGACAACACCCGTCAGCACATCCTGGATACCGGCCAGCGCATCATCGCCGGCAAGGGATTCTCCAGCGTCGGACTCGCCGAGATTCTCTCCGCCGCCGGCGTGCCCAAGGGTTCGTTTTACCATTACTTCGAATCCAAGGAAGCCTACGGCCGTGCCCTGTTGGAGGAGTATTTCGCCCGCCGCCTGGCCAGCCTGGACCAAGGTGCCCAGGACGAGGCGGGATCGGGCCGGGAACGGCTGATGCGCTACTGGCAGCACTGGCTGGACGCCCAGGGCGCCGGCTGCGCCGAACAGCAATGCCTGGTGGTGAAGCTGAGCGCCGAGGTGTCCGACCTGTCCGACGCCATGCGTGTCACCCTGCGGGAAGGCACCGACCAGATCGTCGGCCGCATCGCCGCCCTGATCGAGGCCGGCATCGGCGACGGCTCCCTGCCCGCCCTGGAACCCCTGCCCACCGCCCAGGTCCTCTATCAACTGTGGCTGGGCGCCAGCCTGATCGGCAAGCTGCACCGCAATCGCAATGCCCTGGACAACGCCATGAGGTTTACCGAACGGCTCCTGTCCCGGCCAAACCCGTAACCCAAAGCCAGCCGCCCCGGAGCGGCTGATTTTTAGCCCAGAACACTAGACGACCGGTCTATTCTTCGCTTAATCCTCAACAACAAGGAGAACCACCGTGGCATCCCTGTTTGATCCCATCAAAATCGGCGACATCGAGCTGGCCAACCGCATCGTCATGGCCCCCCTCACCCGCAACCGGGCCGTGGAAGGCAACTGTCCCGGCCCCCTGACCGTGGAGTATTACCGCCAGCGGGCCAGCGCCGGCCTAATCGTCTCCGAGGCCAGCCAGATCAGCCCCATGGCCCAGGGCTACCTGGACACCCCGGGCATCCACAGCCCCGAGCAGGTGGCCGCCTGGCGCAAGGTCACCGATGCCGTTCATGCCGAAGGCGGCAAGATGGTGATCCAGCTCTGGCACGTCGGCCGCATCTCCCATACTTCCCTCCTCCCAGGCGGCGCCCAGCCGGTGTCTTCCACCAGCCGCCGGCCCAATGCCAAGACCTTCACCCGGGACGGCTTCGTGGATGTGTCCGAGCCCCGCGCCCTGCGGGACGACGAAATCCCGGGCCTGATCGCCGATTACCGCCACGCCGCCCGCTGCGCCATGGAAGCCGGCTTCGACGGGGTGGAGGTCCACAGCGCCAACACCTACCTGCTGGACCAGTTTCTGCGGGACACCATCAACGACCGCAGCGGCCCCTACGGCGGCAGCATCGCCAACCGGGCCCGGCTGCTCATTGAGGTGATGGCAGCGGTCAGCCAGGAAATCGGCGCTGGCCGCACCGGCGTTCGCCTGAGCCCCATGACCACCTTCGGCGGCACCGCGCCCCTGGACAGCGATCCCCAGGCCCTGTTCGGCTACGTGGTGGACAAGCTGGCCCCCCTGGGTCTGGCCTTCATCCACATGATCGAGGGCGAAACCGGCGGTCCCCGCGTCCCGGCCGACGCCAAGCCCTTCGACTACGAGGCCGTGCACCGCAGCTTCCCGGGGGCCTGGATGGTCAATAACGGTTACACCGGCGCCGAGGCCACGGCAGCGGTGGCGAGCGGCAAGGCCGACCTGGTCGCCTTTGGCCGTCCCTTCATCGGCAACCCGGACCTGGTGCGCCGCCTGAAAGAGAATGCCCCGTTGAACGAGCTGCGCTTCGACAAGTTCTACGGCGGCGGTGCCGAGGGCTACGTGGATTATCCGGCCCTGGCGGCCTGACCTTCGCGGGGGCGTCGGGACGGGCGCCCCCTTTTTCCTATCCTTCCCGTCCCTCCGCAAACTCCTGGAATCTCCATGTCGTCTTTCCGCCGCTGGCTCCCCCTCATTGCCCTCGCCTGCCTATCCCTCATCTGGGGTTACACCTGGGTGCTGGCCAAGCAGGGGCTGGCCTATGCCCCGCCCTTCGCCTTTGCGGCGGAACGCTGCGTGGGCGGCGCCCTGGCTTTGGTGGCAGTGCTCAAACTGATGGGGCGTTCCCTCCGGCTGGCGGCGCCGGGGCAGACCCTGGCCATCGGCCTTGCCCAGGGCGGCGGCTTCATGATCCTGCAGACCTGGGCCCTGGTGGAGGGCGGGCCGGGTAAGGTGGCAGTCCTCATCTACACCATGCCCATCTGGACCCTCCTCATGGCCTGGCCCATCCTGGGGGAGCGCATCCGCGGCAAGCAGTGGCTCGCCGCTGCCTGCACCTTGACCGGCCTCCTGATGATCATCGAACCCTGGGACATGCACAGCAGCGCGCTGAGCAAGGTACTGGGCGTCGGGGCGGCCATGTGCTGGGCGGTGGGCACCATCCTGATCAAGCGACTGCGGGCCTCCCAGCCGGTGGACCTGCTCGCCCTCACCGCCTGGCAGATGATCCTCGGGGCCATTCCGCTGGCCATCCTCGCCCTGACCGTGCCGGAACGGCCTACCCAGTGGTCGCCGGCCTACGTCGGCATCCTGTTCACCATGGCGACCGTCAGCACGGCCCTGTGCTGGTGGTTGTGGATCTACATCCTCGACCGGGTGCCGGCCTGGGAGGCTAGCCTTTCCGTCCTGGGCGTGCCGGTGGTGGCCATCCTCTCCTCCCGCCTCACCTTCGGGGAGGAATTCAAGCCCATGGAGATCGGCGGCATCCTGCTGATTGGCGGCGGGTTGGTCTTTCTTTCCCTCATCGGCTGGGCGGCTGCCCGACGAAATCCGGTGAAAACCAGGTTGAAGGAAGTCGGCGAAGCCGCATCCTGACCCGGGATCAGCCCCCCAGAGTCCTGTCCTGCCGGGAGAACCAGTCCAGGGAGCCATGGAAGTGGCCGGGATGGAAATCCGGCCAGTAGTCGTCCAGTAGTCGTCCACCACATAGATGTCCGCATAGACTGACTGTACCGGCAGAAAGCCGCTCAGCCGGCGCCCACCGCCCCAGCGGACGATGAGGTCGATGGGGCTGACTTCTGCGGACTTCAGGCGCCCTTCCGTCTCCAGGCCA
>DASRUX010000412.1:0-12405 GCA_035655235.1 Rhodocyclaceae bacterium | reverse complement strand
GCCTGGTGGCCGCTGCCTGGTTCGTGCCTGGCGAAACACCTCCTCGGCCGATGCTGGAGGCGAGCCTGCGGCAGCCGCCGGTGCCGGCGAAGGTGGCCGCTCCGCTTGTGCCGGCGCCCTCCGCTTCCCAGAAGGGCGAGGCCCCGCGGCCGCGTCCGGCTGAGGTCAGCCGGACGGTGCTGGCCGTTCCCGCGGTCATGCCGGCGCCGACCTCAGTCGTCCCTTCTGTCGCCGAAGCGCCCCCGACCGCTCCGGCCGCCGCACCCACGGCGGCGCCGGCTCCCGCCGCCCCCCTGGAACCTCCCCGTTTCGCCGCCGCCTACCTGGCCAATCCGCCGCCCCCCTATCCAGTATCGGCCCGGCGCCGGGGCATCGAGGGCGAAGTCCGCCTGGAGGCCCGCATCGGCCCTTCCGGCCATGCTCAGGAAGTAAAGGTCGCCGCCAGTGCCGGCGACGCATCCCTGGATGAAGCAGCCCAGGAGGCGGTACGCCACTGGCGTTTCGAGCCCGCCCGGCGGGGCAGCCTGGCGGTGGAGGCCTGGGTGAGCATTCCCGTCGTCTTCCGTCTGAACTGAGGGTTTTGCCTGACCCGAAGCTACGCAATTTCCACATGGCGCCCCTGCAGGCTTTCCGGTAACCTATCGGGTTTTCCCCAATAGCTGAAACCCTAAGGAGGTTCTGTGGAAAAGGACCTGCGCGAAGCCGCGCTCGAATACCACCGTCTGCCCACCCCGGGCAAAATTTCCGTCCGCCCGACCAAGGGCCTGACCAATCAGCGCGACCTGGCGCTCGCCTACTCCCCCGGCGTGGCCGCTGCCTGCGACCTCATCGTCGAAGACCCGGCCTCCGCCGCCGAAATGACCTCCCGCGCCAACCTGGTGGGCGTGGTGACCAACGGCACCGCCGTCCTCGGCCTCGGCAACATCGGCCCCCTGGCCGCCAAGCCGGTGATGGAAGGCAAGGGCTGCCTGTTCAAGAAGTTCGCCGGCATCGACGTGTTCGACATCGAACTGGCCGAGAACGACCCGGACAAGCTCATCGACATCATCGCCGCCATGGAGCCCACCCTGGGCGGCGTCAACCTGGAAGACATCAAGGCCCCCGAGTGCTTCTACATCGAAGAGAAGCTCAAGGCGCGGATGAACATCCCCGTCTTCCATGACGACCAGCACGGCACCGCCATCATTTCCGCCGCCGCCATGCTCAACGGCCTCAAGGTCGTGGGCAAGAAGATCGACGAGATCAAGGTGGTTTGCTCCGGCGCCGGCGCCGCCGCCATCTCCTGCCTGAACCTGTGGTGCCAGCTGGGGGTGAAGCGCGAGAACATCACCGTCTGCGATTCCAAGGGCGTCATCTACGCCGGCCGTCCCGGCGGCCTGGACGAGAGCAAGGCCCGCTATGCCCGCGACACCTCCGCCCGTACCCTGGGTGACGCCATGGTCGGCGCTGATGTCTTCCTGGGCCTGTCCGCCGCTGGCGTGGTGAAGCAGGACATGGTCGCCTCCATGGCCGCCAATCCCATGATCTTCGCCCTGGCCAACCCGACCCCGGAAATCATGCCGGAGCTGATCCAGGAAGTGCGCTCCGACGCCATCATCGCCACCGGCCGTTCCGACTATGTGAACCAGGTCAATAACGTCCTCTGCTTCCCATTCATCTTCCGCGGTGCCCTGGACGTGGGCGCCACCCGCATCACCGAAGAGATGAAGATGGCCTCCGTGCGCGCCATCGCCGAGCTGGCCGAGGCCGAGGTAGCCGACGAGGTGGCCATGGCCTATCCCGGCCACGATCTCTCCTTCGGCCCGGAATACCTGATTCCCAAGCCCTTCGACCCGCGCCTCATCGTCAAGATCGCCCCCGCCGTCGCCCAGGCCGCCATGGATTCCGGCGTCGCCACCCGGCCGATCACCGATTTCGACGCCTACCGGGCCAAGCTGTCCGAGTTCGTCTATCACACCGGCGTCGGCATGCGCGCCATCTTCACCGCCGCCCGCGAAACCGCCGGCAAGCGCATCATCTACGCCGAGGGCGAGGATGAGCGGGTGCTGCGCGCCGCCCAGATCGTCATCGAAGAAAAGATGGCTCGTCCCATCCTGGTGGGCCGTCCTGCCGTCATCGAGCGCCGTCTGGAGCAGGCCAAGCTGCGCATCAAGCCGGGCGTCGATTTCGACGTGGTCAATCCCGACTACGACGAGCGCTATCGGGAGTGCTGGACCGCCTACCACAAGCTCATGGCCCGCCGCGGCGTCACCCCGGAGAACGCCAAGCTGGCCCTGCGCCGCAACACCACCCTGATCGGCGCCATGCTGGTCCGCCTGGGCTACGCCGACGGCCTGGTCTGCGGCGTGAACGGCCAGTTCGGCGAGCACCTGGAAGTGGTCTCCAACGTCATCGGCAAGCGCGCCGGGGTCAATACCCTGGCCGCCATGAACTACCTCATGCTGCCGGGCCGCTCCCTGTTCATCTGCGATACCCATGTGAACGAGTGCCCGAGCGCCGAGGAAGTGGCCGAGATGACCCTGATGGCCGCCGAGCAGGTCAAGCGCTTCGGCGTCCAGCCCAAGGTGGCCCTGCTGTCCCACTCCAACTTCGGTTCCGGCTCCTCCGCCTCCGCCAAGAAGATGAGCCAGGCTGCAGCCCTGCTGCCGGCCCTTTCCTCCGGCGAACTGGAAGTGGATGGCGAGATGCACGGCGACTCGGCCCTGTCCGAGGAAATCCGCTTCAAGGCCAACCCGGATTCCAAGCTGAAGGGCGAGGCCAACCTCCTGGTCATGCCCAACATCGATGCGGCCAACATCACCTACAACCTCCTCAAGATGACCGGCGGCGAAGGCGTGACCATCGGCCCCATCCTCCTGGGGGCCGCCCGTCCGGTTCATGTGCTGACCTCCACCGCCACCGTGCGGCGGCTGGTGAACATGACCGCCCTGGCCGTGGTGGAGTGCATGGAACGCTGATCTTTCCGGCTGTCCGCAGTGCAAGCAATGCCGCCCCATCCGGGCGGCATTGTGCTTTAATAGCCCCGAATATCTGCCTTTTGGAGAGATGAAGCATGAGCCAACAAAAATTCCGCCTGGTGACCCGCAGCGACTTCGACGGCCTGGTCTGCGCCGTGCTGCTGAACGAACTCGATCTCATCGACGACATCAAGTTCGTCCACCCGAAGGACATGCAGGACGGCAAGATCGACATCACCAGCCGGGACATCACCACCAACCTGCCCTACGTGGCGGCGGCCCATGTCGCCTTCGACCACCACCTCTCGGAAACCATCCGCAACACCGGCGAGCGCAAGAACCACATCATCGATCCCAAGGCCCCGTCCGCGGCCCGGGTGGTCTATGACTACTACGGTGGCAAGGAGCGCTTCAAGGGCATCTCCGACGACATGATGGAGGCCGTCGACAAGGCCGACTCCGCCCAATTCAGCCGGGAGGAAATCCTCGATCCCCAGGGTTGGGTGCTGCTCAATTACCTGATGGACGCCCGCACCGGCCTGGGCCGCTTCCGGGAATTCCGCATCAGCAACTACGCCCTGATGATGGACCTCATCAAGTACTGCCGGAACCACGGCATCGACGACATCCTGGCCCTGCCGGACGTGAAGGAGCGGGTGGACCTCTACCTGGAGCACACGGAAAAGGCCAAGGAACAGATCCTGCGTTGCGCCAAGGTGCACAAGAACCTGGTGGTCCTGGACCTGCGGGGCGAAGAGACCATCTACGCCACCAACCGCTTCATGATCTACGCCCTGTTCCCCCAGACCAACATCTCCATCCACGTCATGTGGGGGGTGCAGAAACAGAACACCGTTTTCGCCACCGGCAAGTCCATCCTGGACCGCGGCTCCAAGACCAATGTGGGTGAGCTGATGCTCCAGTACGGGGGCGGCGGCCACCAAGCGGCGGGCACCTGCCAAGTCGAGAACGATCAGGCCGAGAAAGTCCTGCTCGAACTCATCAGCCGCATCAACGCCGACGGCTAGACCGGCGGAACGTAGGGACGGAGAGGCGGGGGCGTCATGCCGTGCTCCAGCATCTCCGTCTCCACTTTGATACGCAGGATGAGGAGGCCGTGGAGGGTTTCCCGGGCCTTGTCGTCGGCCCAGGCCTCGTGATGGACCTTCAGGCAAGCTTCCACCTCGGCCCGGTTGGCGATATCGACGCCGCAGACGGCCGCGTAGTGGTGGATTTCCCGATCCAGGTCGGAAAGCTCCTGAGGGTAATTCTCAAAGCCGCTCATAGATGTCTAGCATAGCGCGATAATGGGTTAGTCAGGTAATTGACCTTGTAAGTGCCCCAGACTCCGGAAAAGGAGGAAAGCCATGAGCCCGATTGAACTGCCCGATCCCGGCCCCGCCGAGACACTGCCTTTCCGCGATGCCGACGGGGCTTCTGCCTGGCTCGCCCGCCAGCCCCAGGCCCAGCCGGCCCAGATGCAGGCTGCCCTGCAAAAGGCCGTCGCCGCCGTCGATGCCTCCGATCTCCCGGCCGCGGCCCGGCTCGCCATCCTCGACCGGCTGCGCAGCGCCGTGGTCCTGGCCCAGACCAGCCTGGAACCCCGCTATACCCGCAAGCCTCTACCCCTGCCCGACGCCGACGCGGAAATCTTCTACGCCGCCCGGCGGCTGTGGCGTACCCTGGCCGTGGCCTATCTGCGGGTGCTTCCCCAGTTGAGCGGCGCGGCCGCCGCCCTGCCGCTGCACCGGGCCGTGACGGCCCTGCGGGCGGAGCACTTTGCCCACCTGCTGGCAGCCTACGAGGTGCCGGTCCCCTTGCTCCGGCTTCTCCATGGGGTGCTGGCCACGGCCGACTCCCTCGGCGTCCAGCACACCGCCCTGGCGGACCCCGATTACAAGCACATTGCGGAATCCCATATCGCCGGCCATGTCGCCTGGGCCTTCCTGCTCCAATTCGCCGATCCCTATCGCCTGGCAGCGGCCCAACTGGCGGTGGCCAACCGGGCCTTCAGCCGCTGGCGGGAGCTGGCAACCTTCCGCATGCACCCCGAGGACAGCCCCCGGGGCCGGGACCTGCCCCTCATGGACATCCTGGGCGACGACGGCCTGGCCGAGGGCGGCCCCCGCTGGCTGGATGTGCGGCCGGTGACCCGCAAGGTCCGCAACCGCATCGAGTCCCTGGAGGCCGGCGAGACGCCGGAAGCCCTGAAGCTGGGCCGGGAATTGTCCGGCGCGGCCTGTATTCGCCTGCTTTCCCAGCTGGACGAGGCTCTCCGGCCCGCCCGGGCGCCGGTCGGGGGCGAGAAGGGGGATGTCGCCCTGGTCTTCGGGGCGGAAAATATCTACGGCCTGTTCGCCGGCAAGCGCTTCGGCCCGGGGCCCGGCCAGCCGGTCCAGCGGACCGTCGACCACCGCCGCATGGCGGTGTTCGGCTTCGACAACCAGGTGAGCATGAGCCCGGTGGGCGTCCGCAAGCGCATCGAGGTCCCCACCGAGGTCTGGCAGATGGCGGACGGCTATGTCAGCCGCCGTCCGGACGCCGGCGGGCGCCTGTCCTCGCCCTGCCTCGTGGCCCGGGATTACGGCCCGGGGCAGGCGTCCCTGCTGGGCGTCCTGACCGGCCTGCATGTGGGCCAGGGCGGGCGGCTGCGGGCAACCCTGCAGTGGTTCTCGCCCCAGGTCCAGGCCACCGTCCTTCCCGCCATACCGGAAAACGGCATCGCCGCCCGGGCGCCGGCCTTCGTGGTGGCTTCGGCCCAGGGCCTTTCCCTGGTGCTGCCGGCCACCACGGCGGTTCGTCCCGGTCAGCGGCTGGTGATCGAGGGAGATGAGCAATCCGTCGTGGTGCTCGGCCAGGTGCTGGAGCGGGGCGGGGATTTTGTGCGCTATGGGGCGGCCTCCGAATAGGTCGTAGTCCCTTTGGCATAGGGTAGAATCCGGGCTGGGCGATACGGGCAGGGATGGGGACGGGGATAATGAGCAACGGACCGCGCGGCGAGCGGCATACCGTCAAGATGGACCAGTTGTGCGTCGGGCTGCATATCAAGCTCGATAGCTGGCTGGGCCATCCCTTCCTGTTCAACAGTTTCCGCATCAAGGACCAGAAGCAGATCGACGCCATCCGCTCCATGGGGCTGGCCGAGATCGAGTACCTGCCCCAGAAGAGCTCGGCCCGCCCCCTGGCGTCCGCTGTCGCCGCGCCGGCCCCGGTGGAGGCCCAGCCGGATATCGAGAAGGCGGCACTCGATGAGCTGATGCAGGAGAAGCGGGAGCGGATCGAGGCCCTGAGCCGGGAGCGGGAGCGCATCCAGGCGGCGGAGCGCAAATACGTCAAGACGGCCAACGCGGTCCAGAACGTCATGCGCCTGGCCAACAGCAGCCCGGCCCAGGTGGCCGAGCAGTCCCGGGAAATTGCGATCGAGCTGGCCGACATCTTCCTGTCCGACCAGAACCCGTACATCCACCTCATGGGCGACAATGTGGCGGACGAGAGCGCCTATTTCCACAGCCTCAACGTCACCGTGCTGTCCCTCATCATGGCCCGGGCCGTCGGCATCAACGATCCCGAGACCATGCGGGACATCACCCAGGGGGCGGTGCTCCACGACATCGGCAAGGCCCTCATCCCCAGCCAGGTGCTGTTGAAGGACGACGAGCTGACCCAGGCCGAGATGAAGCTCATGCAGCTCCACCCGGGCTATGGCATCAAGCTCCTGCAGACGGTGGAAGACCTGCCCCGGGCAGTGCGGGAGATCATCTTCTTCCACCACGAGATGGTGGACGGCAGCGGTTATCCCAAGGCCCTCAAGGGCGATGCCATCAGCCAGCCGGTACGCATCGTGGCTATCGCCAATGCCTACGACAACCTGTGCAACCAGCGCATCGCCAAGCGCTCCAAGACCCCTTCCGAGGCCCTGTCGTTCATGTACAAGAACGAGGTGGCCAAGTACGACAAGGCTTACCTTTCCGCCTTCATCAAGTCCCTGGGCATCTACCCGCCGGGCACCATCGTCATGCTGAAGAGCGGCCGGGTGGGCATCGTCATGTCGGTGGATTCCTCCGACCTGCTCCATCCCGACCTCATGCTCTACGACCCGGCGATCCCCAAGCAGGATGCCGCCGTGGTCAATCTGCGCCGGGACCTGGACGATGCCGTGGACCGTACCCTGCGCCCCTCGGCCCTGCCGCCGGCGGTCCACGACTACCTCAGTCCCCGCAAGCGCATCTGCTACTTCGTCGATAACGCCGCCCCGGCCTGATTTCGGCCGGCCGGCAATAAAAAAGACCCGTCCGAGGACGGGCCTAACGTCTTTCGACGACCGATTCGGTACGGACAGAAGGGGCCTGACGGCGCCTTCTGTCCTGAGTCCGGCTTATTCGAACTCGATGATGATCTGGTCCACCGACAGGCTTTCGCCCACGGCGGCGGAGATCTTCTTGACCTTGCAGTCCTGCTCGGCCTTGAGGATGTTTTCCATCTTCATGGCTTCGATGACGGCCAGCTTCTCGCCGGCCTTCACTTCCTGGCCGACGCTCACCGCCACTTCCCGCAGCAGGCCCGGCATCGGGGAGAGCAGGAACTTGGACAGGTCGGGGGCGGGCTTCTCGGGCATGAGGGCCAGCAGCTCGGCGGCACGGGCGCTCATGACCATGAAGTCGGCCCGGGTGCCCCAGTGGAACAGGCTGTACTTGGTCTTGTGGCGCTCGACCTGGAGGGTGAATTCCTGGCCGTTGCAGGTGCCGTGGAACAGGGTCTCGCCCAGGCGCCAGTTGGACAGGATCTCGTAGCTCTCGCCGTTGTACTCGATGTGGTAACCGCCTTCGACCGGACGGGCGATGACCGGATGGTTTTCCTTCTTGTCGCCGTTCAGGCGGACGACCATCCACTTGTCGGCGACGATGCGCTCGTGGCCGGCCAGTTGGCCGGAAACGCTGGCAGCGCGGTCGGTGAAGCTGCGGTACACGAAGGCGGCGACGGAGACCAGCAGGGCGGGATCGTCGTGGGGCACCATGGAGGCGTCGAAGCCCTTCGGGTACTCCTTGGCGATGAAGCTGGTGTCGAAGATGCCGGACTGGAAGCGCGGATGCTGCATGAGCGCGGCCTGGAACGGGATGTTCGAGGAGATGCCGCGGATCACGAAGGCGTTCAGGGCGTCGCGCATGCGGGCGATGGCCTGGTCGCGGGTGGCGCCGTGGACGATCAGCTTGGCGATCATCGAGTCGTAGAACATGGAGATTTCGCCGCCGTCATAGACGCCGGTATCGACGCGCACCTGGCCCGGAATCTCGGCCGGCGGCTGAAAGCGCACCAGGCGGCCGGTGGAGGGCAGGAAGCCGCGGAAGGGGTCTTCGGCGTTGATACGGCATTCCATGGCCCAGCCGTCGATGGTGACTTGTTCCTGGGTCAGCGGCAGCTTCTCGCCGTAGGCGACGCGGATCATCTGCTCGACCAGGTCGAGGCCGGTGATCAGCTCGGTGACCGGGTGTTCCACCTGGAGGCGGGTGTTCATTTCCAGGAAGTAGAACTCCTTGGTCGCGCCGGAGACCACGAATTCCACCGTGCCGGCGGACTCGTAATTCACGGCCCGGGCCAGGGCCACGGCCTGTTCGCCCATGGCCTTGCGCATTTCCGGATCGACGAAGGGGGACGGAGCCTCCTCGATGACCTTCTGGTGACGGCGCTGGATGGAGCAGTCGCGCTCGTTCAGGTACACGTAGTTGCCGTGGGAGTCGCCCAGCACCTGGATTTCGATGTGGCGGGGCTCCAGCACGTACTTCTCGATGAAGACGCGGTCGTCACCGAAGGAGTTGCGGGCTTCGTTGACGCAGGAGGAGAAGCCTTCGTGGGCCTCGGCGTCGTTGTAGGCAACCCGCAGACCCTTGCCGCCGCCGCCGGCGGAGGCCTTGATCATGACCGGGTAGCCGATCTTCTGGGCGATGGCGACGGCTTCGTCCGGGCCGGAGATGGCGTCGTTATAGCCGGGGATGGTGTTGACCTTGGCTTCGATGGCCAGCTTCTTGGACTCGATCTTGTCGCCCATCTTGGCCACGGAGTAGTGCTTCGGGCCGATGAACTTGATGCCTTCCTCTTCCAGGCGGCGGGAGAAGGTGGCGTTCTCGGACAGGAAGCCGTAGCCCGGGTGGACCGCTTCAGCGCCGGTCTGCTTGCAGGCGGCGATGATCTTGTCCATGACCAGGTAGGACTCTTTCGAGGCGGCCGCACCGATGCAGACGGCCTCGTCGGCCAGGTCTACGTGCAGGGCGTCTTTGTCGGCCTCGGAATAGACGGCGACGGTCTTGATGCCCATCTTGCGGGCGGTCTTGATGACGCGGCAAGCGATTTCGCCGCGGTTCGCAATGAGAATCTTCTTGAACATTTTTTCCTATTCCTCCCTGACGCTTACAGCGGAATGTTGCCGTGCTTGCGCCACGGATTTTCGAGCTTCTTCTCGCGCAGCATGGCCAGCGAACGGCAGATGCGCTTGCGGGTGGCGTGGGGCATGACCACGTCGTCGATGAAGCCGCGGGCGCCGGCCACGAACGGGTTGGCGAACTTGGCCTTGTACTCGGCTTCGCGCTGGGCCAGCTTGGCGGGATCGTTCTTTTCCTCGCGGAAGATGATCTCCACGGCGCCCTTCGGACCCATGACCGCGATTTCGGCGGAGGGCCAGGCCAGGTTCACGTCGCCGCGCAGGTGCTTGGAGGACATCACGTCATAGGCGCCGCCGTAGGCCTTGCGGGTGATGACGGTGACCTTCGGCACGGTGCACTCGGCGTAGGCGTACAGCAGCTTGGCGCCGTGCTTGATGATGCCGCCGTATTCCTGGGTGGTGCCGGGCATGAAGCCGGGAACGTCCACGAAGGTGACCACGGGGATGTTGAAGGCGTCGCAGAAGCGCACGAAGCGGGCGGCCTTGATGGAGGACTTGATGTCCAGGCAGCCGGCCAGCACCAGGGGCTGGTTGGCGACGATGCCCACCGGATGGCCGTCCATGCGGCCAAAGCCGACGATGATGTTCTTGGCGTAGTCGGGCTGGATCTCGAAGAAGTCGTTGTCATCGACCACCTTGATGATCAGCTCCTTCATGTCGTAGGGCTTGTTGGCGTTGTCCGGGACCAGGGTGTCCAGGGAGAAGTCCTGACGGTCGGCCGGGTCGTTGGTCGGCTGGACCGGGGGCTTTTCCTTGTTGTTGGCCGGCAGGAAGTTCATGAAGCGGCGCAGCATGGACAGGGCTTCGACGTCGTTCTCGAAGGCCAGGTCGGCAACGCCGGACTTGCTGGTGTGGGTGACGGCGCCGCCCAGTTCCTCGGCGGTCACGTCTTCGTGGGTCACGGTCTTAACGACTTCGGGACCGGTCACGAACATGTAGGAGCTGTCCTTGACCATGAAGATGAAGTCGGTCATGGACGGGGAGTACACCGCACCGCCGGCGCAGGGGCCCATGATCATGGAGATCTGGGGGATGACGCCGGAGGCCATCACGTTGCGCTGGAACACGTCGGCATAGCCGCCCAGGGAGGCCACGCCTTCCTGGATACGGGCGCCGCCGGAGTCGTTCAGGCCGATCACGGGGGCGCCGACCTTCATGGCGTGGTCCATGATCTTGCAGATCTTCTCGGCGTGGGTTTCGGACAGGGAGCCGCCGAACACGGTGAAGTCCTGGGAGAACACGAAGGTGAGGCGACCGTTGATGGTGCCGTAGCCGGTCACCACGCCGTCGCCCGGGGTCTTCTCGGACTGGTCCATGCCGAAGTCGGTGCAGCGATGCTCCTTGAACATATCCCATTCCTCGAAGGAATCCGGGTCGAGGAGCAGCTCGATACGTTCGCGGGCGGTCAGCTTGCCCTTCTTGTGCTGGCTGTCGATGCGCTTCTGGCCGCCACCGAGGCAGGCCAACTCACGCTTTTTTTCCAGCTGGCGGATGATGTCGTGCATAAAGGAATCTCCGGATTAGGATCTACGATTCAGGATTCAGATAGCCGAGCAGCGCATGGGCTGCTGCGGCGGGAGTGGTATGGCCCTGGGCCACGGCCTGGCTCAGTTGGGGTAGGTTTTTCTTTACGCCGGCGTGATGGCGGAAGTATTGCCGCAGGCCGGAGTCGATCAGTTGCCACATCCAGTCCAGGGACTGGCGGCGGCGTTTCTCTGCAAATTCGCCCGTCGGCGTCAGGGCATTCCGGTAGCCCTCGATCGCCTGCCAGAACTCGGCCATGCCCTCCTTTTTGAGGGCGGACACGGTGAGCACCGGCGGTTGCCAATTCGGCGAGGCCGGACGCAGCATGTGCAGTGCGTTCTTCCATTGACCCCGCACGACGGCGGTAGCCCGGGGATCGATGTCGGCCTTGTTGATGACCACCAGGTCGGCAATTTCTACGATGCCTTTCTTGATGGCCTGGAGGTCGTCCCCCGCGTTGGGTAGCTGCAGGAGACAGAAAATATCGACCATGCCGGCCACCGTCGTTTCCGACTGGCCGACGCCCACGGTCTCGACGATGATCACGTCGAAGCCGGCGGCTTCGCAGGCGAGCATGGCTTCCCGGGTCTTCTCGGCGACGCCGCCGAGGGAACCGGCCGAGGGACTGGGGCGGATGAAGGCCTCTTCCCGCTGGGAGAGCATCTCCATCCGGGTCTTGTCCCCCAGGATGGAGCCGCCGGAAACCGACGAGGACGGATCCACCGCCAGCACCGCCAGCCGGTGGCCCTGCTCGATGAGCCAGACCCCGAGGGCTTCGATGAAGGTGGACTTGCCGGCTCCCGGCACCCCGGAGATGCCGATCCGGATGGCGCGGCCGGTGTGGGGCAGCAGGCTGTTCAGCACCTGCTGGGCCCGCTCCTGGTGGTCGTGCCGGGTGGACTCGATGAGGGTGATGGTCTTGGCGAGCGCGCGACGCTGCCCGGCCAGAACCCCGTCAACGAGGTTCTGGTCGGCAGGGGGCAGCGGCTGGGCCTGCATCGGCACGTCGCTCAAGTCCATTGGGCGGCTTAGCCGCGGGCCTTCTTGATCTCTTCCAGGACCCGCTTGGCGGAGTCCTCGATGCGGGTGCCCGGACCGAACACGGCCTTGGCGCCGGCATTGAAGAGGAAGTCATAGTCCTGGGCCGGGATGACGCCGCCGGCGAAGACGATGATGTCGTCGGCGCCCTGGTCCTTCAGGGCCTTGACCAGGGCCGGCAGCAGGGTCTTGTGGCCGGCGGCCAGGGAGGAGACGCCCACGGCGTGCACGTCGTTTTCGATGGCCTGGCGGGCGGCTTCTTCCGGAGTCTGGAAGAGGGGACCCATGTCGATGTCGAAGCCCAGGTCGGCGTAGGCGGTAGCCACCACCTTGGCGCCGCGGTCATGGCCGTCCTGGCCGAGCTTGGCGATCATGATGCGGGGGCGGCGGCCTTCTGCCTCGGCGAACTTGGCCACTTCAGCCTTGAGGGATTCCCAGTTGTCCTGACCTTCC
>DASRUX010000411.1:0-5851 GCA_035655235.1 Rhodocyclaceae bacterium | reverse complement strand
TGGACGACCTGCGCAACTGGGAGCCCCGCATCCGCAAGGCCCTGTCCGAGCTGCCCCAGTTGGAGGACGTGAATTCCGACCGCCGGGACAAGAGCTTGCAGACCACCCTTACCATCGACCGGGAGGCCGCCGCCCGCCTGGGCCTGACCCAGCGGGCCATCGACACCACCCTCAACGACTACTTCGGCCAGCGCCTGGTCTCCACCATCTACCACCCCCTCAACCAGTACCGGGTAGTGATGGAGGCGGCCCCGGCCTTCTGGCAGAGCCCGGAAATCCTGAAGGAAATCGTCGTCACCGCCCCCGGCGGCAAGGCCGTACCCTTTTCCGCCATCGCCCGCTGGGAGCCCACCTTCGCTCCCCTGTCGGTCAATCACCAGGCCCAGTTCGCCGCCGCTACCATCAGCTTCGCCCTGCCCCTGGGGGTGTCCCTGGGAGACGCCACCAAGGCCATCAACGAGGCCATGGCCAAGCTGGGGGTGCCCAATTCCATCTACGGCAGCTTCGAGGGTTCGGCCAAAGCCTTCCAGGCCTCCATGGGCAGCCAGCCCCTCCTCATCCTGGGGGCCATCATCGCCGTCTACCTGGTGCTGGGCATCCTCTACGAGAGCCTCATGCACCCGGTCACCATCCTCTCCACCCTGCCTTCCGCCGGGGTGGGGGCGCTCCTGGGGCTGATGGCCTTCAAGTGCGAATTCACCGTCATCGCGCTGATCGGGGTCATCCTGCTGGTGGGCATCGTCAAGAAGAACGCCATCATGATGGTGGACTTCGCCCTGCAGGCCGAGCGGGCCCGGGGCCTCTCCCCCCGGGAGGCCATTTTCGAGGCGGGGGTCCTGCGCTTCCGCCCCATCATGATGACTACCCTGGCCGCCATGCTGGGGGCCGTGCCCCTGGCCCTGGGCACCGGCGACGGCGCCGAGCTGCGCCAGCCCCTGGGCATCTCCATCGTCGGCGGCCTCATCCTCAGCCAGATCCTCACCCTCTACACCACGCCGGTGGTGTACCTCTACCTGGACCGCCTGCGCCTCAAGGGCCTGGCCTGGAAATACCGCCGCTTTTCCGGCCGAGCCCCGCTGCTCGGCGAACCGCAACCCGAAACGCTCCCATGAAACGCACCTGCATCAGCCTCGCCTGTCTTTTCCTGTTGAACGGCTGCGCCCTCGGCCCCGACTTCCTCCGCCCCAAGGTGGCGGTGCCGGAAGCCTACCGGGAAGCCGAAGGCTGGAAACTGGCCGAGCCCCGGGAGGACGCCCTGCCGGCCGCCTGGTGGGAGGCCTTCGGGGACCCGGTCCTGAACGGCCTGGCCGCCCAGGTGGAAATCTCCAACCAGAACGTCCTGGCCGCCGCCGCCCAGTTCCGCCAGGCCCAGGCCCTGGCGGCGGGGGCTCACGCCGCCCGCTTCCCCACCGTCGGCACAAGCCTTTCATCGACCCGCAGCCAGGGCGCCAGCGGCACCACGGTGACACCCGGCGCGCCGGTGCGCACCGCCGACCGGTTTTCCCTGACCAGCAGCTGGGAGGCCGACCTGTGGGGCCGCCTGGGCCGCGCCGAGGAAGCCAATGCCGAAGCTGCCCAGGCCAGCGCCGCCGACCTGGCCGCCGCCCGCCTGAGCGCCCAGGCGAGCCTTGCCCAGAACTACCTCCTGCTGCGCATCAACGACGCCCAGCAGCGGCTCCTGACCCGCACCATCGCCGCGTACCAACGTTCGTGGGAGATCACTCGCAACCGCTACCAGGCCGGCGTCGCCAGCCAGGCGGACGTGGCCCAGGCGGAAGCCCAATTGAAGACCACCCAGGCCCAGGCCGTGGACCTGGGGGTGCAGCGCTCCCAGCTGGAGCACGCCATCGCCCTGCTCCTAGGCCGTCTGCCCTCCGAATTCCGGCTGGCACCGGTGGAAGCCCTGCCCGCCCTGCCCCGCATCCCCCTGGCCCTGCCTTCCGCCCTCCTGGAGCGGCGCCCGGACGTGGCCGCCGCCGAGCGCCGGGTGGCCGCCGCCAACGCCCAGATCGGGGTCGCCCAGGCGGCCTTCTTCCCCACCCTCACCCTGTCCGCCAACGGGGGCTACCAGAATTCCGAATGGGCCAACCTGCTGGCCACCTCCCACCGCTTCTGGTCCCTGGGGCCGTCCCTCGCCCTCACCCTGTTCGACGCTGGCGCCCGCGCCGCCCAGAAGGACCAGGCCGTGGCCGCCTACGACCGTACCGTGGCCACCTACCGCCAGACGGTGCTGGCCGCCTTCCAGGAAGTGGAGGACAACCTGGCGGCCCTACGCATCCTGGAAGAGGAAAAGGACATCCAGCTGGGCGCCGCCAAGGCCGCCGACCAGTTCAGGAGCCTCACCGAGAACCAGTACCAGGCCGGCACCGTGAGCTTCCTGAACGTCGCCATCGCCCAGGCCTCGGCCCTGACCGCCGAACGGAGCAGCCTGGACATCCTCGGCCGGCAGCTCGCCGCCAGCGTGGGGCTGCTGCGCTCCCTGGGGGGCGGTGACTGGCGGGAGAAATCGGCGCCCACAGCCGCCCCGGTTCTGGGCGTCCAGGCCAAGTAAGAAACGTACCGAGGGGGCTTTGCGAACCCTTTTCCTGTACCACGCGGCATAACTTGGCCAATAGGTAAAGTTTCGGTGAAACCCAGTTTTAACTGGTCGCATAGGCCAAGTTATCTTGATTTCCATTAACTTGGCCTATAGACTAACTTGAATGAGGAAATCGATTTAACCTTACCTACACACCAAGTTATGGACCTTTTGGAACTGGGACAAGCCTTCCACGAAGCGCGCGTCCGTAGCCGCCAGACTCAACAGGATGTCGCCAACGCGACGCGCATCAGCGTCAAGCTCATTTCACAGTTCGAGAACGGCATGCTCAGCGACCTGGGCGGCGTCCGCCTGCTCGCCCTGTTCGAACAGGTCGGGCTTGAACTCGCCCCCCGCCCCATTGGGCAACAGCGCACCCTCGCCGATGTGGCCGATGAATTGAACCAGGCCGAGCAAGCCTACAAGGTGGAGCGCCACGGGCAGTTGCGGGTGCGCAGCAAGAAAACGGGGGCCGCGTGAATCTCGACGTCTACGTCCGCGATCGCAAGGTCGGCCGGCTATCCTCGATTGGCGATGGCGGCTACGCCTTCACCTACCTGCCCGATGTCCCACCGGACGATTTCGTCTCCCTGACCATGCCGGTGCAGGCCGCAAGCCATGTGTGGAAGCGAGGTCTCCCGCCCGTCTTCCTGATGAATCTTCCGGAAGGCTACAAGAAGGATCTGCTCCGGGAACAACTGGGCGGACAGGCTGCGGTGACCGACGAAAACCTGCTGGCGCTGACCGGGCACCGGACCATCGGCCGGGTCCGGGTCGTTCCCGCCGGAGCCACCCTGGCCGAGGCCGCCGACCCCATCAACCTGGCGGAAATGCTGGCCAGTCCGAATTCCCGCGACCTCCTCCTGCAGTCGATTGTCGGCGGCGTGGCCGACGGCGTTTCGGGCGTCATGCCCAAGCGGCTCCATGACGCCCCCGAGCCGAAAGAAAAGGTCACGTCCTTTTCCGAGCACTACATACTGAAGACCGGGCCGGACTATCTGCCCGGACTTTCGATCAATGAATACCTGTGCCTTGAAGTGGCCCGGGCCACCGGGCTCTTGGCCGTTCCCGAGGCGACCCTGTCGGAGGATGGCGACGTGCTGGCCATACGGCGCTTCGACCGGGACGAAGCCGGCGGCTTCATCGGTTTCGAGGACTGCTGCGCGCTCAAGGGCCTCGATCCGGCCAGCAAATACACCGGCTCCCTCGAAGACATCGCCAAGTACCTGAAGGCCTACGTACGGCCGGAGAACCGGCAGGCAGCGGGCCAGCAGCTGATGACCCTCATCTACGTCAACTACGCCCTTTCCAACGCCGATGCCCACCTGAAGAATTTCGGCTTTATCTACACCGGCCGGACGGATGTCATGCCGGCGCCGGCCTACGACATCGTCACCGTCCGGGCCTATGAAAAATACAAGGACAACACCCCCGGCCTCACGCTCCACGGAAAGAAGGTCTGGCATACCGGCAAATTCCTTCACCTCTACGGCAGCCTCAGGCTCAACTTGACGGCCCATGTCATGGCCGACATCCGGGATCGGGTGATCACTGCGATACGCGCGGTCGCTCCCCGCATCAAGGAATATGCCGATCGCCATCCGGCATTCCGCGAAACCGGTAAGCGGATGGTCGCCCTATGGAGCCAGGGCATTGCCGATATCGATCCGTCGGCCGATGCCCGCGCCCCCAGGAATACCGAACTGCGCGACGAAACCGGACTCTCCGATGATCGCCCGGCGGCAAGGGAAGCCAATCCCTACATCGATCCGGCCGGGGCTTTCTCCCACAAAGCTCGCTAGGGTTTGTCAGGGCCGATGGCAAGGGCTGCCGGGGTATCCACGTCCACCAGCACCCCGGCATCGTTGCAGGGCACCTGGACCAGGTAGCCGGGGTTTGCTGCCAGGATACGGCGGGCGCCCTGGTCGCCGGTCAACGAGGCCAGCTCGCCGAACCACTCCCGGGAGAACCCCACCGGATGACCCCGCCGCCCTTCGTGAAACGGAGCCGCCAAGCTGGCGCCGCCCCGCAGGGCGTAGACCACCCGGCAGAAGGTGCCGGCGGCCACAAAAGGCATGTCGGCCAGGGCCACGAGCCAACCCGCCGCGTCCGGCGTGGCCTTCACCCCTTGGGCCAGGCTGTGGCCCATGCCGCCCTCCGCCTCGACGCTGAAACGGATTTCGTAGCCTTCGGCCGCCAGCAATGCCGCCAAGGTCTGTTGCTCCGGCCGCAGGACGGCGATGGTGTGACCGCAGGCCTGGCGCAGCTTGCGGGCGACAGCGACGGCCATGGGAGTGCCGCCGGGGAGCGGATGGAGGAGCTTGTCGCTACCGAAGCGGCGGCCCTTACCCGCCGCCAGCAGGATGCCGACGATATCCCCGGCCATGGTCAGGACGACCGGCAGCCGGCGAAGGACGCCGCCGACGCCGCCCATTGCCCCGGCGCAACGCCCCGCTTGGCGGCGGTCATCTCGGCCAGGATGGAGACGGCGATCTCCGGCGGGGTCTTGCTGCCGATGGGCAAACCCACCGGGCCGTGGAGGCGGTTCACCTCGTCCTCGGAAAGGTCGAAGTATTGGCGTAGCCGATCCCGCCGCCTGGCGTTGTTGGCATGGGAACCCAGGGCGCCCACGTAGAAGGCCGGGGATTTGAGGGCTTCCAGGAGGGCCAGGTCGTCCAGCTTGGGATCGTGGGTCAGGGCGACGATGGCGGTATGGGGGTCGGGGGCCATCTCCAGCACCACGTCGTCCGGCATACCGGGCACCCAGGGCGCCCCCGCCACGTCCCACTCGCTGCTGTATTCGATGCGGGGGTCGCAAACGGTGACCCCATAGTCCAGGGCCTGGGCCATCTGGGCCAGGTAGCGGGAAATCTGGCCGGTGCCGATGATGAGGAGGCGCCAGCGGGGCCCGTGGATAGTGGCAAGGGTCCGGCCGTCCCAGGCCAGGGCATCGCCCCGGGCGCCGTCCTCCACCGTTACCGTGCCGGAATCCAGGTGCACCCGGCGCTGGGCCAGCTGCCCGGCCCGGATGCGGCGCTCCAGGTCGGCGAGAAGGCCCGGGTCCGGACAAGGCTCCACCACCAGTTCCAGGGTGCCGCCGCAGGGCAGGCGGAAGCGGTCCGCCTCTTCCCGGGTGACCCCGTAGGTGAGGAGGAAGGGCCGCTCGCCCAGGAGGCTGCCGGCCCGGATGCGGTCGATGAGATCGTCCTCGATGCAGCCGCCGGACACCGAGCCCTGCACCACGCCGTCCTCCCGCAGAGCCATCCACGCCCC
>DASRUX010000410.1:0-15590 GCA_035655235.1 Rhodocyclaceae bacterium | reverse complement strand
GTGAACGAGTACCTGCAGATTCCGCTCTCCGATGCCCAGAAGGACGATCCGGAAGTGGAAGCCGGCGATTATCTGGAAGAGCCCCTGGAGCCTATCGACTTCGGTCGTATCGGCGCCCAGGCCGCCAAGCAGGTCATCCTCCAGAAAATCCGCGACGCCGAGCGCGAGCAGATCCTCAACGACTTCCTCGAGCGCAAGGAGCACGTCGTCTCCGGCACCATCAAGCGCATGGAGCGCGGCAACGCCATCGTCGAGGCCGGCAAGATCGAAGCCCTGCTGCCCCGCGACCAGATGATCCCCAAGGAAAACCTGCGGGTCGGCGACCGGGTCAAGGCCTATCTGCTGCGCATCGACCGCAATGCCCGCGGTCCCCAGATCATCCTGTCCCGTACCGCACCGGAATTCGTCATCCGCCTTTTCGACCTGGAAGTGCCGGAAATCTCCGATGAGCTCATGGAAATCAAGGCTTGCGCCCGGGACCCCGGCCTGCGCGCCAAGATTGCCGTCAAGTCCAATGATCCGCGGGTCGATCCCATCGGCACCTGCGTCGGCCTGCGCGGTTCCCGCGTCACTGCCGTCAGGAACGAGATCGGCGGCGAGAATATCGACATCGTCCTGTGGTCGGCCGATCCGGCCCAGTTCGTGATCGGCGCCCTGTCTCCGGCGGAGGTGACCTCCATCGTCGTGGATGAGGAAAAACATTCCATGGATGTGGTGGTGGACGAGGATAATCTCGCCATCGCCATCGGCCGCAACGGCCAGAACGTGCGTCTGGCTTCGGAACTAACCGGCTGGAATATCAATCTGATGACCCAGGAAGAATCTGCCAAGCGTTCCGAGGCAGAGCACGCCGTTACCCGCGTCATGTTCATGGACAAGCTGGACATCGACGAGGAACTGGCGGACCTCCTCATCGAGGAAGGTTTCTCGACCCTGGAAGAAGTGGCCTATGTGCCCCTGGCCGAGATGCTGGAAATCGAGGGGCTGGACGAGGACATCGTCAACGAGCTGCGTAACCGGGCTCGCAACGTATTGCTCACCGAAGCCATCGCCACCGAAGAGAAGCTGGAGGAAGTCTCCGAAGACCTCATCGGCCTGGACGGTATGGATAAGGAACTGGCGGCCAAGTTGGCCGAGCATGGCGTCAAGACCCGTGACGACCTGGCAGAGCTGGCGGTGGATGAACTCACCGAAATGACGGGTATTGACCAGGACCGAGCCAAGCAGCTGATCGTGACGGCGCGGGCTCACTGGTTCGAGTGAGCGGGGGTGTGAAAGATGGCAGTGACTAGTGTTTCCCAATTTGCGATAGAACTTAAGATGCCGGTGGAGGCCCTGCTGGAGCAGTTGGCCAAGGCCGGCGTGCATAAAACCGGCAGCAACGACACCCTGGCCGACCAGGACAAGGCCCGTCTGCTCGACTACCTGCGCCGCTCCCACGGTGATGCGGACTCCAAGACCAAAATCACCCTGACTCGTAAGCAGACTTCGGAGATCAAGGCGACCGACTCCATGGGACGGGCTCGCACCGTCCAGGTGGAAGTGCGCAAGAAGCGCGTTCTGGTCAAGCGTGACGTGGCCGACAATCTGCCGGAGTCGGCGGTGGCCGTGGCCGAGGCCGAGGCGATTGAGCCCGAGCCGATCGACATTCCTGTCGTCGAGCCGGTGGTTGAGGTGGTGGTTGAGCCGGAAGTGGTGGCGCAGCCCGAGCCGATGCCGGAACCCGAGCCCGTGGTGGAACCCGAGCCCGAGCCGAAGGTGGAGGCGGAACAGCCGCCCCAGCCTCAGCCCCAGCCGCAACTGAAGGTTCAGTCCCGGGCTTCGTTCCTGGGCGAGGATCAGCTGAGACGGCGCGAGGAAGAAGAGCGCCGCCAGCGCGAACTGCGCGAGCGCCAGGCTCGCGAAGTGCAGGAAAAGCAGGCTCGGGAAGCCGAACTCGTTCGTCTGCGCCAGCAGGCTGAGGCCGCCGCCCGCGCCGCAGAAGTTGCCAAGCAGCAGGCCGCGGCCCAGGTCAAGGCGGCGGAAAGCGCTCCCGGTAAGGGGACTACCCTGCACAAGAAGCCGGAGCCTCCCAAGGATGCCAAGAAGGGCGTCAAGAAGGATGAGCGCGCCGATGACGGCAAGAAGAAGGGCGGCCTGCGTACCCGCGGCTCCGATTCCGGCAGCGGCTGGCGCGAGGCCAAGCATGGCAAGCGTCATGGCGGCAAGTCCGACGACGGCCAGGGCGGCTTCCAGGCCCCGACCGAGCCCATGATTCGTGAAGTCCATGTCCCCGAAACCATTTCCGTGGCCGACCTCGCCCACAAGATGGCGGTGAAGGCGACGGAAGTCATCAAGACCATGATGAAGATGGGTTCCATGGTCACCATCAACCAGGTCCTGGATCAGGAAACCGCCATGATCGTGGTGGAAGAAATGGGCCACAAGGCGGTTGCCGCCAAGCTGGACGATCCGGATGCCTTCCTGGTCACTGAAAGTGAAGCCAAGGACGTGCCCCTGGAGTCCCGCGCTCCGGTGGTCACCGTCATGGGCCACGTCGACCACGGCAAGACCTCCCTGCTGGACTACATCCGTCGCGCCAAGGTGGCGGCGGGCGAAGCCGGCGGCATTACCCAGCACATCGGCGCCTACCATGTGGAAACCGACCGCGGCGTGGTGACCTTCCTGGATACCCCGGGCCACGAGGCTTTTACCGCCATGCGGGCTCGCGGTGCCAAGGCCACCGATATCGTCATCCTGGTGGTTGCCGCCGACGACGGCGTCATGCCCCAGACCAAGGAAGCCATCCACCACGCCAAGGCGGCCGGCGTGCCCCTGGTGGTGGCCATCAACAAGATGGATAAGCCCGATGCCAACCCCGACCGGGTCAAGCAGGAGCTGGTGGCCGAAGGCGTCATTCCGGAGGAGTACGGCGGCGATTCGCCCTTCGTGCCGGTTTCCGCCAAGAAGGGCACCGGTATCGATGAGCTCCTGGAGCAACTGCTGCTGCAGGCCGAAATCCTGGAACTCAAAGCCCAGAAGGATGCTCCGGCCAAGGGCCTGATCATCGAAGCCCGCCTGGACAAGGGCCGCGGCGCCGTGGCCACCATGCTGGTCCAGTCCGGCACGCTGAAGCGGGGCGATGTGGTTCTGGCCGGCCAGGTGTTCGGCCGCGTCCGCGCCATGCTGGACGAGAACGGCAAGGCGGTGAACGAAGCCGGTCCGTCTATCCCCGTTGAGATTCTGGGCCTGTCCGATGTGCCTGGCGCTGGCGAGGAAGCCATTGTCCTCGGCGACGAGAAGAAGGCTCGGGAAATCGCCCTGTTCCGCCAGGGCAAGTTCCGGGACGTGAAACTCGCCAAGCAGCAGGCCGCCAAGCTGGAGAACATGTTCGAGCAGATGCGGGAAGGCGAAGTCAAGAGCCTGCCCCTCATCATCAAGGCCGACGTGCAAGGTTCCCAGGAAGCCCTGGTGCATGCCCTGTCCAAGCTTTCCACCGACGAGGTGCGGGTCAATGTGATCCACGGTGCGGTGGGCGGCATCAGCGAATCCGACGTGAACCTGGCCCAGGCCTCCGGTGCCGTCATCATCGGCTTCAATACCCGGGCCGATGCCGGTGCCCGCAAGGTGGCCGAGAACTTCGGCGTCGATATCCGCTACTACAACGTGATCTACGATGCGGTGGACGAGATCAAGTCGGCCTTGTCCGGCATGCTGGCTCCGGAGAAGCGCGAGCAGAACCTGGGTCTGGTGGAAATCCGCCAGGTTTTCCATATTTCCAAGGTGGGCTCCATCGCCGGCTGTTACGTCCTGGAAGGTGTCGTCAAGCGCAATTCCCGCGTTCGCCTGCTGCGCAACAACGTGGTGCAGTGGGATGGGGAGCTGGATTCGCTGAAGCGCTTCAAGGACGACGTCAAGGAAGTTCGTTCCAACTTCGAGTGCGGCCTGTCGTTGAAGAACAACAACGACATCCAGGAAGGCGATCAGCTCGAAGTCTACGAAATCCAGGAAGTCGCCCGTACTTTGTAAGGTGACGGCTTGTCCGGGCGGTGTTGTCCCTCCCTTGCCGTGCAATAGCACTGTCTTCGGGAGGGGCGCCTAGCCCGGACTTCGCTTTTGTGAGTGAGCGTACTGATACGTGAAGAAAAGCTTTAATCGATCCGACCGAGTTTCCGAGCAGATTCGCCGGGACTTGGCGGTGCTCATCCAGACCGAACTCAAGGATCCCCGGGTCGGCATGATCAGCCTCACGGAAGTGGAGCTGACCCCGGACTACGCCCATGCCAAGGTCTATTTCACCACCCTGGATGCCGAGCATCTGCCGGAAATCCAGAAGGGCTTGAAGCGGGCCTCCGGCTTCCTGCGCCGGGAATTGGGGCGGCGCATCAAGATTCACACCCTGCCGGAACTCCATTTCGTCCATGACGCTTCCCTGGAGCGGGGCGCCAGCCTCAGCCAGCTGATCGACGAGGCCAAGGCGATCAGCGACCAGACGCCGGAAGAGTAGTCTCCCCCATGCAGATGCAGAAGAAACGGGCCTGGAAACAGGTCGATGGCGTCCTGTTGTTCGACAAACCGGTCGGACTGTCCTCCAACGACGCCCTCCAGAAGGCCCGGCGGCTCTTTTCGGCTGCCAAGGGCGGACATACGGGGACCCTCGATCCCCTGGCGTCCGGCCTCCTGCCCCTGTGCTTCGGCGAAGCCACCAAGTTTTCCGCCGATCTCCTGGATGCGGACAAGACCTATGAGGCAACCCTGCAACTGGGCGTCACCACCGATTCGGGCGATGCCGAAGGGACGATCCTGAGCACTCGGCCGGTGAGCGCCACGGAGGCCGACGTGGTGGCGGCGCTGCCCAGGTTTACCGGCGACATCCTCCAGGTGCCGCCCATGCATTCCGCCCTGAAGCGGGATGGTCGTCCTCTCTACGAATTGGCCCGCAAGGGCATCGAGGTGGAGCGGGAACCGCGGCCGGTGACCATCCACGCCATCGAATTGCTCGACTTTGCCGGAGACAGCCTGTCACTGCGGGTCAAATGCAGCAAAGGGACCTATATCCGCGTCCTGGCGGCCGATCTGGGCGAAGCCCTGGGTTGTGGTGCCCATCTGACCGCCCTGCGACGGACCGGGGTGGGCGACCTGAGTCTGGAAGGCAGCGTCACCCTGGCCGCCTTGGAGTCCATGGCTGAAGAAGATCGGCCGGCATGTCTGCGGCCGGTGGATGCGCTGCTGCAAACCCTGCCGGAGGCCCATCTGGATGTCGCTGTGGTCCAGCGTTTCCAGCACGGCAATCCCGTACCCTGGGCCGGCGGGGCCGGGAAGTACCGGGTCTACGCCGACGGCCGCCTGATCGGGGTAGGGGAGTTGGGGTTGGATGGCCAACTAAAGCCCAAGCGCCTGGTACAACTACAGGGATAATCTGATACAATTCGCCGTTTCCGTTGTCTACGGGAAAATCTGTTCAATATTGGCGTTGGCTCTATCAAACCGGGGCGGCGTCGTTTCCACAAGAAAGAGAGTTTGACATGGCTATTACCACCGAACAAAAGGCCGGCATCGTCGGCGACTACCAGCGCGCCAAGGGCGACACCGGTTCCCCCGAAGTGCAGATCGCTCTGCTGACCGCCCGCATCAACGATCTGACCGGTCACTTCAAGGAGCACACCAAGGACCACCACTCCCGCCGTGGTCTGCTGCGCCTCGTCAGCCAGCGCCGCAAGCTGCTGGACTACCTGAAGGGCAAGAATGTCGAGTCCTACCGGACTCTGATTACCCGCCTCGGCCTGCGGAAGTAATAAAAGCCGAAACCCCGAAAGAGCGGTCCGGAGCATCCCGACCGCTCTTTTTGCTTTGAAGTTGCAAAATTGCTGTTGAGTGCGTGTAAGTTGTTGATTCGCTGTTATTGTTGATAGAGAGTGAAAGGATAATATGTTTAACGTCGTGAAAAAGACCTTTACCTACGGTGCCCACCAGGTGACCCTGGAGACCGGCGAGATCGCTCGCCAGGCGGGTGGCGCCGTGGTCGTGTCCATGGAAGACACGGTAGTTCTGGTTACCGTTGTGGCTGCCAAGGAAGCCAAGCCCGGCCAGGACTTCTTCCCCCTGACCGTCGATTACCAGGAAAAGTTTTACGCTGCCGGCCGTATCCCCGGTGGCTTCTTCAAGCGGGAAGGCCGTCCTTCCGAAAAGGAAACCCTGACCTCCCGCCTCATCGATCGCCCCATCCGCCCGCTGTTCCCGGACGGCTTCTACAATGAAGTCCAGGTGGTCGCCACCGTCCTGTCCCTGAACCCGGAAATCGACGCCGACATTCCGGCCATGATCGGCGCTTCCGCCGCTCTCGCCATCTCCGGCGTGCCGTTCAACGGCCCCATCGGCGCTGCCCGCGTCGGTTACATCAACGGCGAATACGTCCTCTGCCCGACCGCCAGCCAGCTCAAGGAAACCCAGCTCGACCTGGTGGTCGCCGGTACCGAGCAGGCTGTGCTGATGGTGGAATCCGAAGCCAAGGAACTGTCCGAGGACGTCATGCTGGGCGCCGTGGTTTTCGGCCACACCGAAATGCGCAAGGCCATTGAGGCCATCAACCAACTGGTGGAAGAGGGCGGCAAGCCCGAGTGGGATTGGCAGGCTCCGGCCAAGGACGAGACCCTGGTGGCCCGCCTGAAGGAAGTCGCCGGCGCCAAGCTGGAAGAAGCCTACAACATCACCAGCAAGCAGACCCGCAGCCAGACCGTGAAGGCCCTCAAGGCCGAAGCCGTCGCCGCCCTGTGTGCCGGTGAAGGCGCTCCCGACGAAAACACTGTCGGCAACCTGTTCTTCGAAATGGAAGCCGCCATCGTCCGTGGCCGCATCCTCTCCGGCCAGCCCCGTATCGATGGCCGCGATACCCGCACCGTGCGCCCCATCACCATGCGCAACGGCGTCCTGCCCCGCACCCACGGTTCCGCCCTGTTCACCCGCGGCGAAACCCAGGCCCTGGTGGTCGCCACCCTGGGCACCGGCCGCGACGAGCAGATCATCGACGCCCTGGCCGGCGAGTACAAGGAGCGCTTCATGCTCCACTACAACATGCCTCCGTTCGCCACCGGCGAAACCGGCCGCGTCGGCTCTCCGAAGCGCCGGGAAATCGGCCATGGCCGCTTGGCCAAGCGCGCCCTGCTGGCCGTGCTGCCGAAGCCGGAAGACTTCAGCTACTCCATGCGGGTCGTTTCCGAGATCACCGAATCCAACGGTTCCTCCTCCATGGCTTCCGTCTGCGGCGGCTCCCTGGCGCTGATGGATGCCGGCGTGCCCCTCAAGGCCCATGTGGCCGGCATCGCCATGGGCCTGATCAAGGAAGGCAACCGTTTCGCCGTCCTGACCGACATCCTGGGTGACGAAGACCACCTGGGCGACATGGACTTTAAGGTTGCCGGTACCACCGGCGGCGTCACCGCCCTGCAGATGGACATCAAGATTCAGGGCATCACCAAGGAAATCATGCAAGTTGCCCTGGCCCAGGCCAAGGACGCCCGCATGCACATCCTCGGTCTCATGCAGTCCGCCCAGTCCGGCCACCGCGAGGAAATGTCCGCCTACGCTCCGCGCCTCTATACCTTCAAGATCAATCCGGAAAAGATCCGTGACGTGATCGGCAAGGGCGGCGCCGTGATCCGTGCGCTGACCGAGGAAACCGGCACCACCATCGACATCCAGGACGACGGCACCATCACCATCGCAGCCACCAGCGGCGATGCTGCGGCTGCGGCTCGTGCCCGTATCGATGCCATCACCGCGGAAGTGGAGATCGGCAAGATCTACGAAGGCACCGTCCTGAAGATCCTCGACTTCGGCGCCATCGTCCAGGTGATGCCGGGCCGTGACGGTCTGCTCCACATCTCCCAGATCGCCCAGGAGCGGGTGAACAACGTGAACGACTACCTCAAGGAAGGCCAGGTCGTCCGCGTCAAGGTGCTGGAAACCGACGACCGGGGCCGCGTCAAGCTGTCCATGAAGGCTGTCGCAGCCGAAGAGGCTGCTGCCCAGCCCCAGCAGTAAGCAGGGGATTCCCCAAATGGAAACGGGCGCCTGAGGCGCCCGTTTTTTATTGTCCGGTGGCGGAGAAATCCAGCCCCCGGGAGGATGGCGAAGGTTACTTCGCCATCTGCTTCTCCTTCAACTCCTCCAAGGTCTTGCAGTCGATGCACAGGGTCGCGGTCGGCCGGGCCTCCAGGCGCTTGATGCCGATCTCGACACCGCACTTGTCGCAGAAGCCATAGTCGCCGCTGTCGATGCGGCCGATGGTTTCGTCGATCTTCTTGATCAGTTTGCGTTCGCGGTCCCGGTTCCGGAGCTCGATGGCGATGTCGGTTTCCTGGCTGGCCCGGTCATTCGGGTCGGCGAAAACCGTGGCTTCGTCCTGCATCGTATGAACGGTGCGTTCGATATCCTGGCTCAGCTCCTTCTTGAGCGTTTCCAGCATGTTGCGGAAATGCGCGAGTTGCTTCGCGCTCATGTACTCCTCGCCCTGCTTGGGTTCGTACGGGGGGAAATGCTTGTGGAGCAGCTCTTCTGCCATTTTGATGATACGTCCCGGTGACGAAAAAACCGACTTAATATCAGAAAGCCGCGCGGCCTGCAAGGAATGCTTTTCTTGATGTCCCGCTATGCCCCGTCGGGCGGGGCTTTCCAGACATCGTCCTTGACGGGGCTGGGGGGGGTGGCTAGAATCCGTCGCTCTTCGGGGTGTAGCGCAGTCTGGTAGCGCGCCTGCTTTGGGAGCAGGATGTCGGGAGTTCGAATCTCTCCACCCCGACCAGACCCCCTTCTGTTTCAGCAGTTCTTTCCTGGCGCCCGTAGCTCAACTGGATAGAGCAACGGCCTTCTAAGCCGTAGGTCGGGGGTTCGAGTCCCTCCGGGCGCGCCAGCCGTTCCTCCCTCTCCCATGTGCTGCGTCCTAACCCCATGTCCTGCGATCCATCCGTCCAGGGCACGCCAATCGGGGAATACCGGATAAGCTTCTTTTATCGCATAATCTCGCATGCGGCATATGTCACATACGATATATCCGCCAACAGGGAATAGGCCGTCGTCGGACCGGCCGATGTGAAAAAGAACAAGAGGGGAAACGAGGAGTGGCACCCATTCGTCGTAAGGCAGAGCGCGGCGCAGCGTTCGCAAATCCATTCACCGTCATGGGGGCCGTCCTGGTCCTGATCGTTGGTTTCTGGTGGATGCTTTTCAACCAGTTGGAGCGGGATCGACAGGAAGTCACCAACGCCGCTCGGGTCAATGGGGCCAATCTCGCCCAGGCCTTCGAAGAGCATGTGGTGCGCACCGTCAGGGGCATCGATAGCTCCCTGGTGGGCCTGAGGAACGATTGGCGGACCGGGGGCGAGCATTTTCGGCGGGAAGTGCAGGATTTCCAGGGCAGCTACGACAGCGACCTGCTGATGCAATTGGCAGTGATCGGCCGGGACGGCCGCTTGGTCTTCAGCAGCCTGGGGGACGCATCCGAGGGCATGGATCTGAGCGACCGGGAGCATTTCCGCTTCCTCCGGGCATCGGACCAGGATCGGCTCTTCATCAGCAAACCGGTACTCGGGCGGGTGTCGGGCAAGTGGTCCATCCAGTTGGCCCGCAGGATTACCCAGGGCGATGGGACTTTCGGCGGCGTCATTGTCGCCTCCATCGACCCGGGCTATTTCTCCAAGTTCTACCAGACGATCGATGTCGGCCAGGAGGGAACGGTCGCCCTGCTGGGGCTCGATGGCGTGGTGCGGGCCCGGGCCAGCCGCAGCCGGGAGAACGGCGACCTGGGGCGGAATATGCCGGGCGATCGTCCCTTCCTGCAGAGCGATGCGCCGGCGGTCGGGGTGATCGAGGTCAATAGCCCCATCGATGGCATTTCCCGCCTCCTGGCTTATCGGCGCCTGTCCGCCTATCCCCTGGTCGTGCTGGTCGGCCAGTCCACCGGGGAGGTCCTGGCCCGTTACGAAAGCCGGCGTATCAATTTCTTCCTGGTGGGCGGAGTGTTGAGTCTGGCTCTGCTTATCGGGGGAGTGCTACTGGCCCGCTCCCTGGTCGCCCAGCAGCGCTATCGGCAGTCTCTGCTGGAGGATGGGGCGGCCCTGGCGGAGGCCAACCAGAAACTGACTGCCCAGCAGCAGCGGTTGAAGTTCTTCAACGACAGTCTCCGGCTCCTCAATCAGGTGGCGACGCTGCACCATACCTCGGTAGAAGACAAGATCGCCGCGGCCCTGGGAATCGGCCGCCTGCATCTGCGGACCGACAACGGCATCTTCAGCCGGATCGAAGGCCAGAAATACCGGGTGGAGAACTGTTGCGTTCCCCAGGCATCGCGCTTGAAGGACGGGGATGTCATCGATCTCGCTTCCACTTTTTGCGCCATCACGCTTGCCGCCCGGGACGTGGTCGCCATCGATCATGTCGCGGAGTCCGAATACGCCGATGCCGCCTGCTACAAGGCGGCGAAGCTAGAGTGTTACATCGGCGTCCCCCTGGTGGTCGGTGGGGAGATCTACGGCACCATCTGCTTCTCCTCAGTCGGGCCCTACGGCCGCAAATTCGACGAGGGCGACCTGGAATTCATGCGCCTCCTGGGGCGCTGGGCGTCTTCGGCCATCAGCGAGGAACGGACCAAGCGGGAATTGCTGCGCCTGGCGACCATCGATTCCCTGACCAAGGCCTGGAACCGGCGGCACTTCCTGTTGCAGGCCAACAAGGAACTGGAACGTTGCCAGCGTTACCGCCGGCCCATGACGGTGGTGATGCTGGACATCGACTGCTTCAAGCAGATCAACGACCACCATGGCCATCAGGCGGGGGATGAGGCGCTACGGGCCTTTTCCAGGGTTTGCCGGGAAACCCTGAGAAACACGGACCTTTTCGGGCGCCTCGGAGGTGAGGAGTTCGCGGTCGTTCTGGTGGAGACCGGCGCCACCGCCGCCGCTGAGGTTTGCGACCGCTTGCGCCGGGCAGTGGCCGGCATCGAGGTTTCCCTACCCGGTAAAGTTGTGACTTTCACCGTCAGCGCCGGTTTTGCCGAACTTGGCGCGGGCGAAGACCTCGAAACCCTGTTCAACCGGGCCGACGAAGCCCTCTACCATGCCAAGTCCAGGGGCCGTAACCGGGTTTTCGGCGCTTCCTTGATCCATTGCGGGGCGGATGAGGCGTCGGGGAACGGCCGCCAAGCGGCGCACGGCTGACCGATTAGGGAGCCGGATTCAATCCTGCTCCAGGTTGATGGACGCCGAATTGATGCAGTAGCGCAGGCCGGTCGGGCGGGGGCCGTCCGGGAAGACATGGCCCAGGTGGGCGCCGCAATGGGAGCAGGTGACCTCGGTGCGATGCATGCCGTAGGTGTGGTCGTCGGTCTCGTCCACCAGGGCGGCGTCGATGGGGGCGGTGAAGCTCGGCCAGCCGCATCCCGAATCGAACTTGGCCTCGGATTGGAAGAGGGGGCTGCCGCAGCAGATGCAGCGATAGACGCCCGTGTCCGTGGAATTCCAGTATTCGCCGGTGAAGGCCCGCTCGGTGCCCTTTTCCCGGGTGACGTGATATTGCTCAGGCGTCAGTTGTTGGCGCCATTCCGCTTCGGTTTTCTGAATCTTGGGCATGGGCATCTCCGAAAGGGGACTCGAATACGATATCAGTATAGAGGCTGCCGGCGATGGCAAAGTTCTTCTTGGGGGAGCCTGGGCTTCTCCTTGCTCGTGTGCTTGAATGGAAACCATGGATAGCGCGATGGGGCGGTTCCTTTTTCTGGTGTGGCAGGTGGCAGCCTGCCTTGCTGTCGTCTTGCCCGTCGCAGCGGCCGAGTCCCTTCCACTCGACAATATCCGCCTGCCGCCCGGATTCTCCATCGAACTGCTCGTCCGGGTGCCCAACGCCCGGGCCATGGCCCTGGGGGATAACCGGGTCCTCTACGTGGGTTCCATGCATGAGGGCAAGGTCTACGGGGTGGAACTGGACGGGGCCTGGAAAGCCAAGGCGACCCATGTCCTGGCCAGCGGCCTGAAGATGCCCGTGGGCGTCGCGTGGCGGGATGGCGACCTCTATGTCTCCGCGGTGGACCGTATCCTCAGACTGGAGGGTGTCGGCAAGCACCTGGATTCGCCTCCCAAGCCGGTGACCGTCACCGACCGCTTCCCCAGCGAAACCCACCACGGCTGGAAATTCATCGCCTTCGGCCCCGATGGAAGGCTGTATGTCCCGGTGGGTGCCCCCTGCAATATCTGCGAGCCCGATCCGGACCGCTACGCCGCCATCTTCCGGATGAATCCCGATGGCTCGGACCTGGAAATCGTGGCCCGGGGGGTGAGGAACACGGTCGGGTTCGACTGGCATCCCGAAACCCGGGAACTGTGGTTTACCGACAACGGCCGGGACCTGCTCGGGGATGACCTGCCACCCGACGAGCTGAACCGGGTTGCCAAGGCAGGCCAGCACTTCGGCTATCCCTATTGCCACGGCGGCACCATCGCCGACGACCAGTTCGGCAGTAAGCGGAGCTGCGGCGAGTTCGTACCGCCGGTCCAGAATCTCGGTGCCCATGTCGCCGCCCTGGGGATGCGCTTTTACACCGGCAAGCAATTCCCCGAGGCCTACCGCAACCAGGTTTTCATTGCGGAGCATGGTTCCTGGAACCGCAGCAAGAAGTCCGGTTACCGGGTCAGCCTGGTGCGGCTGCAGGGCAACCGGGCGGTTTCTTACGAGCCTTTCGCCACCGGCTGGCTCCAGGGTGAAAAGGCTTGGGGACGTCCGGTCGATGTGCTGGTCTTACCCGATGGATCCCTGCTGGTTTCCGATGATGATGCCGGTGCCATCTACCGTATCCGGTATCATGCCGCTCAACCTTCAACGAAAGCAAAGCCATGAATGAACGCCCCCTGACCGAAAGCGAACTGGACCGCCTCGAAGAACTCCTCGATAGCCCTGCCTTCAAGGGCGAGGCCATGCGCCTGGACGAAATCCAGGCCATGCTGTGCGCCGCGGTCAGTGCCCCCGAGGTCATCCTGCCCAGCGTCTGGCTCACGGAAGCCTTGGGCGAGGAACCGGAGTACGAGAGCGAGGCCCAGGCCATGGAGGTCATGGAACTCCTGATGCGCCTCAACAACGACATCGCCCGCTGCCTGATGCAGGACGAGACCGTGGCGCCCATCCTCTATCCCTTGGACGAGGAAGGCACCGAATACGACTTCGCCAGCTGGGCCGACGCCTATGTGTACGGCTGCGGCCTGGGGCGGGACTGGTTCGAGGTGGCCGGCAAGCATGCCGAGGACCTGTCGGAGCTGCTGGAGCCCATGTTCCTCCTGAACGGCATGATGAAGGAGGATGTCCAGAAGAGCGGCGAGAAGTGGCTGACCCCCACCGAAGAGGCCCGGCTGGTGGAAGAGATGCAGGAAAATCTGCCGGACATCGTCCAGGCCATCTACAACTTCTGGCGGGCCAAGGGCGAGACCACCACCGTGCGCCGGGACGTGGAAAAGGTCGGCCGCAACGACCCATGCCCCTGCGGCAGCGGCAAGAAGTTCAAGCAGTGCTGCGGGCAGCCGGAAAAGCTGCACTAAGTTGTTGGGCTTGCCTCTCGCGTCGGGCGGGGCATTCGCTCCGTCGGGCTGCGAAACTCGCCCCTGCAGGGCTCAAACAGTCCTCGCCGGCGACCCGATTGCCCCGCCCTCCGGTTATCTTTCAGGGGGCTTGATGGGCTCCAGCCGGCTGATGGCCTTCAGCAAAATTTTGTAGGTATCCCGATCGAAGTCGGGGCGGGGGCTGTTCAGCAGTTCCTCGACCTCGGCCTCGCTTTTGGCTGTGCCCAGGTAGCGCCAGCCGTCCACGACGTGGGCTTCCTCCTCCTCCCGGATCAGGGCGGGGCCGGGGAAGGGCCAAGGCTGGAGCTTCAGACGTACCAGGGCGCCCATGAGGCGCATGGTGTGCTTGGCTAAAGGCTCCTTGCCGACGCAGGCGCCCTTGCAGCGCTTGATCTGGTGGCCGAAGCAGGGCTTGCCGGGCACCGCCTTCTCCAGGCCGAGAAGGGTGTCGCACAGGTTGTGCTCGGTCGCCAGGCTGCGCAGCACGTCGGTGGCCTCCTTGGCGCTCTTGAAAAGGCCGTAGCAGGAGGTCGTGAGGCTGAAATCCATGTCCCGGGTGAAGGCCAGGGCCGGGCGCAGCCAGCCTTCCCCTTCATCCACCAGGGTCCAGGTGCAGATTTCCTCGTTCTTCCGGAGCTGCCGGTTATGGGTGGGCTGCAGGCGCTTCACCAGGGCGGCCTCCTTGAGTAGCGCTCCGGTTTCGCCGGCCGTCTCGATCCAATCGATGCGCTTCACCTGCTGGGCCAGGCTCATTTCCTTGGCCGAGGCGTGGTCGGCGGAGAAATGGGAAAGGATGCGCTTCCTCAGGTCCTTGGCCTTGCCCACGTAGAGGGGCAGCTCGTTCTCGCCGTAGAAGAGATAGACGCCAGGACCGTCCGGCAGGTCGTCCACGATGCCGGCGTCCAGGTGGGCGGGCAGGCTGGGGTGGGCGTTGAGGGCTTTCAGCGCCGCTTCCACCGCTTCGGGGCCGGGGGCGTCATGGACCCGTTGCCAGAACTGGTGGATGAGCTGGGCGTCGGCCAGGGCCCGGTGGCGGGCGTCGGCCTTCAGACCGTGGCGCTCGATGAGGCAATCCAGGTTGTGGCGATGGTGTTCGGGAAAGAGCTTGCGGGAGAGCTTCACCGTGCACAGCACCGGCGCCCGGAAGGGGATGCCCAGGCGTTTGAACTCGTTCTTGAGGAAGCCGTAGTCGAAGCGCGCGTTGTGGGCGATGAACAGCCGGCCGGCGAGGCGCTTGAGCACTTCATCGGCCAACGCCTCGAAGGGCGGGGCGTCGGCCACCATGGCGTTGGTGATGCCCGTCAGTTGTTCGATGAAGGGCGGGATGCGGGTGCCGGGATTGACGAGCTGCTGCCACTCCCGGACCGAACCGTCGGCGTCAACTTCGACGATGCCGATTTCGGTGATGCGGTCGCTGGTGGCGGTGGCCCCGGTGGTTTCCAGGTCTACAAAGGCGAGGGGGCGCATGAAGCTATCGGGCTGATCGGGTATGATGGCCGGTCTTGGGTGCGGCCGGGGAGGCGAGTGTACCGCGACTCGACGGAGGGAGTATGGCAATGAACGACGAAATTATCGGCGACGAGCTAAAGAATTACATCCACGCGCTATTGAAGGCCATGGTCCAGGCCGGCGGGTCGGATCTGTTCATCTCCAAGGATTTTCCGCCCACCATGAAAATCCACGGGACCATGAAGGCCCTGTCGTCCCAGAAATTGACCGCCGAGGTTTCCAAGAAACTCGCCTTCGTCCTCATGAACCGCATCCAGCGGGAGGAATTCGACCGGGAAAAGGAATGCAATTTCGCCATTTCCCTGGCCGGAGTGGCCCGCTTCCGGATCAATGTCTTCCAGCAGCAGGCGGCGGTGGGCATGGTGATCCGCACCATCACCAGCGAAATCCCCAATTTCGAAAAGCTCGGCCTGCCTCCCATCCTCAAGGAGGTCATCATGGCCAAGCGGGGCCTCGTGCTGGTGGTCGGCGGCACCGGTTCCGCCAAGTCCACCACCATGGCGGCCA
>DASRUX010000409.1:0-14897 GCA_035655235.1 Rhodocyclaceae bacterium | reverse complement strand
CCCCAGGTCTGCATCATGGAACGGCGGAAGGGCTTCTGCTGGTAGCTGACTTTCACCATGAACACCCGCACCGGCAGGCCGAACATCTGGCCGGCGAAGGCGATGGAGGAGCCCCACTGGCCGGCGCCGGTTTCGGTAGTCAGCTTCTTGGTGCCGGCAATCTTGTTGAAGTAGGCCTGGGGAACGGCGGAATTGGGCTTGTGGGAGCCGGCCGGCGACACGCCCTCGTATTTGTAGAAAATCTTGGCAGGGGTGCCCAGGGCCTGCTCCAGGCGGACGGCGCGGCACAGGGGGCTGGGGCGCCACAGGGCGTAGATCTGGCGCACTTCCTCGGGAATCGGGATCCAGCGCTCGGCGGTCATTTCCTGTTCGAGGATCGGGCCGGGGAAGATGGCTGCCATTTTTTCCGGCGCCACCGGCTTGCCGTCCGGGCCCAGGGGCGGTGCCGGCGGATTCGTCAGGTCGGCGACGACGTTGTACCAATGGGTCGGAATCTCGTTTTGTTCCAGCAAAACATGAAACGGAGTCATTGTCTGGTCTCTCTCCCTGCTTATGGAGGGGGCATTATCCGCCAATTGATGACGCAAAGCGTAGCCCCAGGCGCCCCAGAACCCGTTCCGCCGCCAAGACGCCCCGGTATTGGGCCTCTTCGAACAGGGAAAAGCCGGAAAGATCGGCGTGGGCCAGGGTCAGATGTCGGCTTTGGAAGGCAGCCAGGCGCTCCCGCTCCCCGCCCCACAGGCTGCCCGGCACCGGCCGGCGCATGGCGTGGCCGTTGCGGAAGACATCGAGCCGGGTGGCCAATTTGCGGATATCGGGATGGACTCGCTCCAGTTCGGCCAGGATGTTACCGGTCCAGATTTCCCGGGGCGTTTCCAGGAGCAGGCGCCGTCCGTCGGCCGGTGCCATGTCGTGGAGCGCCCGGTAATAGGTGAAGACAGTGCCGGTCAGGCGCCGCCGGATGAACTGGTGGGTCGCCACGACGTAGCCGAGGCCGGGGCTGTCGTAGAGCACGTTGTCCCACGCTGCCGGGGCACCGTGGCGCTCTTCAGGGAGATCGGACAGATGGAGATTGGCGGTGAGCCAGGGAGCGTAACTGCCGGTCAGGGCCGTCGCCTTCAGGTCGGTAGGCAGTTGGCCCCAGACCCGCGGCAGGACGAAGGCCGGCGCTGCCCAGATGGCTTGGTCGGCCTGGATACGCAGGGAGCGGTTTTGCGCCGGCAGCCAGCAATCCACCCGGATTCCCCTGTTCTCCTCCTGCCCCCGCCAGACCACTGCCCCCGCCAGGATGCGGTCGCCGGCCCGCTTGGCGAGGGCCTTCGCCAGCCAGCCGTTGCCTTCGGGAGCCGTGAGCACTGCGTCAGGGGCGGGATTGGCGGCCTCGCCGTTGCGGCAGGCGAAATAATGCAGCCCGGCCCAGGCGGAAACCTGGTCGTAGCTGGTCCCGTAATCGTCCCGGCAGGCGTAGTCGGCCAGCCAATGAACCGTGGCGGCATCGAAGCCGTTGTCCAGGAGCCACTGGCGGAAGGAGATGCGGTCCAGGGCCAGCCAGGCGGGGTCCCGGCTGGACAGCTCCATGGGGATGGCAAAGGCCCGGCGGCCGTCCCGCCCCCGGGCGCGCTTGAATTCCTCCATGCGGGCCTGGAAGTGCTTCTGCTGCTCCCGCTCGCCGGCGGAGATACCGAGCCGGGGCATCAGCCCCTCCTCCCACAGGCCGTTGCGGAATATGCGCTCCTGGGGCGTGGCGCAGAGATAGCGTTCGTCGTAGGCTGGTTTTTCGGCCTGGGGGTCGCCTTCCAGCACGCCGAGATCGGAGAGGAGTTCCCGGACCGCCCGGGCTTCCCGGGTCGGCAGGGGCAAGTAGTGGGCGCCCCAGGGATAGGAAGCGATAGGCCCCTGGCCGGAGCGGGAATTGCCGCCGGGCTCGGACTCCAGCTCCAGGACCAGGAAATCGCCCAGCCCAGCCTTGTCCAGCTTCCAGGCGGCGGAGAGGCCGGAGATGCCGCCGCCGACGATGGCGACTGCCGTCCGGCGGACCTCGTCCGGTTCGGGGAAGCCGCCCTCCCGCAGGCGATGGCCAATGTCCGAGGACATGCCCAGCAATTCGCCGGGTGGCAAGGGCGGAGACGACTGGGAAGCGCAGCCGGCCAGGGCGGCGGCGCCGACGGTTCGGAGGAAGTCCCGGCGGCTAGTCAAACTTGCGCAGGGAAAGGCTGACCGACAGTTGCGCCCCCAGCCATCCCAGCAGCGCACCGACGCCCGCCAGCAGGAGGGCATTGAGAACTCCCGGGCCGCGCAGGGCGAATTCCCCGCCGTAAAGGGCGGCCAGCTCCGACGCCGGACCGGCCAGCAGGCGCACGCCGCCGGCCACCAGCAGGGTGGCGAACAGTCCGCCCAGTGCCCCCTGGAGGGCACCGAAGTAATAGAAGGGACGGCGGATGAAGGCATCGGTGGCGCCGATCAGCCGGGCCACCTCAATTTCGGCCGCCTGGGCCATGACCTGGAGGCGGATGGTATTGAAGGTGACCGCCACCAGGCCGGCGGCGAAGATGGCGGCGAGCAGGGTCACCGCCAGTTTGCCCAGGCGCAGGAAGGCGTCGAAGCGCTTCACCCAGGCCGAGTCGAGCTGGACGTGGGCCACCTTGGGCCAGCCAGCCATGGTCTGGCGCAGGGCTTCCAGCTTGTCCGGACTGCTTTCCGCCGGCTCGACGATGAAGGCGTCGGGAAGCGGATTGCGGGGCAGGCTATCGACGATATCGGCCAGCTCGCCGCCCTTCAGGCGCTTCAGCCCCTCTTCCTTGGGCACGAAATGCCACTTGCCGGCGTTGGCCTGCTTCAGGCGGCTTTCGATTTCCGCCGAGGCCTTCCGGTCGGCTTCGACGGCCATGAAGATGCTGATTTGCTGGGCGCCGGAAGCGCTCTTGCCCAGGTCCCGCAGGTTGTCCAGGAGGACGTAGCCGGCGGCCGGCAGGGTCAGGGCGATGCCGATCACCAGCAGGGACAGGAAACTGTTGAGGGGCGCCGACAGGAGCCGGCGGACCGCCCCTTCCAGGGCGACGCCGTGCTGGACGAACCAGGCCTTCATGCCAGCCTCCCGTGGTCCAGGCGCAGCACCCGGGGCCGGTAGCGCTCGATCCAATGGGCGTCGTGGGTGGCAACCACCACCGTCACCCCCACCTGATTGAAGGATTGGAAGATGCCCAGGATGTCGGTCGCCGATTCGGCATCCAGGTTGCCGGTGGGCTCGTCGGCCAGGAGCACGGCGGGCCGGTTCACCACGGCCCGGGCGATGGCCAGGCGCTGCTGCTCGCCACCGGAGAGGGCGATGGGATTGGCCTTGGCCCGCGCCAGCAGCCCGACCTTATCGAGGGCCGCCTCGGCCCGGCGGACCGCTTCCCGGCGGGTGAGGCCGACGATCTGGAGGGGTAGGAGGACGTTATCCAGGGCGGAGCGGTCGAAGAGGAGCTTCTGATCCTGGAAGACCAGGCCGAAATTGCGCCGGAGATACGGAATGGCGCTTTGCCGCAGGGCGGAGAGGTTCTGGCCATTGACCACCAGGCTCCCCAGGGTCGGGCGCTCCACCGAGGCGATGAGCTTGACCAGGGTGGTCTTGCCGGCCCCGGAGTGGCCGGTGATGAAGACCATTTCGCCGGCACCGATCTCGAAGCTGACTTCCTTGACCGCCTCGTAGCCGCCTGGATAGCGCTTGGTGAGATTGGACGCGACGATCATTCGAACAGGGCGTCGACGAAGTCTTTCGCGGAGAAGGGGCGCAGGTCGTCGATGCCTTCGCCGACGCCGATGAAGCGGATGGGCTTCGGGCACTGGCGGGCGATGGCAGCGACCACGCCGCCCTTGGCGGTGCCGTCCAGCTTGGTAACCACCAGGCCGGTGACGTTGACGGCCTTGTCGAAGGCCTTCACCTGCTGGAGGGCGTTCTGGCCGATATTGGCGTCCAGAACGAGCAGGGTTTCATGGGGGCCGGTGGCATCCACCTTCTGGATCACCCGGCGGACCTTGGCGATTTCTTCCATGAGGTGGAGCTGGGTCGGCAGTCGTCCGGCGGTGTCGGCCAGGACCACGTCGATGCCCCGGGCCTTGGCGGCGGCGATGGCGTCGAAGATGACCGCTGCCGGATCGCCGCTATCCTGGGAGATGACGGTGATGTTGTTGCGCTCGCCCCAGACCTGGAGCTGCTCCCGGGCCGCCGCCCGGAAGGTGTCGCCGGCGGCGAGCAGGACGCTCTTGCCCTGGGACTGGAAATACTTGGCCAGCTTGCCGATGGAGGTGGTCTTACCCGCCCCGTTCACCCCGGCGATCATGATCACGTAAGGCTTGTTGGTCTCCACATCCAGGGGCTTTTCCAGGGGACCGAGGAGATCCATGAGGGCCCCGGCCAGGGCTTCCTGGATGGCCTCGGGAGTATCCAGCTTGTCCCGCTTGGCCCGGCCCTTGAGGTCGTCCAGGAGGAACTGGGTGGCTTCGATACCGACGTCGCTGGTGAGGAGCAGGGTTTCCAGCTCTTCCAGGAGTTCGTCATCGACTTTACCGCGGGAGAAGATGGACTTGAGCTTGCCGCCCCATTGGGCACGGGTCTTGGCCAGGCCCTTGAAGAGGCGCTCGCGCCAGGAAAGAGTGGGAGCGGGATTGGTAGCCGGGGCGGACTCAGGGGCCGCCGGGGCTGCTGCCGGCGCTTCCGAGCCGGACTTTTTGAAGAAACCGAACATGAGGGAGTATGTCTTAGGCCGTGCTGACAGTGAGGCGGCAACTGGTTAAGATGCCGCAAAATTCCAATCAATTCTAGCAGAAAGCCCCCTTTCCCATGATGCGAACGCTACGTCTGCGGCACCTGTTGCTCGCTTTGCTAGCGCCCGGGCTGATTGCCGCCGCCCAGGCCAATCCCTTCGAAACCACCTTGAAGAACGGTCTGCGGGTCATCGTCAAGGAAGACCACCGGGCCCCCACTGCGGTTCAAATGGTGTGGTACCGCATCGGCAGCATCGACGAGGTGGACGGCCGCTCCGGCGTCGCCCACGTCCTGGAGCACATGATGTTCAAGGGCACCCCGAGCGTCGGCCCCGGGGAATTCAACAAGCGGGTAGCCGCCGCCGGCGGCCGGGACAACGCCTTCACCAGCCGGGACTACACGGCCTATTTCCAGCAGGTGCCCAAGGAAAAGCTCCCCGAGATGATGGAGCTGGAAGCCGACCGCATGCGCCACCTCAATGTCGATCCCAAGGAGTTCGCCCAGGAGATCAAGGTGGTCATGGAGGAGCGCCGCATGCGCACCGACGACAATCCCCAATCCAAGCTCTATGAACAGGCCAATGCGGTGGCCTTCCAGGCCCATCCTTACCGCCGTCCGGTGATCGGCTGGATGAGCGACCTGGAAACCATGACCGCCGCCGACGCCAAGGACTGGTACGACCGCTGGTACGTCCCCAACAACGCCTATCTCATCGTGGTCGGCGACGTGGACCACGAGGCCGTCTTCAAGGAGGCGGAGAAGTATTACGGTCCCCTCCAGGGCCGCAGCCTCACCGCCGAAAAGATCACCGCCGAACCGCCCCAGGAAGGCATTCGCCGCCTGGTGGTCAAGGCCCCCGCCGAACTGCCCATGCTGATCATGGGCTACAAGGTACCGGTGATCCGGAACGTGGCCAAGGACGTGGATCCCTTCGCCCTGGAAATGCTGGCCGCCGTCCTCGATGGCCACGAGGCCGCCCGCTTCGGCAAGCGCCTTATCCGGGAACAGAAGATCGCCGTGTCCACCGGCGTCGATTACGACTCCACCGCCCGTGGACCGGGCATGTTCTTCCTCCAGGGCAGCCCCTCGGAAGGTAAGACGGTGGCCGAACTGGAAGCCGCCCTGCGTTCCGAGATCGCCCGCGTCCAGAAGGAAGGGGTGAGCGAATCCGAACTGAAGCGGGCCAAGGCCCAGGTGGTGGCCGCCCAGGTGTACAAGCTGGATTCCATGTTCGCCCAGGCCATGGAAATCGGCCAGATGGAGGCTTCCGGCCTCTCCTACAAGGACATCGACCCGGCCATCGAGCGGCTGCAGCAGGTGACCGCCGATCAGGTACAGATGGTGGCGAAGAAGTATTTCAACGACGACACCCTGACCGTGGGCGTCCTCGATCCCCAACCCCTGGACGGCAAGCCCCGCCGCCCGGCCGCTGCTCCGCGCCACTGAGGAGAGCCAGACATGAAACGCATCCTGTTCGCCCTGGCCGCCTTCGCCGCCAGCCAGTTCGCCCTGGCCGGGGTCAATATCCAGCACTGGGTGTCGCCCTCCGGCGCCCGGGTTTATTTCGTCGAGAGCCCCACCCTGCCCATCCTGGACGTGCAGGTGGATTTCGCCGCCGGCTCCATGTTCGACCCGGCCGGCAAATCCGGCGTCGCCGCACTCACCCGGGGCATCCTGGACCTGGGCGCCGGCAACCTGGACGAGAACGTCATCGCCGACAAGCTGGCCGACATCGGCGCCCACCTGGGCGGCAGTGCCGACACCGACCGGGCCAACGTCAATCTGCGCACCCTGTCCGCCCTGGACAAGCGAGAGCCCGCCCTGGACCTCCTGCGCACGGTGCTGACGGCGCCCAAGTTCGACCCGGCCATCTTTCAGCGGGAGAAGACCCGCACCATCGCCACCCTCAAGGAATCCCTGACCCGGCCGGACACCATCGCCGGCAAGGCCTTCTGGGAAGCCGCCTACCCCACCCATCCCTATGGCCGGCAGTCCGAGCCCGCCACGGTGGCGAAGATCGGCCGGGACGATGTCCTCAATTTCTACCGGACCTACTACACCGCTCAGAACGCCCAGGTCACCCTGGTGGGCAATATCTCCCGGGCCGAGGCGGAGAAGATCGCCGAATCCCTGGTGGGCAAGCTGCCCAAGGGCGAGGCACCGACTCTGCCCCCGGCGCCTGAGCTGCCCAAGGCCAGCGTCCAGCACATCGCCCACCCGGCGGCCCAGTCCCACATCTACGTGGGGCTGCCCGCCATTGCCCGGGGCGACCCGGATTTCTTCCCCTTGGTGGTCGGCAATTACTCCCTAGGCGGCGGCGGTTTCGTCTCCCGACTGATGAAGGAAGTGCGGGACAAGCGGGGCTACGCCTACAGCGTCTATAGCTATTTCGCCCCCCTGAAGCAGCCCGGCCCCTTCCAGATCGGCCTGCAGACCAAGCGCAGCCAGGCGGAGGAAGCCCTCAAGCTGAGCCGCGCCATCCTGGAGAAATTCGTCAAAGAAGGCCCGACGGATGAGGAGCTGGCGGCCGCCAAGGCCAACCTGATCGGCAGCTTCCCCCTGCGCCTGGACAGCAACAAGAAAATCCTGGAAAACGTCGCCAACATCGGCTTCTACAACCTGCCCCTGGATTACCTGGACCGCTACCAGGAAAAAGTTCAGGCGGTCACCGCCGACGACATCCGCCAGGCTTTCGCCCGCCGCATCCAGCCGAACCACCTGGTCACGGTGGTGGTGGCGGCCGACAAGCCTTGAATTCGGTCCGCATCGTCGGCGGCGAGTGGCGCCGCCGGGTCCTGCGCTTCCCGGACAGCCAGGGCCTGCGGCCGACCCCGGACCGTGTCCGGGAAACCCTCTTCAACTGGCTGGGCCAAGACCTGACCGGCGAGACCTGCCTGGACCTCTTCGCCGGCAGCGGCGCCCTGGGCTTCGAGGCCGCCTCCCGGGGGGCCGACAAGGTGGTGATGGTGGAGCAGGCCCCCCGGGTCCTCGCCGCCCTCAAGGAAAACGCCCAGTTGCTTGACACCGGTGGCAGGGTGGAGATCGTGCGAGGGGATGCGCTACAATATCTGGCTTCGACCAGATTGAAGTTCGATACCCTCTTCCTCGACCCCCCCTACAACAAGGGATGGATCGACCAATTGGCGGGATATTTGCCTAAGGTGATGAATGAAGACGGGGCAATCTATGTCGAAGCCGAATACGAAATCGACTCCCTCGGCGACTGGCGCACCGTGCGCCGCGGACGGGCGGGCGAAGTGAATTTTCATTTGCTGCGGCGGGAAACTGAATGACGCTGAACCACCGGATTGCCATCTACCCGGGCACCTTCGACCCGATGACCCGGGGCCACGAGGATATCGTGCGCCGGGCCGCCGGCCTGTTCGAGCGCCTGGTGGTCGCCATTGCCGAAAGCCCCTCCAAGCGCCCCTTTTTCGACTTGGCGACCCGGGTCGACATCGCCAAGGAAGCCCTTTCCGACGTAAAAAACGTCGAGATCGTCGGCTTCAACACCCTGCTCATGGACTTCGTCCACGAACGCGGCGCCAAGATCATCATCCGCGGGCTGCGGGCCGTCTCCGACTTCGAATACGAATTCCAGATGGCGGGAATGAACCGAAGCCTTTATCCTGAGGTCGAAACTGTATTTTTGACCCCCGGAGAACAGTACATGTTCATCTCGGCGACCATGGTCCGCGAAATCGCGCGCCTGGGCGGCGATGTGGGCAAATTCGTCCACCCTTGTGTGGAAAAGCTCCTGCGGGCGCGAACAATTTAAGTCATCAATCTAGAGAGGAAGAGCGGCTATGGCCCTGATGATTACCGACGAGTGCATCAACTGCGACGTCTGCGAACCCGAGTGCCCGAACGAGGCCATCTCCCAGGGTGAGGAAATCTACCAAATCGACCCGAACAAGTGCACCGAGTGCGTCGGCCATTACGACGAACCCCAGTGCGTTCAGGTCTGCCCGGTGGATTGCATCCCCAAGGACCCCAGCCACGCCGAGTCCAACGACCAGCTGTGGGTCAAGTACGAGAAGCTCACCGGCAACAAGCGCTCCTAACCCTTTGGGGTGCAGCAGGCGCCACAGCCTGCGCAACAAAAAACCCGCGCCTGGCGCGGGTTTTTTCTTTCCGGGGGCCGACTGAATCAGGCCGCCTGGCGCAATTCGGACGCCGGCTCCAGCAAGTGCCTGACTTCGCCGGCGACCCGCTCCAGATCCTGGATCTGACTGAGCAGCCCCTGCTCCACGCCTTCCAGCTCGGCGATGCGGTCCTCCAGGGTATCGGTGGCCTGGTGGATGCGCTTGATGCTTTCCAGGCGGCGCTTCAGCTGGATCTGATGCTCCCGGACCTGGGTCTCCATGGGGGCCATGATGGCCTTCAGCCACACCTCAGCGTCCTTATTGGCATGTTCGAAGGCCCGCCGCACCTGCACCGCCACCTCCTCGAAGAACTTCTGGGTGATGTTCTTCTTCTCGTGGGTGAGGAGGTTGATCATGGTGTTGAGGTGGGTGTCGCACCACTGCTCGAGGCGGTCGATCTCCTTCTCGTAGCGCAGCAGGGAGAAGGTGGTCGGCGAACCGAGCTTGAGGCCATGCTCCACGGCGAATTTCTTGTAGACCGCCTCCATCATGGCGAGGATTTCGCCAATCTCCCCATTGGATTTGGCCAGGGCCTCCCGGGTCTGCCGGAAGAAGGCGGCCATGGCCTCCGACAGGCTTCTGGAGAAGGTCGCCTCCAGCATGGCTTCCCGGGTGGTCTGGGTGACGTGGCGCAGGGTGTCGATGCCTAGGTGGGCGAAGAGGTTGTTGGTCAGGGTGGAGAAGACGCTGCGCACTGCGTAATAGCGCTGCAGCCCGGCCTCGAACTCGTCCTTCTCGGCCCGCACCTTGCCCATCATGTACTCGACCACGCCCTTGTTCTTGCCGCGCAGTTCGGTGAGTTCGGTCAATTGCTCCCGCAGGCCGTTGAGGCGGGAATCCAGGAGGACGCGGACCCGCTTGTTCACCTCGCCGAACTCGGTTTCGGTATTGTCCCGAACGATGTCCCGCTTGGCCGGGATCAGCTCGCCGGACAGGGCGGCTTCCAGTGCGGGCAGGCGGCTCTTGGCCAGCAGCTCGTCGTCCGCATTGATCTTGGCCACCAGCCCCTTCTGGGCGGAAACCGGGAAAACCTGGCGGACCGGCAGCTCCAGGATGGAAGCGCAGGAATCCACCTGCTTCTGGATTTCCGCCTCGATCTCGGCGGGGGTCTTCAGCTCGTCCCACAGGCCGTCGATCTTGTTGAGGACCACCATGCGGCCCCGCTTGCTGGCGCCGCCCTCGCCGATGTGCTCCTTCCAGATGGCCAGGTCGGACTGGGTGACCCCCGTGTCGGCGGCCAGGATGAACAGCACGGCATGGGCGTTGGGCAGGAGGGAGAGGGTCAGTTCCGGCTCGGCGCCGATGGCGTTCAGGCCCGGGGTATCGAGGATGACCAGCCCCTGCTGCAGGAGGGGATGGGGAAAATTGATGACGGCGTGGCGCCAGCGGGGAATTTCCACCATGCCGTCGGCGCCGACCCGGTAGAGGTCCGCTTCGCCCTGGCCCACCTCGAAGCCCAGCTTGCCGGCCTCCTCCGGCGTCACCCGGGTGGTTTCACTGACATGGCGCAGGGCTTCCTGCATGGCCTCGGGGGAATCCACATCCAGGTTCACCACCTCCCATTCGTCGGGATAGCCCTTGTATTCGCTGACGCTGCTGTTGTCGGCGCGGGTCTGGATGGGCAGCAACTCGACCCGGGGCGGCCGCTTGTCGTCATAGAGCAGTTCGGTCGGACACATGGTGGTCCGGCCGGCCGACGACGGCAACATGCGGTTGCCGTAGTCGGCAAAGAAGATGGCGTTGATCAGTTCGGACTTGCCCCGGGAGAACTCGGCCACGAAGGCGACGTTCAGGCGATCCTCCCGCAGGCGGTCAAGGAGCTGGGTAAGGCGAAGGTCGGTCTGGGCATCCGACAATTCGTTTTCGGACAACCAGTCCTGGAAATTGCCGACGCAGCTCGCCAGGCGCGAACGCCAATCGCTATAGACGGCGAATTCTTGACCGAGGGACATGACAGACTCCAGTGCTTCCTAGGGAAGGCAAAATTTAGCACATCGCCAGCCCGCTGGCATCAGTGCTGGCAGCCGGGGCAATAATAGGTGGAACGCCCGGCCTGCCGGATTTGGCGGACTGTCCCGCCGCAACGTCCGCAGGCCAGCCCGGTCCGGTCGTAAACCCCGCAGGAGATCTGGAACCAGCCGGAGCTGCCGTCGCTATGGACATAGTCCCGGATGCTGCTGCCGCCGGCGGCAATGGCGTCGCCCAGGGTTTCCTTCACCGCCTTCACCAGCTTGGCGCAACTCTCCTTACCCACGCGGCCGGCGGCCCGCAGGGGCGAGATGCCGGCCCGGAAGAGGCTTTCGGAAGCATAGATATTGCCGACCCCGACCACGGCATGGGCATCCATGAGGAAAGTCTTGATCGCCGACTGGCGTTTGCGGGTGGCGGAATAGAGCCATTCGGCGGTGAAATCGGCGGACAGGGGCTCGACCCCCAGCTTCGCCAACAGGGGATCGGATTCGGGGTCGTCGCCCGGGTGCCACGCCACCACCCCGAAACGCCGGGGATCGGAATAGCGCAATACTGTATGGGGCAGCACCAGATCGACGTGGTCGTGGCGCCCAGCCGGCGTCCCCGCCGACACAAAACGCAGGTTGCCCGTCATCCCGAGATGGATGATGAGCCAGCCGTCCCCGTCATCGCCGCGGCAATCGAAGAGGAGGTATTTTCCTCGTCGCAGGATGCCGGCCACCCGGCGCCCCCGCAGGGTTTCGGCCAGCCCCGCCGGCAATTCCCGGCGCAGCCGGGGAAAGCGTACGACCGCATCCCGGATGGTGCGACCCTCCACTTCCGGCAGCAGCCCCCGGCGGCAGACTTCCACTTCGGGTAATTCAGGCATCCCTTGTTCCTCTTGCAAAAGCCAAATAACATCCCAAACTTAGTTCATTCTATGCGCTCTAACGCGCTACCCCACTCTCCAAATCCCCATGGTCCGCAAGCTCATCGCCGCTTCAGTCGCCCTCATTTTCGCCGGTCTGACCCATGCTGCCAGCGGTCCTGCCACCAAGGGACAGGTTCCCAGCGTTTCGGCCAGCGCCAGCCGCAACGACCTCACCGCCCGCACCGTCTTCCAGGTGCTGCTGGGGGAACTCGCCCTGCAGCGTGGCGAAATCGACCTGGGAGTGAGCAGCTACGCCGACCTGGCCCGCCGCACCCGGGACCCCCGCGTCCTGGAGCGGGCCACCGAAGTGGCCGGCTATGCCCGGCAATTCGAGCTGGCCTACGACCTGGCCAAGACCTGGGTAGAGATCGAGCCGGATTCCACCAAGGCCCGCCAGAGCCTGACCACCCTGCTCATCCTCCTCAACCGCATGGACGAGCTGGCCCCCCAGTTGAGCACCCTCCTCGAACAGGACAAAGCCAACCTCGGCGACAATCTGCTGCGCCTCAACCGCATGCTGATCCGCCACTCGGACCGGCAATCGGTCCTGCAACTGGTGGAGAAGGTGACAGCCCCCTACGGGAACGTTCCCGAGGCCCACTTCGCCCTGGCCACCGCCGCCGCCAATGCCGGCGAGTCGGCCCGTGCCTCGACGGAAGTGGAAAAGGCCCTGAAGCTTCGCCCCGACTGGGAAATGGCCGCACTCCTGCGGGCCCAGCTGCAGTTGCGCGAGTCCCCGACCCAGGCTATCGACACCCTGAACCGCTTTGTCGATAAGCACCCCGGCGCCAAGGATGCCCGCATGGCCCTCGCCCGGATGTTCATTTCCGAGAAGCGCTACGACGAATCCCGCCGCCAGTTCGACCGGCTCCTGGCCGACGCCCCCGACAATCCCGAGGTGATCTACCCGGTGGCCATGCTGGCCCTGCAGCAGAACGACCTGAAAACCGGCAAATCCCAACTCGAACGCCTGTTGCAGACCGATTTCCCGGACAAGGGCACAGTCCATTTCTTCCTCGGCCAGATCGAGGAAGAGCAGAAGCACCCCGACGCCGCCCTCGCCCACTACAAGGAGGTCAGCGCTGGCGACCAGTTCATCCCGGCCCGCGCCCGGGCTGCCCAGATTCTCGCCCAGCAGGGCAAGTTCGACGACGCCCGCCGCTTCATCCAGGCCACCCCCGGCCGCACCGATCAGGAGCAGGCCCAGCTCATGCAGGCCGAATCCCAGCTCCTGCGGGAAGCGAAACGCTACGAGGAATCCTATGTGGTACTGGAAAAGGCCCTCGCCCGCTTCCCCGACAACACCGACCTCCTCTACGACGCCGCCCTGATGGCCGAGCGCCTTGGCCGGATGGATGTCCTGGAAAGCCATCTCCAGCGCCTTATCCAGATCAAGCCGGACCACGCCCACGGCCTCAACGCCCTGGGCTACTCCTGGGCCGACCGCAACGTTCATCTCAACGAGGCCCACGACCTCATCGCCCGGGCCATCACCCTGGCGCCGGAAGACCCCTTCATCATGGACAGCCTGGGCTGGGTGCTTTTCCGTCAGGGCAAGCTGGAAGAATCCCTGAAGACCCTGGAACAGGCCTACAAGCGCAAGCCGGACCCGGAAATCGCCGCCCACCTGTCCGAGGTGCTGTGGTCCATGGACCGCAAGGACGACGCCCGCCGGCTGCTGCGGGAAGCGGCCAAGAAGAACCCGGATAACGACGTTCTTTCCGCCGCCATCAAGAAATACCTGCCCTGATGTTCCGTTCCCTCTGGCGTACCGGGCTGGCCGCCCTGGCCCTGGCCGGCTGCGCCACTGTGGCCCCGCCCCCGGTTTCCCAGCCGGAGCGGGCGACCCTGAAGGACTTCTCCCTGGAAGCCCGCTTCGCCCTACGCCTGGAGCGGCCCTACGAGGCCGCTCCCGAGAGCGCCAGCGGTCGCCTCTCCTGGCAGCACAGGGGCGCCACCAACCATATCCTGGTCGCCGACCCCTTGGGCCAAGGCATTGCCGAGATCGAACAGGACGGCGCCGGTGCCCGCTTGCGCACCCGCGACGGACGCCAGTACCGGGCCGCCGATGCCGCCACCCTACTCAAGGACGCCACCGGCTATCCGCTGCCCCTGGGCGAACTGCCCGCCTGGCTCATCGGCCGCCCCACCGCCTCCGGCCAACTGCGGACCGACGAGCAGGGCCGCCCCCTCAATCTGGCCGACGCCGGCTGGCAAATAGAATATGAATACGACAGCGAGGCGCCGGCCGCCCTGCCCGTACGCCTCACCCTGCGCCGGGGCAGCAGCCCGGAACTGCGCAGCCTCGAACTGCGCCTGCGCATAGAAGAATGGCGGAGCAATCCATGATCCCCTGGACCTGGGACAGCACCTGGCCGGCGCCGGCCAAGCTCAATCTCTTCCTGCACGTCGTCGGCCGCCGGCCCGACGGCTACCATTTGCTCCAGACCCTCTTCCGTTTCGTGGACCGGGGCGACAGCCTGCGTTTCCAACCCCGGGCGGATGGCGACATCGTCCTCGCCAATCCCATTCCCGGCGTCCCCCCGGATTCCGACCTCACCGTCCGCGCCGCCCGACTGCTACAACTGGAGACTGGCTGCTGCCAGGGCGCCACCATTTACCTGGACAAGCGCCTGCCCATGGGCGGCGGCCTGGGCGGCGGCAGTTCGGATGCGGCCACGGTGCTGCTCGCCCTCAATCATCTATGGGAACTCAATCTGCCCCGGCAACGGCTCCAGGAATTGGGCCTCGGCCTGGGGGCCGACGTGCCGGTCTTCGTCTTCGGCCGCAACGCCTTTGCGGAAGGCGTCGGCGAGGCCCTGCAACCGGTGGACCTGCCGCCCGCCTGGTACGTGGTGCTGGAGCCCCCGGTCCAGGTGCCCACCGCCGCCATCTTCGGCGCCCCCGACCTGAAGCGGGACACGCCGCCCATACGGGCCGTCGACTGGCGCCCGGGCTTCGGCCACAATGACCTCGAACCGGTGGCCTGCACCCGCTTCCCGGCGGTGGCCGAGTATCTGGACTGGCTGAAGCCATTCGGGCCGGCCATGATGACCGGCTCCGGGGCCTGCGTCTTCGCCGAATTCGATAGCCGGCAGGCGGCGGAGTCCGTCCTCGCCCGTCT
>DASRUX010000408.1:0-25159 GCA_035655235.1 Rhodocyclaceae bacterium | reverse complement strand
GAACAACCCGGTGCTGATCGGCGAGCCCGGGGTCGGCAAGACCGCGATCGTCGAGGGGCTGGCCCAGCGCATCGTCAAGGGCGACGTGCCCGAGTGGCTCCGCGACCGCGCCCTGTTCTCGCTCGACATGGGTGCGCTGCTGGCCGGCGCCAAGTACCGGGGCGAGTTCGAGGAGCGCCTGAAGGCAGTGCTGAAGGAGATCGCGCAGGAAGAGGGCAAGATCATCGTCTTCATCGACGAAATCCATACCATGGTCGGGGCGGGCAAGGCGGAGGGCGCCATCGATGCCGGCAATATGCTGAAGCCGGCGCTCGCCCGGGGCGAGTTGCACTGCATCGGCGCCACGACCCTGGACGAGTACCGCAAGTACATCGAGAAGGACGCCGCCCTGGAGCGCCGCTTTCAGAAGGTGCTGGTGGAGGAGCCCAGCGTCGAATCGACCATCGCCATCCTGCGGGGCCTGCAGGAGCGCTACGAGCTGCACCACGGCGTCGATATCACCGATCCGGCCATCGTCGCCGCGGCGGAGCTGTCCCACCGCTACATTACCGACCGCTTCCTGCCGGACAAGGCCATCGACCTGATCGACGAGGCCGCTGCCCGCATCAAGATGGAAATCGATTCCAAGCCGGAATCCATGGACAAGCTGGACCGCCGGCTGATCCAGCTCAAGATCGAGCGGGAGGCGGTGAAGAAGGAAAAGGACGAGGCGTCGCAAAAGCGCCTCGCCCTCATCGAGGAAGAGATTGCCCGCCTGTCCAAGGAATACTCCGACCTGGAGGAAATCTGGAAGGCCGAGAAAGCCCAGGTCCACGGCTCCGCCCACATCAAGGAGGAGATCGACAAGCTCAAGGCCCAGATGGCCGAACTTCAGCGCAAGGGCCAGTACGACAAGCTGGCGGAGCTTCAGTACGGCAAGCTGCCCCAGTTGGAGGCCCAGCTGAAGGCAGCCGAGAAATCCGGCAACGGCGCCCCCAAGATGAAGCTCCTGCGCACCCAGGTGGGGGCCGAGGAGATCGCCGAGGTGGTTTCCCGGGCTACCGGCATCCCGGTATCCAAGATGATGCAGGGCGAGCGGGAAAAGCTGCTGAAGATGGAAGATCGCCTCCACAAGCGGGTGGTGGGCCAGGACGAGGCCGTGCGCCTGGTGGCGGATGCCATCCGCCGCTCCCGGGCGGGTCTGGCCGATCCCAACAAGCCTTACGGCTCCTTCCTCTTCCTGGGCCCCACCGGTGTGGGCAAGACGGAACTGTGCAAGGCACTGGCCGAATTTCTGTTCGACTCGGAGGAGCACCTCATCCGCATCGACATGAGCGAATTCATGGAGAAGCACTCGGTGGCCCGCCTCATTGGCGCGCCCCCGGGCTACGTGGGCTACGAGGAGGGCGGCTACCTGACCGAGGCGGTGCGCCGCAAACCCTATAGCGTCATCCTCCTGGACGAGGTGGAGAAGGCCCACCCGGATGTCTTCAACGTGCTGTTGCAGGTGCTGGACGACGGTCGCATGACCGACGGCCAGGGTCGCACCGTGGATTTCAAGAACACGGTGGTGGTGATGACCTCCAACCTGGGCAGCCAGATGATCCAGCAGATGGCCGGGGACGACTACGGCGTCATCAAGGTGGCGGTCATGGCCGAGGTCAAGACCTACTTCCGGCCCGAGTTCATCAACCGGATCGACGAGGTGGTGGTCTTCCACGCCCTGGACGAGAAGCACATCCAGGGCATTGCCAAGATTCAGCTCGGCTACCTGGAGAAGCGCCTGGCCCAGCTGGAGATGTCCATGGAGGTGGACGAGTCGGCTCTGGCGGAATTGGCCAAGGCCGGCTTCGACCCGGTGTTCGGCGCCCGGCCATTGAAGCGCGCCATCCAGCAGCAGTTGGAGAACCCGCTGGCCAAGGCCATCCTGGAAGGCCGCTTCGCCGCCAAGGACACCATCCGGGTGAGCTGCGAAAACGGCATCATGCGCTTCGCCAAAGCCTGATCCCGCCTGGCAGCCCGGCAAATGAAAAGGCCACGGAGCGACCCGTGGCCTTTCGTGCAGAGGGAGGGGCGTTCAGGCGCGGGCCTGTTCCTGGGCGTTCTCCGGCTGGGCCGGGTCGGGATGGAAGGCGGTGATCCGCGGCGAGAACATGAAGAGCGCCTTGGGGCGGGTAAGGTGCAGTTCGGGATCGGTGACGTAGTTGTCCAGCTGCCAGCCGAAATTGAGCATCACGCACTTCTGCAGCCCGAAAATCTGCCGGATGCACTTGTATTGCCAGTATTCGTTCATCCATACCCGGAACCAGCCCGCCTTGGCATGGTCCCGGTTCTTGATGGTGATGTCGCCCTCGTAGTGCAGGGCATCCTGGACCACGGTGGCGGCCAGGACCGTCCATTTGAAGCCGTAGGCCCGGTTGCGCAGCAGCCAGCCCATGTAGCCCACGTACATGCAGAAGAGGTCGGGTAGCTTCTTGCGCCACTGCCAGTGTTGGTTCTGCCAGCCGGAGTCGCCATCCAGGCTGTTGTCCGGCGTCTGGAACCACCACAGCCACTTGGGTAGCCAGGCATCATAGGCGAAGAAGGGCAGGATGAAGGCCATGGGAATGGAGATGATTTCCATGGCGATATTGGCGACGAGGTAGACGAGATATCGGATCATGACGGTTACCGGGGAGGAGGGTTGAGGGCGTGTGCCACCAGACCTGCCACCGCCCGGGAGGATTCGCCGCCGCCGGCCAGGCCGGCTACGACGCCTTGGCGGTCTGCCTCCTGGCGGTTCTGGCTCATCTTCCATTTGCCGACGAGGCGGGTGATGGCGATTTCTATCCCGACGATTGCCTTCAGCTGGTTGGCGACGAAGTCTTCCGGGGCGTCGGCCAGGGACCACGGATGGGGTTGGGAGGCTTCATGGACGGCGGTCAGGCCGGTCAGGATTTGGCGCAGCCGGGCTGGGTCGTCGATGACCTCCAGGGTCCCCTTGGCTTCCACCACCGCGTAGTTCCAGGTGGGTACGGCCTTGCCGTGCTCGGCCTTGGACGGGTACCAGTTCGGGCTGATGTAGGATTCGGGGCCATGGAAGATGGCGAGGACGCCGGCTTCGGGGCGATGGTCTTGCCACTGGCGGTTGGCTCGGGCCAAGTGGCCCCAGAGCACGCCGTAGGGGGCGCCTTCCCGCGGGGCCGGATCGTGGAAGAGGGGAACGGGGTTTGCTTCCATTCCCTCAGGGCCGACGGTGACGACGGTGGCCAGGGGGAAGCGGGCCATGAGGTTCTGTAGGACGCTCAGGTCGTCTTCCTTGAAGGTATTGGGGATGTACATGGAAACGCTCGGTTATGCCAGGGAAATTACGCTGTAATGTACGGCATTTGCCGTAGGGTGTCAGGAGCTTGGGGCGGAATCGCTCCTCTAACCATCAGGGTCCTTTGCCATGCACGAAGAAAATACGATCTCCCTCACCGACGAGTCCCGCCAGGCCGAAGTCGGGCATCAACGCTGGCGGCAGCGGCGGCTGGACGAGCTTTCGGCCCCCGACAGCTGGTTCGGGCTGGTCGGCCTCCATTGGCTGGAGCCGGGCCGGAATCCTGTGGGCAGCGCACCGGATTGTGCCGTGGTGCTGCCGGAAGGTCCGGCGCACCTGGGTGATCTGGTCTGGGATGGGGCTTTTGTCCTCTGGCAGCCGGCGGCCGGCATTGAAGCGGTGGAGGAGGAGGGGGGCGAGAGCCAATCCGGTGAAATCATGTTGCGCACCGACCGGGACGGCGAGCCGAGCCGCGTGCATGCCGGCAACCTGGCGTTCTTCGTCATCGAGAGGGACGGCCGCCCGGCGGTACGGGTTCGCGACCTGGCTTGGCGCGGCAAGCGCTCCTTTGCCGGGGTGGAGTGCTATCCCTTCGATCCGGCGTGGCGCATCGAGGCCCGCTGGGAAGAGCTGGACGAGCCCTGGGCCTTGGAAGTCCAGAGCGTTACCGGCGAGCTGAAGACCATCAACGTCCCGGCGCGGGCACGGTTCGCCGTGGCGGGGGCGGAGTACGCGCTGCTCCCCCTGGATGTCGGGGATGAGGGCGCCTTCTTCATCTTCCGGGATGCCACCAGCGGCCCGGAAACCTACGGCGGCGGGCGCTTCCTGAGGGCGAAACCGGCGGCGGACGGGCGTATCGTCCTGGACTTCAACCGGGCCTTCAATCCGCCCTGCGCCTTCACCGCTTTCGCCACCTGCACCCTGGCGCCGCCGGAGAACCGGCTGCCCTTCGCCGTCCGGGCAGGGGAGAAGAAATATGCGGGCGGTTACTAGGGCTGGTCGGTGGACTTGTCGGCGGGAGCGTCGCTCTTTTCCCGAGCCTGCTTTTCCCGCAGGCGTTTGTTCTTGTCCTCGCTATTGGCGAAGACGTAACGACCGGCAAGGACGCAGCCCTTCATCCCCGGGGCGCAGGGGAGGTTGTTGATGCGCGTGCACTTTCCGTCAATCTCGTGGGGGCAGCCCCAGGAAGCCATGGCTGGTCCAGTTGTAAAGTTGGAGTAAGGAGTTTATCGTGAAATCGTACAGCACTGCCCAGCCGAGGAATATTTCACAGGATCGCCCTTGAAATTGCCTCCCGATGGCCGTAGTTAAGGTCATAGAAGTCGTGATGAGGAGTCTGTCATGAACGTCGTCTATAACAGCGATCATTACTCGGTGTTGGCTTACCCGGCTCAGGAAGGTTTCGAGCTCCTGGACAAGACTGGCCACCGCGTCCTTTTCCTGCAAGGCCCGTCCGCCATGCATTTCCGCGCCGCCATCGAGGAAATCCCCGAGGAAGAGCGGGACGAGGAAACCATCGACGCTTTCCTGGAGGACTATTGCGCCGACAGCGCACAGCCCATCGTCTTCCACTGACGTGCTAGAATCCCGGCCATTCTGTTGATTTCATTAGGAAGCCGGGAAAGATGGGGATTGTGAACAGCACTTACGTGTCCGACCACACCAAGTGGATCGACGAGCAACGGGAAAAGCACCCGGAGTGGGCAGAAGAGCAGAAGGCCGGTCGGTCCCTGTGGTGGGACAAGAAGCAGGACATGCAGACGACTCAGCGCAACGCCGCTTCCAAGGTTGCCCAGAAGCCTTATCCCTACGACGTGAATTTCTACGGCGAATAAGAGCGTTTCAGTCTCTTCTCCGCAATGAAAAAGGCCGGTTTTCACCGGCCTTTTTCATTTGGGTCAGCCCGTCAGGGGCTTCACGACCCGCTTGACCGCGGTGTCGTCCGGGTGGGGGTGGATGGTGAATCCCAGGCTGGTCATCAGGCGGAACATCTTGGTGTTGGTGGCCAGCACGTCGCCCACCACTGCCCGGTAGCCCTTCATCCGGGCACAGTCGATGAGGGCCGACATGAGCTTTCGTCCCACCCCGGTTTTCTGCCGGTCGTCGGCGACGGCCAAGGCGAATTCCACCGATTCGCCGTCCGGATTGACCACGTAGCGGGCCACGCCGATCTGCTTGTCGACGCCGTCTTCGTCGGGCAGGGTGGCCACCAGGGCCATTTCCCGGTCGTAATCGATCTGGGTGAAGCGCACCAGCATGGTCTGGGTCAGTTCCCGGATGGTGTCCATGAACCGGTAGTAGCGGGATTCGTCGGACATGCGCTTGACGAAGTCCTGCTCCATGTCCGCATCCTCCGGCCGGATCGGGCGGATGGTGACCACCTGGCCGTCGTTCATCTGCCATTCCTGGATCAGATGGGTCGGGTAGGGATAAATGGCCATGTGGGCGTAGCGGTCCCCGTTGGTGGCGGCCGTGTGGTCGATGACGATGCGGGCATCGGCGGCGATGGCGCCCTGTTCGTCCACGATCAGCGGGTTGAGGTCCATTTCCACGATCCACGGCAGTTCGCAGACCATTTCGGAAATGGAGAGCAGCACGTCCTCCAGGGCCTCCATGGCCACCGGCGGCATGTTGCGGAACTCGCCCAGGGAGCGGGAGGCGCGGGTGGAGCGGATCAGGTCCTGGGCCAGGTAGCGGTTCAGGGGCGGCATGGCGACGGAACGGTCGCTGAACACTTCCACGTCGGCACCGCCGGCGCCGAAGGTGATGACCGGGCCGAAGATGGGATCCCGGAAGACGCCGACCATCAGCTCCCGGCCGTTCGGGCGGGCCAGGAAGGGCTCGATGGAAACGCCATTGATCTTGGCGTTGGGATGGCGCTTCTGCACCGTCTCAATGATGTCGTGGTAGGCGTTGCGCACCGCCGGGGCGTTGGTGATGTTGAGGCGCACGCCGCCGGCATCGGTCTTGTGGGGCAGGTCCTGGGAATCCACCTTCATGGCCACCGGGAAGCCCAGCTGCTCGGCCAGGAGCAGGGCCTCGGTGGCGGTGCGGGCCACCATGGTCTGGGCCACGGGCACCTTGAAGGCGCGCAGGATGGCCTTGGACTCCATCTCGGACAGCACCTTGCGGCGCTCGGCCAGCAGCGCCTCGATCAGCATCTTGGCGCCCTCGGTCTCGGGGCGGTCGTGCTGGCGGGTGGGCTCCGGGGTCTGGAGCAGCAGCTTCTGGTTCTTGTAGTAAGTGGAAATATGGTGGAACAGGTCGATGGCCGTCTCGGGCATGCGGAAGGCCGGGATGCGGGCGTCGGTCAGCAGCTTGCGGGCCGCGACCACCTGTTCTTCGCCCATCCAGCAGCAGATGATCGCCTTGGCGGTCTGCTCGCTCACCTCGATCACCACCTTGGCCACTTCCATGGGCTGGGTCATGGCCTGGGGGGAGAGCATCACCAGGATGGCGTCGATGCCCTCATCCTGGGAAACGGCCATGATGGCCTCGCGGTAGCGATCCGGATTGGCATCGCCGACGATATCCACAGGGTTGTTGTGGGACCAGGCGGGGGGCATGCATTTGTTGAGGGCCGCCATGGTTTCGGGGGACAGGGCCGGCAGGGGGATTCCCAGGTCGCCGGCCCGGTCGGCCGCCATGGCGCCGGGGCCGCCGCCGTTGGTGATGATGGCCAGGCGATTACTCTGGGGGCGGAACTTGGAGGCCAGGGCCTTGGCGGCGTAGAAGAGGTGGGCGACGGTGGCCACCCTCACCACGCCGGCCCGGCGCACCGCCGCGTTGAAGACCGCATCCGCCACGCCGGCCATGCCGGAGTGGGCCTGGGTCGCCACCAAGCCGGCCTCGTGGCGGCCGGCCTTGAGCAGGATGATGGGCTTGATGCGGGCGGCGGAACGGAGCGCGCTCATGAAGCGGCGGGCGTTCCGGATGCCTTCCACGTACATCAGGATGTAGTGGGTGCGGTTATCGTAGATGAGGTAGTCGAGGATTTCGCCGAAATCCACGTCGGCGGTGCTGCCCAGGGAAATGACCGAGGAGAAGCCCACGTTGTTGGATTTGGCCCAATCAAGGACCGCCGAGCACATGGCGCCGGATTGGGCGACCAGGGCGAGGTTGCCCGGATTGGCGGTGACCCGGGCGAAGGTGGCATTCAGGCCCAGATCCGGGCGGATGATGCCCAGGCAGTTGGGGCCCAGCACCCGCACGTTGTAGGAGCGGGCGATCTCCAGCATCTTGCGTTCGATGGCGGCGCCGATGTGGCCGGATTCCGAGAAGCCGGCGCTGATGACGATGACGTTGCGTACGCCGCTGCGGCCGCACTGCTCGACGATATGGGGCACCGTCTGGGGCCGGGTGGCGATGATGGCCAGTTCCACCCGGGCGCCGATTTCCTCGATGGACTTGTAGGCTTCCTGGCCCTGGATGGTGTCGTGCTTCGGGTTGATGGGGTAGAGGCGCCCCTTGTAGCCGGAGTTGAGGATGTTCCGGAAGATGACGTTGCCGACGGAGTCTTCGCGGTCCGAAGCGCCGATGACGGCAACCGATCGCGGTTCGAACAGGGCGGTCAGATAGTGCTGTTCAAGCATGGTTTGTTCTCGGGTAGGCTTGTTTTTTGTGCACTGCACGATAGCACAAAGGTTTTAGGGGTGCTATGCGGGTATTCCGTAGGGAGCACTACTCCCCAAGCCGGCTGTCGATCCGCAGCGGCTGTTGCAGAACCTTGTGGGTCGGGCACTTGTTGGCGATTTCCAGGAGGCGTTCCCGCTGCTCGGGGGAAAGGTCGCCTTCCAGGGTGATGACCCGCTCGATGCGGTCGATCTTGTGGCCCTTGTCGTCCTCCACCTTGTCGAAGCGCAGCTGGACGCTGACGTGCTTCAAGGGCCATTCCTTGCGTTCGGCGTACATGCGCACGGTCATGGAGGTGCAGGCGCCCAGGCCGGCAAGGAGAAAGTCGAAGGGCGCCGGACCGGCATCCTCGCCGCCGTTGCTCACCGGCTCGTCGGCCACCAGCCGATGCCGGTCCCCGACGATAACGTCCTGCTGGTAACGGCCGAGGCCGTTTTCCTTCACGATCACGGTTTGGGACATGAAGACTCCTCAGAAAGAAGTGGCCGAAATGATACCCCCGTCCCCTTGGCCGCGTCGATGTATGGATCATATTTCACCGACAGGACCGGGTGCCCGACCCCGCCGGCGGCAGGCCCGTCAGGCCTGGGCCAGTTCGGCGCCGGCCGTCATGGCTTCGGCCACCCGGGCGATGCCGCTGTCGTCCAGGCTGTCGGCCGCGAAGACTTGGGGAGTGCGGTAATTGGCGAAATTGCTGTTCTGGGAACGCTGGTAGAGGGGGTCGTAGTGCCGTTCCAGCAATTCGGTCACCAACTCCGTCCAGCGGCCGGCGTCGATCAGACCGTGCCAGTGCTGCAGGGTTTCGTTGCTCTGGATGCCGCGCAGGGCATCCAGGCGGGATTTGAGCCACTCCGGATCGGCCAGGAAATAGTCGTAGTCCCCCAGCAGGAATTCAACCCGGGCCGGGATCGGGGCAGCCACCTGGAGGCAGGTGCCGGCCCGGAAGGTCTCCAGCAGGGCTTCCGGAACCTGTATGCGGCCGATCTTGCGGCTCTCGGCCTCCACATAGACGGGGCGGGCCGGGTCGAAGGATTGGAGGCGCAACAGGAGCTGGGTCTCGAACCATTTCTGGCTGGGCTGCGGGGTGGCGGGCAGGACGCCGAGGACCGAGCCCTTGTGGCAGGCCAGGGTTTCCAGGTCCAGGGCCTGTTCGCCCTGGGCGCCGATAGCCTGGAGGATGCGGGTCTTGGCGCTGCCGGTGGGGCCGCACAGCACCCGGTAGCTGAATTGCCGGGGCAGGGTTTCGAGCTGGGCGACGACCTGGTGCCGGTAGGCCTTGTAGCCGCCTTCCAATTGGTGGGCGTTCCAGCCCACCGAACGCAGCACCGTCACCATGGCGCCGCTGCGCATGCCGCCTCGCCAGCAATAGACCAGGGGGCGCCAGTTCTTGGGGCGGTCCAGGAATCGCTCCCGGATGTGGCGGCCGATATTCTCGGACACCATGGCGGCGCCGATCTTCTTGGCTTCGAAAGGGGAAACCTGCTTGTAGATGGTGCCCACCTCGGCCCGCTGCTCGTTGTTGAGGACGGGGCAACTGATGGCGCCGGGAACGTGGTCTTCTTCGAATTCGGCGGGGGAGCGGACGTCGATGATTTCGTCGAAGGCGTCCAGGTCCTCGACGGTGGCGATGCCTGATTTCATCCCGCTATTTTAGCAGGGGAGCCAGGGACGGCCAGACGTGGTCCAGCAACTTCGGCTGGGCTTCCGCCGTCGGATGGAGCTGGTCGGGTTGGAACAGGGCGGGCTGGTCCATGATGGGGGCGAGGAAGAAGTCGGTCAGGGCGACTTTGCGCTTTTTCGCCACGTCGATGAAGGATTCGTGGAACTGGTCGGCGTAGGGGCCGTAGTTGGGCGGGAGGCGCATGCCCAGGACGAGCACCCGGGCGCCGGCCTCCTGGGCCATCTTGACCATGGCATCCAGGTTCTCCTTCATCTGGGCGAGCTGTAGGCCCCGCAGTCCGTCGTTGGCGCCTAGTTCCAGGACCACTACCGCCGGCTTATGCTGCTTCAAGGCGCCGGGCAGGCGGCTACGGCCTCCCGCGGTGGTTTCGCCGGAGATGCTGACATTGGCAACGCTATAATCGGGGCGCTTCTCGGAAAGCCGCGACTGGAGCAGGGAGGGCCAGGCGGCCTCGGGCCGGATGCCGTAGCCTGCCGACAGGGAATCCCCGAAGACCAGGATATTCTTCTTGGCCGCCCAGGCGGACAGGGGGGAAGCGGCAAAGAGGAGCGTCATCAGGAACAGGATCGTGCGCATGGCTGAACAGGCGTTGGTGGAAGTGGTTGGACTCGGCAAGGCCGTCGATAATGGGGCGGAACCCCTGACGATTTTGCAGGATATTTCCTTCTCGGTCATGCCCGGGGAGACGGTTGCCATCGTCGGTGCCTCGGGCTCCGGCAAATCCACCCTGCTGGGCTTGCTGGCCGGCTTGGACCTGCCGACTTCCGGGGAAGTTCGCATCGAGGGCGTGAGCCTCGCCACCCTGGACGAGGACGCCCGGGCGGTGCTGCGGGGGCGGCTGCTGGGCTTCGTCTTCCAGTCCTTCCAGCTGTTGCCTTCCCTGAACGCCCTGGAGAACGTCATGCTGCCCCTGGAGCTGGCGGGGGCCAAAGAGGCCGGGAAGGTGGCCCGCTCCTGGCTGGAGCGGGTGGGGCTGGACCACCGGCTGAAGCACTATCCCAAGCACCTCTCCGGGGGCGAGCAGCAGCGGGTGGCCCTGGCCCGGGCTTTCGCCCCCGACCCCAGGCTGGTACTGGCCGACGAGCCTACCGGCAACCTGGATGCGGCCACCGGCCACCAGATTATCGACCTCATGTTCGAACTGAATGCCCGCCAGGGAACCACCCTGATCCTGGTCACCCACGACGAGGAAATCGCCGCCCGCTGTGGCCGGGTGCTGCGCATCGCCGCCGGCCGTCTGGCGTCGGATTAGGCGGCGAGGACTGCCTTGGCGGCCCGCAGGCCGCTCCGCACCGCCCCTTCCAGGGTGGCGGGGAATTCCGCCCAAGTCAGGTCGCCGGCCAGGAAAAGCCGTGGGTGCTGGGTGACGTGGCCGGGGCGGGGAAGGCCGGGTCGGCACGAAAAGGTGGCCCGCTTTTCCCGGATGACCTGGCGCCAGGTCGGGGCAGCATCCAGACCCAATTCAGCGTGCAGGCGGGTGGCCAGGGCGTCGTCCGTCAGCGCTTCCCATTCCCCGTGGCCCGAGAGGACGCAGGCCAGGAGGCCATCGCCCCGATCCACCACCCATTGGCCGATGCCGCCTTGCAGGTTGCGCAGGGGGAAATCGAGGCGGGTGTCCGCCGGATAGGCCAGATAGACGGTGGCGATGGGCTCGAATTCGTATTCCGTGGCAAAGGACGACAGCAGCTGGGAAGTATGCCGGGGCGCCGTCGCCAGGATGGCGGCGTCGAAAGGTTCGCCGTCGATGGCGATTCCGCTCTCCCGGGTGTCGATGGCGCGGACCCGGTGGCCCAGGCGCAGGTCGTTACCCCGAGCGGCGAGCCAGGCGGCGGCGGGGTCTGGGAGGAGCTTGCCCAGGTCGGCGCGGGGCAGCAGCAGGTCGGTGTCCTCCCGCCGGGGGCTGCCCAGGCTGTCCCGCAGGACGTTGGCGAAAATCTGGGCTGATGCTCTGTGCGGCGGGGTGTTGAGGGCGGCGAGGCAGAGGGGCTCCCAAAGGTGCCGGCGCAGCCGCCCGTTCTGACGGCCGGCATCCAGCCACTCGGCCACGGTCATGTCTCGGGCCAGGCGGAAATGGTCGGCCTTGAGGCGGTCCATCCACAGGGCGGTGGAAATCTTTTCTCCCAGGCCGGCGCCCTTGGCGGTGATCAATCCCCAGGCGGTGTTCATGGGGGCCGGCAGGCGGGGGAGGGCCATGCGAAAGCCGGCGTTGTCGTGGATTTCCAGGGGCAGGCGGAGGAAGAGGGCGTCCGGGTCGGCGCCCACCCGGCGCATGAGGGCCAGGGTATCCCGGTAGGCGCCCAGGAGGATGTGCTGGCCGTTGTCCAGGGTGCGGCCGTCGATGTCCACGCTACGAGCCCGGCCGCCCAGCCGGCGGCCGGCTTCGAACAGGGTGACGGAGTGGCCTTCGCCGGCCAGCTCGACGGCGGCGGCGATGCCCGCCCAGCCGCCGCCGACGACCGCAATCCTCATGCGAAGACCCAGGTCTTCCAGGCCAGCCAGATTTTGCGGACCGGGGTCAGGGCGATGCGCTGGTGCAGGACCTGGTAATTCTCCCGCTTGATTTCGTCCAGCAGGGTCCGGTAGATGGCGGCCATGATGATGCCGGGGCGCTGGGGTTTCTTGTCCACCGCTGGCAGTTCGGCCATGGCTTGGTCGTAGTAGCGCTCGGCCCGCTCCACCTGGAACTTCATCAGGGCGGTGAAATTGTCGGAATAGCGGGAATTGAGGATGTCGGCGGCCGGGACGTTGAACTCTTTCAGTTCGTCCATGGGGATGTAGATGCGTCCCCGGCGGGCGTCCTCGCCGATGTCCCGGATGATGTTGGTGAGTTGGAAGGCCATGCCCAGGTCGTGGGCGTACTTGAGGGTGCCGCGATCCTGGTAGCCGAAGATTTCTGCCGACAGCAGGCCGACCACGCTTGCCACCCGGTAGCAATACAAAGACAAGCCCTTGAAGTCCAGGTAACGGGACTGCTGGAGGTCCATCTCCATGCCGTCGATGATTTCCAGCAACTGCTCCTTGGGCAGGTTGAACTGGCGGCCGGCGGCCTGGAGGGCCTGGCCCACCGGGTGTTCGGGCTGGCCGTCGGCGATGCGCTCCACCTCCAGGCGCCACCAGGCGAGCTTGGTGGAGGCCAGGGAAAGGTCGTGGCACTCGTCCACCACGTCGTCCACCTCCCGGCAGAAGGCGTAGAGGGCCATGATGGCGCGGCGCCGTTCCGGGGGCAGGAAGAGGAAGCTGTAATAGAAGGAAGAGCCGCTGGCGGCGGCTTTTTCTTGGCAGTATTGGTCGGGTGTCATGGGGCTACATTGTAAGGGAGCGGCCGGCGAGGACGAGCCAGTCCCAGGGGCCGAGCTTGGGCCGGTGGTGCCAGACATCGCCCCGCACCTGGCGGGTGCGCTCCAGGATGCGCAGGCCGCCCTGGACGGTGAGGCGGATTTCCCAGCCCAGCCGGCCGGGGAGGGCGCGGACCAGGGGGGCGCCTTTCATCATCAGCGTGTGGGCCCGGTCGATCTGGAAATCCATGAGGGCCGCCCAGTTGGCGGACCAGCGGCCGCCGGCGATGTCCTCCTCGCCCACCTTGAAGCGGGGCAGATCGCACTGGGGGATGTAGACCCGGTCCTTCTTCCAGTCGATGGCCACGTCCTGCCAGAAATTGATGAGCTGGAGCGCCGTGCAGATGCAGTCGGATTGTTCCAGCTGTTCCGGGCCGGTACGGCCGAAGAGGTGCAGCACCAGACGGCCCACCGGGTTGGCGGAGCGGCGGCAGTAATCCAGCAGTTCCGGGAAATCGGCGTAGCGTTTCTTCACCACGTCCTGGGCGAAGGCGTCCAGGAGGTCACGGAAGAGGCCGATGGGCAGGCGATGTTCGGCGATGGTCTGGGCCAGGTCGGCGAAGAGCGGGGTGGCGGGAGCATGGCCGGCTTCGATCCGGTCCAACTCCTCCTGGTAAGCTTGCAGGCCGGCCAGGCGCTGGTCGGGCGTGGCATCCCCCTCGTCGGCGATGTCGTCGGCACTGCGGGCGAAACGGTAGATGGTTTCGATGGGCCGCCGCAGGGGAGCGGGGACCAAAAAAGAGGCGACGGGGAAGTTTTCGTAGTGGTCGACCGGCATGGGGTTGGCAAGTATATGGGCGAATGCCCGGAGGGTGGTAGAATGCGCGCCGCCCGCCCAGGTGGCGAAATTGGTAGACGCACCAGATTTAGGTTCTGGCGCCGAAAGGCGTGGGGGTTCGAGTCCCTTCCTGGGCACCAAGGAGCAATTGTTCGAAGCCGTACCTCAAACCCGCCCGAGTGCGGGTTTTTTGTTGTCCCTTCCGCGGCGGAAACTGTGGCTTTCTGGCCCTTGGCGCCCACGCCGTTTACACAATAGTTTGCAAATCCTCAAGGCCTTACCGGGCATACGCCACGCTTTCATTAGGCAAATTGATCTATGATTCTGGATGGATAAGTTGTGCCTATGAGAATGGAATTTCGCTTCGCTTTGGACCGGATATCGTATGTTTGGTCGTGCCTGGTCTTGGGAGTGCTCTCGGCACTTTTTCCCCTGGGCGCGGCCGCAACGCCTGCCGCCCCGTCGGTGGCCATCTTCTATGGTTCCAACGCCCCCCTGGACGAGTTGAAAGCCTTCGACATCGCCATCGTCGAACCCGGCCACAACGACCATCCCGAACGATACCGCCGCCCCTACAGCGAGCTCTACGCTTATGTGAGCGTCGGCGAGGCCCATCCGACCCGCCCCTATTTCAAGGATATCCCGGCGGCCGCCAAACTCACGGAAAACAAGGTCTGGGGTTCCGTCGTCATCGACCTCTCCCATCCCGCCTGGCCGGAGTTCTTCGCCAACCGCATCGTCGCTCCTCTCTGGGAAAAGGGCTATCGGGGATTTTTCCTGGATACCCTGGATTCCTACCGGGGGGCTCCCAAGTTCGACGAGGCTGCCCAGCAAAAGGGCCTCGTCGCAGTGATCGAAACTCTCCACCGGCGCTTTCCCGGCATCCGCCTCATCTTGAATCGGGGTTTCGAAGTCGTCCCTGCCGTCAAGGACAAGGTCCAGATGGTGGCGGCGGAGTCGCTTTTCCGGGGCTGGGATGGGGCTGCCAAACGTTACGTGGAGGTGCCGGCCGGCGACCGGGAATGGTTATTGGCCCAATTGCTCAAGGTGCGGGACGATTACGGAATTCCCGTCCTGGCCATCGATTATGTGGCCCCCGAGGACCGCGCCCTGACCCGGGCGACGGCGGAGCGCATCCGGGCGCTGGGCATCGTGCCCTGGGTGACCGACTGGAAGCTGGAATCCCTCGGCATCGGCCAGGTGGAGGTCATGCCCCGCAAGATCATCGCCCTCTACAGCGGCCGCGAGCAGCCTGCCATCAATTTCACCAATATGCACCGCTTCGCGGAAATGCCCCTCAACCACCTGGGCTATGTCCTGGAGTACCGGGACATCAACGATCCCCTGCCGGATTACCCTCTGGCGGGCCGGGTGGCGGGCATCGTGCAATGGGTGAGCGGGACGCCGGAATCCCCCAAGCGCCTGGCGAGCTGGCTGAAGCGCCAGACCGGCGCCGGCATCAAGGTGGCGATCATCGGCCAGCTGGGCATTCCGCCGGAATTGGCCGGCGCTTTCGGCGTCGCCTATGTGCCGACCGCCGGCAACTTGCGGCTTGAACTGGTCCGCCGGGACAAGATGATCGGCCTGGAGACGGAACCGGTGCCGGATGGCCGCAATTTCCAGCCGGTACGCCTCGCCAAGGGCGACGGGGTTTCCCTGTTGGAAATGGCGGACCAACAGGGGCGGCGCTACGACGGGGCGGCGATCATGCCCTGGGGCGGCTTCGTCCTCAGCCCCTTCGACCTGATGGAACTCCCCGGCACCGAGCAGGCGCGCTGGATCGTCGATCCCTTCGCTTTCCTGCAACAGGCGCTCCGCCTGGCCCCCGTTCCCGTACCGGACGTGACCACGGAAAACGGCCGCCGGCTGCTGTTCGCCCATATCGACGGCGACGGCTTCCCCTCCCGGGCCGAATTGCCTGGGACACCCCTGGCCGGCCGGGCGCTCCTCGACGAAATCCTGCGGCGCTATCCGGTGCCGACCACCATGTCGGTGATCGAAGCCGAAATATCCCCGGCTGGCCTCTATCCCAAGGATGCCCCGGAGATGGAGGACATCACCCGCCGCATCTTCGCCCTGCCCGATGTCGAGGTGGCCAGCCACACCTATTCCCACCCGTTCCGTTGGGACAACCACGTCAAGCACGGCATCTTCCGGGATTCCGACGCCGACGAGGCCTACCACCTCAAGATTCCGGGTTACAAGCTCGACCTGGAGCGGGAAATCGTCGGCTCCATGGACTATGTCCGCCGCCTGGCTCCAGCCGGCAAGCCAGCCCGCATCCTCCTGTGGAGCGGCGATACGGCCCCCGGCGTCGATGCGCTGCGCATCGCCGATGAGGCCGGATTCCTCAACATGAACGGCGGGGACACGGTCATCACCCGCAGCAACCCGTCCCTCACCGCCGTCATGCCGGTCGGTATCGGCAAAGGGGGCTATCGGCAGATCTACGCCCCCGTCTCCAACGAGAACCTCTATACCAACCTGTGGCAGGGTCCCTACTACGGCTACCAGAAGGTGATCGAAACCTTCGAGATGACCGGGGCGCCCCGCCGGCTGAAGCCCATCGACATCTACTACCACGTCTATTCGGCCTCCAAGAAGGCGTCCCTCAGCGCCCTGCACAAGGTCTATGGCTGGGCTCTGGGACAGCCGGTCCACCCGGTTTTCGGGTCCGAGTACATCCGCAAGGCCCTGGATTTCTACACCGCGGTCGTCGCCCGGGACGGCGACGGCTGGCTGTACCGGGGCGACGGCGAACTGCGCACCCTGCGGGTTCCTGCCAGCCTGGGCACTCCCGACCTGCGTGCTTCCGATGTGGCCGGATACGCCCCCGGTCCCGAGGGCAATTACCTCCATCTGACCGGGGCCGAAGCCCGGGTGCGCTTCGCCCCGACGCCGACCCGGGAGCCTTTCCTGCGGGACGCCAATGCCCGCCTGAGCGATTGGCATCGTACCGGGGACGGCATCAGCTTCAAGCTGGAGGGCCATCAACCCCTCGCCCTGTCCTTCGCCAACTTTTCCGGTTGCCGGGCCAGTGCGGACGGCAAGCCCGTCGCGCCCTCGCGCAGTGGTAACGAAACCGTCTTCAATTTGAATCATGCCCGTGCGTCGATCCAGGTCAGGTGCCAGTGACCGGCCCCGGCTGGCGCCGGCATGGTCCCTTGTCTTGCTGGGAGGACTGGTGTCCTCCGTGCTCTATACCATCTATCCCCACGAGGATCTGGTGGAGCGGGTCTATGAATTGCCCGGGGACGACATCACCGAGGCCTACCTCAAGAACCTGTTGCGCACCGATCCCAAGAACCCGCGCCTGCGCCTGCTGCTGGCTCGCCGCCAGATCGAATCGGGGCAGTACGGGGCGGTGCGGGAAACGGTCGGTCCCGCGCTCTCTTCCGACGATCCGGCGCTGAAGCGGGAAGCCGCCTGGCTGCTGTGGCAGAGCATGGAGCGGCAATTCGCCGCCTTGCCCGCCACCTCGCCCCTGCGTCCCGCCCTGCGGGCCGAGCTGGATAGCCGCCTCCAGGAAATGGCGGCTTGGGACCTGCCCGAGAACGACTTGGCCGATATCGCCCGCAAGGCCTTTGCCCTGGGCAACCGGTCGGTGGGCATGGGTATCCTGGAGCGCCTTGCTCGCCAGAACCCGAACCGCAGCGCCTACTGGTTCGGCGAAGCCGCCGACGAAGCCCTGGCCAGCGGCGAATACCGGTCGGCTGCCGAATTCCACCTGGCCGCTGCCCGGCTCTCCCGGATTCCCCTGGAGCGCCGCCGGCATTTCATGGCGGCCCTGCGCACCCTGCAATCCGGCAATCAACTGGCCGCCGCCCTGGAAATGGCCGATGGTGCCCTGAAGGAGATGCCCGAACTGGGCCAGGACCCGGAGGTGCTGACCCAACTGGTCAACCTGGCGAGGGAAGGGGGGCGGCCGGACCTGGCTGACCGCTACGTGCGCCCCCTGCTGCGCATGACGCTTCTCCGGCAATGGCAGGGCGCCTTGCTGGCGGCCCAGGGCTTCGACGCGCTTCCCCGCCGGGTGGTCTTGGCGGGGGAGGAGGCCGGCAAGGGGCCGAACCTGCCCTTCGACGATCGCATCTACACCCTCGGCTTCCAGGTCTTCCTGGAAAACCGCAAGCCCAACGACGCCTGGAAGGTGGCAGCCTCGGCGGTGCGCCAGGCCCCCGACAACCTGGTCTGGCGGGAGCGCCTGGCCCAGGTTTCGGAATGGACCAGCCGGCCGCGCCAAGCCCTGGAAAACTGGCTCATCGTTGCCCGGGAAAGCGGCCAGGATGCGGCCTGGCAGGCCGTGCTGCGCCTGGCGCCCGGGCTCTACGACGACGATGCCCTGGCCGCCGCCCTCCAGTACCAATTGGGCCGCCATCCCGGCGACCGCAAGCTGGTGGCCGAAATGGCCAACCTCTACGAGCGGCGGGGCGATCCCCAGGGCGCCATCGCCTTCCTGGAACGGCAAGCCCGGCGACACCCTTGGGTGCTGGAACGGATGGCGGAACTGGCCGAGCGTAGCGGCGACGACGCCCTGGCCATCGGCTATTGGCAGCGCCACTTCGCCCAGGCCGGCGACGAATCCCTCCCGGCGGCCCAGGCCGTCAAGGTCGCCACCCTGATGCTGCGCCGCGGCCAGACGGCCGAGGCCTTGGCGATCCTGGAAAAGGCCCGACCGGCAGGGGCGGGGGAGGGTGCGTTCCTGCGTCTCAAGGCCCAGGTCGCCCAGATGGCCCGGCGGGACGACCGGGCCGTTGCCGCCTACCGCCGGATGATCGACGACCAGGTGGCGGAGGAACAGGATTACGAAGCCCTCTTTGCCCTGCTCTCCGAAGACTATCCCCTGGAGGCGGCCCGGCTGGCGGCGGCGTCCTGGCGCCGCTTCGGCAAGTCGGCCAACCTCATCCGCGCCATCGGCATCTATTCCCGGCAGGAGCAATGGAGCGACATGGCCGCCCTGGTGGAGCCCCTGGACGCCAAGCAGGTGGAGGAACTGTCCCGCCAGCCGGAATTCCTGCTCCATTCCGCCCGCTATCACCAGAGCCGGCATGCCCTGAGGCAGGCCAAGCGGGAACTGGAAACAGCCCTCGGCCTCGCGCCCCAGTCCCCGGAAGTGCGCCAGGCGCTGCTCTGGCTGCTCATCGACAGCAATGACGCCCCGGGCGTGCGCGGGCTGCTGGCGGCCCGGGAAAGCGAATGGCGCAGCGACGACGGCCTTCAGGATGCCCTGGCCTCGGCCTACCAGTTCCTGTCCCTGCCTGATGTCGCCCTCAAGCGCTACCTGACCCCGAGGCTCGCCGGCCATCGGGAGGATTTCCTGTGGCTGATGAATTACGCCGACGCCCTGGAGCAGAACCAGGAATCCGACCGGGCCTGGCGTATCAGGCAGTACCTGCTGAGCGGCGAGCGGCACGCGGTTCCCGGCCCGGATTGGCTGACCAACCTGCCTGACCGGGACACGGCCGAGATCCGCCGCATCGCCCGGGCGCGGCTCGCCATCTCCCTGCGCCAGGGGGATACCGGGCTGGAAACCCTGCGGGAACTGCTGCGCCTGGATGGCGGCAGGGACGGCAAGCTCTCCCGGGCGGCGGCCGAGGTGGCGGCGGCCTGGCTCCAGGATGGCGGCCATTACCACCCGGAACGGGGCTGGCTGTGGCAGCAGTTCGCCAAGAGCGCCAGCCGCCCCCTGTGGGCCGACATTTCCGTGGCCCTGGCGGAGGACGACCGGGAAAGGGTGGGGCAGTTGCTCGACCAGTACGGCGAAGCCCTGCCGCGCTACGACCGGATCAACGCTGCCCGCCGGGTGGACGACGTGCGCCTCGCCCAGAGCGACGCCTTCGATACCCAGGAATTCCAGCCCGACGACAATCCCCTGCATTTGCAGCTGACCGATGCGCTCCTCGCCCACAGCGACCATGCCGGCGCCGAGTTGGTGCGGCGGGACCTGGGGTCGGTCGGGGAGATGGAGCGGGCGGCCCGCTGGCATGTGGCGCTGACGCCCCGGCTCACCCTCGATCTCGCCCTGGGCAGTATCTCCCGGGAGAACCAGGATACGGCGGCCATCGGCGCCACCCCCAGCGAGCATTACCGCAGCGCCCGGCTGACCTGGCGCCACCAGGACGGCGAAACCCGTTTTCTGGCCGAAGACCGCCATTCCTTCGCTGGCTACCGCCCGTTGCAGGTGGAGCATACCCAGCGCATCGACGAGAAGCTCAGCGTCAATTTCGCCCTGGGTTCCGACCTGCCGAGCACCGAGTCCATTCCCCTGCGCCTTGCCGGGATGAAGGACCAGGCGGAGATCGGCCTGCGCTACCATCCCTCCCGCCTGGATTCGATTTCCCTCAGCCAGACCTACGAGCGCTATCACGCCCAGACCGGGGATTCCCTGGGGGACGGGCGCCATCTGCAGATCGAATACGCCCGCGGCATCCGCCTGGAACCCCGGGACCTGGAGGCCAGCGTGTTCTGGTCCGACCATCGCTTCGGCCGCCGGGACGGTGCCGCCGATGCCCGGCTGCTGGCCCTCTTGCCCGCCGACAGCGGGGCGACGGCGGTGGGCTCCGACTTCTTCATTCCCGACAGCTTCCGCTTCTATGGCGTGAGGCTATCCACCGATGTCCGCTTCCAGCGGGAATACACCCGGGCCTGGCGTCCCTATGCCACGGTGTCCCGCACCTGGAATACCCTTTCCGGTCCGGGTTACGACATCGACACCGGCATCGCCGGCAGCGTCGTCGGCGCCGACCATCTGCGCCTGGGCTGGCGGCTGGTGCGAGCCGGCGTATCCACCGGCGGATTCACCCGGGAAATCGGCTTAACTTATCGCGTCCATTATTGAATTGAATCGCAGGAGAATTCCATGACATCCATGACCTTGACCTTCGCCCGCCGTGCCGCATGGGCGCTCATTGCCTGTGCCGCCTTCATCCTGGCCGGCTGCTCGACCGTGGATCGCGGCGCCGCCCCCGGGGTCAGCGCCAAGGCCCAGTGGGTGGTGCTGCCCTTCGCCAACAACACCGAAACCCCTCTGGCCGGCAGCCGGGCCGAGGCCCTGGCCGAGGGGCTGCTGCGCACCGCGGGCATCGCCAAGGTGAAGCGCTATCCCGGCGGCCAGCAGGACGCCCTGTTCGAGCCCGGCGACCGCAAGCAGCAGGAAGCGGCCCTGGAGTGGGCCAAGGCCCAGGGCGCCCGCTACGGCCTGACCGGCAGCGTGGATGAATGGCGCTACAAGGTGGGCGTGGACGGGGAACCGGCGGTGGGCCTGGCCCTGAACATCGTCGATATCGCCAGCGGCGAAGTCCTGTGGAGCGGCGTCGGCGGCAAGAGCGGCTGGGCCCGGGAGAGCGTCGCCGCCGTTGCCCAGCAACTCATGCGCAGCCTGCTGGACGCCGGGCTGGCCGCCAAGGAAGACTGACAAGCCTTGAAGCTCGCACGCTACCTTTTGCCCTTCGGCAGCCCCAAGGCGGTCATCGGGGAAACCCTGTTCCTGCCGGTCATGATGGTGGGGCTGGGGATGGGGATCAATCCCCAAGACCCCCTGTGGACCGCCGCCGGCTTTCCCTGGGCATGGCTGGCCCCGGTCATCCTGGCCCTGCGCTACGGCCCCTTCCCCGGCCTGGCGGGGGCCGCCATGCTGCTCCTGTCCTGGTTCGCCCTGAGCGGCATGGGCTGGATCGGCGCCGGATTCCCGAAACTGTATTTCCTGGGCGGCCTGATCCTGGTCATGCTGGTGGGGGAATTCACCAGCGTCCTGGTGGGGCGGACCCGGCGGGCGGAGAGCGCCCAGGCCTATCTCGACCAGCGCCTGGCCTTCCTGACCCACCAGTATTACCTGCTCCGCCTTTCCCATGACCGGCTGGAACAGGACTTGATCAGCCGCCCCATGGCCATGCGCGAGGCCCTGGCCGCCCTGCGGGAATTGACCGGGGCCGATGAGGAAGCCCGCCATTCCCTGCCGGGGGCAGATGGGCTCCTGCGTCTGTTGGCCCAGTATTGCCAATTGGAAAAGGCGACCATCCACGCCTTTGCCGGCGGCGAGCCGGACCCGGCGCCGGTGGCCAGCCTGGGGGCCGGGTCGCGGCTGGACGCCGCCGACCCGATGGTGCGCCATGCCCTGGCGGAGGGCGCCCTGACCCATGTGGCCCAGGGCGTGCCGACCGGGGAGAACCCCAGCCGCTACGTCATCGTCGCCCCCCTGCGCACCGTCGAAGGGCAACTGCTCGGCCTGCTGGCCGTGGAGCAGGTGCCCTTCTTCGCCCTCCACGAGGAGATGCTCCAGACCCTCAACCTGCTGCTCGGCTATTACAGCGACGGCCTGGTCATGCAGTCGGTGGCCGCCCCCATCCGCCGGGCCGTGCCCGCCTGCCCATCCGAATTCGCCTTCGAACTGGAGCGGCTGTGGCGGGTCCGCCAGGATTTCGGGGTCAAGAGCATCATCGTCGCCCTGGAATTCGACGCCCAGCCCGAGGTGGAAGACCTGCTCCTGCAAATCCGCCGCCAGAAGCGCTCCCTGGACGTGACCTGGCTGATCGAGACGGAAAAGAGCCGCATCCTGGTGACCCTCATGCCCCTGGCGGGAACGGCGGCGGCGGAAGGCTACCTGGCCCGCATCGACGAATGGGTCCAGCAGCAACGGTCCCGTTCCCTGGATGAGAACGGCATCGTTCCCCACCTCCTGCATCTCGACGAAATGCCCCCCGTGGCTCTCCTGCAACGCCTTTTCGAAATCTCCCATGTTCCAGACGAAGCTCGGCTTCTATGCCCTGACGCTTGAGAGCGCGGCGTGGCTGGGGGTGGTCTTCGTCAATCACGAAGACGGTGCCCTGCTGGCCTACCTGATCCTCCACGGCGGAGCCAGCGCCCTGTTCTGCCTGTTTGCGTTGGCCCTGTTGCCCCAGCGCATGGCGAAGCCGCGGCTGCCCCTGTTGGCGCTCTTCTTCGGCGCCGGCTATGCCCTGCCCATCGTGGGATTCGTGGCGGTCCTGGCGGGGATCCATTTCCTGCGCCGCCTGCCGCCCGAGGCCGATCGGGAATTTTTCCGTTCCCTCCAGATACCCGAACTGGACCCCCATCAGCGGGCGGGCAAGGGCTTCAACCAAGCGGGGCTGCGCTCCTTCCTCAATAACGGCAAGGCCCCGGTCGCCGCCCGGCTGCGCGCCCTGGTGGCCCTGCAGAATGTCTCCGGCCGGGTTTCGGCGCCGCTCCTGCGGGAAGTGCTGTCCAATCCTTCCGAGGATATCCGCCTCCTGGCCTACGGCATGCTGGACCGCCAGGAAAAGCGCTTGAGCAAGGCCATCCACCTGGAGGTGCGGCAGTTAGCCGAGCATCCGCCGGGCAGCCCAGAAAACCGGGCGGCCGCCCGCCGCCTGTCGGACCTCTTCTGGGAATTGGTGTACCAGGAACTGGCCCAGGGCGACCTGCGGACCCACGCCCTGGAGGAGTCCCTGCGCTATGCCCGGGTCTGTCTTGGCTACACCCCCGACGACCCCGTGCTCCTCTTGCGGGAGGGCCGGCTGGTGCAGGAATTGGGCGATCCCCTGGGCGCCCAGGCCATCTACGAGCGGGCCATGGCCATGGGCCTGCCCAAGACCCGCATCGTCCCCTATCTGGCGGAAGTGGCCTACGACCTGGGCGATTACGGCAGCGTCCGTTCCCTCATGGCCGAGCTGGGCGGCTGGGAATCGCTGCCCCGGCTGCGGCCGGTGATCAAGTATTGGTGCCAACAATGAAGTTTCCGAAAGCCGACCGGGTCGATGTCATGCTCCTCCTGGAGGGCACCTTCCCCTATGTGAGCGGCGGGGTGTCGAGCTGGGTCAACCAGATCATCCGGGCCTTTCCGGAATTGTCCTTCGGCATCGTCTTCCTGGGCAGTCGGCCGGAGGATTACGGCGACCAGAAATACGAGCTGCCGGCCAACGTCAAGCATCTGGAAACCCACTATCTCTACGAAAACACACCGGCCCCAGCCAAGCCCACGGCGCGGCCGGGGGATTCCGAAATTTTCGAGGGCTTGAAGAAGCTGCACACCGACTTCGTCCTGGGGGCGGGCAACATGGAGGATGGGCTCGACCTCTTCCGCCATATTTCGGAGAAGATGCTGCCCGGCGGCGGTCTGCCCATCGAGGATTTCCTCCACGGCGAGCGCTCCTGGCAGATCATCTGCGACCGCTACCGGGAGTACTGCACCGATCCCTCCTTCGTGGATTACTTCTGGACGGTGCGCATTATGCACACCCCCCTGTGGAAGCTGGCGGAAGTGGCCTACGGACTTATCCCCGCCCGGGCCTATCACAGCGTCTCCACCGGCTACGCGGGCTTCCTGGGGGGGCTCCTGCGGCATATCCGCAAACGGCCCCTGATCCTCTCGGAACACGGCATCTACACCAAGGAACGGAAGATCGACCTGTTCAACAGCGAGTGGATCCGGGACAACCGCAACGTCTTCCAGCGCAATCCCACCGAGCTGTCCTACTTCCGCCAGATGTGGATCCTGTTCTTCGAGTGGATCGGGCGCTTCTGCTACCACGCCGCCGACCCCATCATCGCCCTCTACGAGGCCAACCGCCTGCGCCAGGTGGCGGACGGAGCCCAGGCGGCCCGCACCATGAACATTCCCAACGGCATCAGCCTGGAGCGCTTCGGCAAGCTGCGCCACGAACGTCCCGAAACGGTGCCCCCCGTCCTCTGCCTGATCGGCCGGGTGGTGCCCATCAAGGACGTGAAGACCTTCATCCGGGCCATGCGCCGGGTGGTGAACCAGTTGCCGGAGGCCGAGGGCTGGGTGGCCGGGCCGGAGGACGAAGATCCCGCCTACGCCGAGGAATGCCACAACCTGGTGGAAAGCCTGGGCCTCCAGGACCACATCAAGTTCCTCGGCTTCCAGCGGCTGGAGGCCGTGCTGCCCAAGATCGGCCTCACCGTGCTGTCGTCCATCAGCGAGGCGCTGCCCCTGGTTATCCTGGAAGGCTATGCGGCCGGCGTGCCGACGGTGACCACCGATGTGGGCTCCTGCCGCCAACTGGTGGAAGGGCTGGAGCCGGAAGACCGGGCCCTGGGCAATGCCGGCGCCGTGGTCGGCATCGCCGATCCCCAGGCCCTGGCGGACGCCGCCCTGGCGCTCCTCAGCGACCCGGAGGCCTGGTCGGCGGCCAGCCGCGCCGGCATCGCCCGGGTCGAGCGCTACTATGCGGATCACCTGATGTTCAGCCGCTACCGCACCGTCTACGAAAACGCCCTGGCGGCGGGGGACGACTGATGGCGGGGATCGGCTTCGAGCTCCGGAAGCTCCTCAAGAAGGACAGCCTGCTGGGCCTCCTGCAGGCCTACACCTATGCCGGGGTGATCGGTTCCGGCCCCTGGGTACTTTCCATCCTGGGCATCCTGCTCATCGGCCTGCTGTCCTCGACGGTGGTGGTGCCGTCCTTCCTGGTGACCCAGTTCCAGACATCGGTCAC
>DASRUX010000407.1:0-9338 GCA_035655235.1 Rhodocyclaceae bacterium | reverse complement strand
CTGGGTAATTTCCACCATCTTTTCCCGAGCCAGTTCGAGCATGGCCAGGAAATGCACCACCAGGCCCGGCGCGCCCATTTCCGGATCGAACAGGGTTTCGAACTGGACGAAGCCACCCCGCTCCTGGAGAGCACGGAGAATGATGCCCATATGCTCCCGGACCGACAACTCCTCCCGTCCGATCTTGTGGTGCTTCTTGAGCTTGGCCTGGCGCAGGATGCCCATCCAGGCGGCCTTGAGGTCGTCCACGCTGACCTCCGGCAGGCGCTGGAGCATGGACTTCTCCACCAGGGTTTCCACCCAGAAGAAATCCCGCTCGGCCTGATCCAGCTCGTTGATCCGATGGCCGGCGACCTTCATCTGCTCGTATTCCATCAGCCGGCGTACCAGCTCGGCCCGGGGATCCTCCGCCTCCTCGCCCTCGGCCGCCTTGGGACGAGGCAGGAGCATGCGGGACTTGATCTCGATAAGCATGGCCGCCATGACCAGATACTCGGCGGCCAGCTCCAGGTTCACCGCCCGCATAGCCTCGATGTACTCCAGGTACTGCCGGGTGAGCGGCGCCATGGGGATATCGAGGATATCGACGTTGGCCTTGCGGATCAGGTAGAGCAGCAAGTCGAGGGGGCCTTCGAAGGCGTCCAGCATGACCTCCAGGGCATCCGGCGGGATGTAGAGGTCCTGGGGCAGTTCCGACAGCGGTTCCCCGTAGATGCGGGCCACCGGCGCGAGGCCGAGTTCGGGCTGGATTTCGTCCATGACGGCTTCCATCACTTCCCCCTCCCCGGCAGGCGCCGGTTGCCCTCGGCATCCACCAACGCCACGGCGCCGTCCAGGTAGGGCCAAGCCAGGATGCCGGCCGGCACATCGGAGAGGCGCTTCAGATAGACCACCGCCCGCCCGCCGGGATGCTTCCCGAACCAGGCTTCCACTTGATCCCGCTGGATTTCTTCCAGGGGCCGGGAAAGGCGGCCGTAGAAATGATACTGGTCGTTATAGGCACTGACGTGGGCGATGGGTACGCCCTGCCCCTCCAATTCCTTCAACTGCCGGGCCAGGGGCTCCATGTCGAAAGCAGGCCAGAGAGGCCGGAGGACCAGCAGCAGGACGATGGCCACCAGGGATGCCGAGACCAGGGCAAGCCTCGGCAATGCTCCCCGCCCCTTGGAGAGAACGACACTGGCGCCCGCCAGAACCAGAATCAGCACGCCCGCCATCTGCCAATCCCGGCCAGCGTAGGGTGCGAGCCACATCTTCCCGGCCCAGGATTGGGGCATCAGGAAAAGGACACCAACCAGCACCATTACCAGGGCCAGGGGCAGCGCCGCCCAGCGGCTCCGAACTGTCGCCCGGGGCCAACCGAAGGCCAGCAGCAGGGCGAAGGCCGGCAACAGGGGAAGAATGTAATGGGCCTGCTTGCCGCCGGAGAGAGAAAAGACGACCAAGGCCGGAACGATCCACGCCAAGCAGAAGCGCAGGCCGGCATCGCCCCGCTCCCGCAGAGCGGCTGCCATGGCGCTCCAGGACCGCCCCCAGAAGAACCACGGGAAAAGCAACAGGGGCAGGACGGCCAGATAGAACCAGACGGGCTGCTTGTGGGCCAAGGAGCCGGACACCCGGTCGGCGGTCTGGCCCCAGAAGATGGCGTTGCGGAATTCCTCGCCGCCGAACCAGGCGGCCGGGATGGCCCAGGCCAGGGCTATCGCCGCCCCCAGGAGGAAACCGAGGCCGAGGCCGCCATACCAGGACTTGCCGACTCTTCCCCGAGCCCCCCACCAGGGCGCCAGGAGCAGAGGCGGCAGGACGTGGACAAGGACCACCGGCCCCTTGGCGAGGATGCCCAAGCCGATGGCCAGCCCGAACAGGCCCCAGGTGCCCCGCGTCTCCCCTTGCCAGGCCCGCAGCCCGGCCAGGAGCGCCAGGAGCGCGAAGACCGCCAGCATCACGTCGAAAATCACCGAGGTACTGAAGAACAGCCAGAAGGCGCCGCCCAGCAGCAGCCAGCCGGCCCGCTCTCCCCCCCCCTCCTCCCGCGGCCACAGGCGGCGGGCGATGGCGGCGGTCAAACCGAGGCAGACGAAGGAGAAGAGCGCCGAGATGGCCCGGGGCCACCAATCGTTCACGCCGAAGACGCCCCAGCCCATGCCGATGAGCCAGAAGAGGAGCGGCGGCTTGTGGTGGTAGGGAATGCCGTTCCGGTGCATGACCAGCCAGTCGCCGCCGGACCACATTTCCCAGGCGACGCTGACGTAGCGGGTCTCGTCGATGGGGATATCCGGCCGGCCGACAACGGAGGCCACCAACACCAGCAACAGGCAGACACCCCAAAGGATGGGGGTTGGCAGGTTTTTCACTCGACGGGCGCTTCGTCGTTCGCCTTGAGGTGATGCTTCCTGATGAGCATCAGGTTCCGGAAATAGACGATGAGGCCGGCGCCCTGTCCAACGGCGAAGACCGGGTCCATGCGGTGCACGGCGTAGGCGGTCAGCACCAAGCCGCCCGCTAGGCTGAAGTACCAGAAGGCCACCGGCACGACGCTCCGCTTGACCTTTTCGCTATACAGCCACTGGATGATGAAGCGGGCGGAAAAGAGCCCCTGGCCGACGAAGCCGATGATGATCCACAGGGTAGTGTCCTGCATGGCTCAGACCTCCCCGCCGGTGATGCGCTCGACCACCGGCACCTTGGCCCGCCGCTGCAGCCAGGCCACGCCGAACAGGTCCACGATGCCGACCCACAGGCGGTTATGGAAGCCGTACTTGGAGACTCCCAGGGTCCGCGGCCGATGGTTCACCGGCACCGACACCACCTCGCCGCCGGCCCGGATGACCAGGGCGGGCAGGAAGCGGTGCATGTGGTTGAAGTACGGCAACTTGAGGAACATCTCCCGGCTGAACACCTTGAGGCCGCAGCCGGTATCCGGGGTGGAGTCCTTGAGGAAGGCCGACCGCACCCGGTTGGCGATGCGCGACGAGATGCGCTTCAGCCAGGTGTCCTTGCGCTTCTGGCGCCAGCCGGCCACCAGGCGGAATTCCGGGTCCTTCGCTTCGAACAGCTTGTCAAGCATGGCCGGGATATTGGCCGGGTCGTTCTGGCCGTCGGCGTCCAGGGTGGCGATCCAGCGGTTCTTCGCATGGCGCACGCCGGTCCATACCCCGGTGCTCTGGCCGCAGCGGGTCCGATGCCGGATGCACTTGAAGCGCGGCGCCAGCTCCTTGGCCAGTTCAGCAAAAATGGCGGGCGAGGCATCGTCGCTGCCATCGTCCACGTAGATGATTTCCAAGTCCGGATCATTGCCCAGGGCCGCCATGATTTCATTCACCAGCGGCCGAATGTTCTCGGCTTCGTTCAGGGCCGGCACGACCACTGAGACGGAACGTTCTCCCATCCCCGATTTCCTTTTATTCGATTAGCTATAGGCAAGGCCCATGGCCTCGCGCACGTCCCGCATGGTTTCCCGGGCCAGTTCCCGGGCCTTTTCGCAACCGTCGGCGATGATGTTTTTCACCAGGGTCGGCTCATCCATGTACATGGCGGCCCGCTCCCGCATGGGGGCCTGCTCCTTGAGGATGCCCTCGATCACCGGCTGCTTGCATTCCAGGCAGCCGATGCCGGCGCTGCGGCACCCCTGTTGCACCCACTCCTTGCAGCCTTCGTCGGAATAGACCTGGTGCAGTTGCCAGACCGGGCACTTGGTCGGCTCGCCCGGATCGGTGCGGCGCACCCGGGCCGGGTCGGTGGGCATGTGGCGCACCTTCTTAGTCACCGATTCCTCGGATTCCCGCAGGGTGATGGTGTTGTTGTAGGACTTGGACATCTTCTGGCCGTCCAGGCCCGGCATCTTGGAGGCTTCGGTCAGCAGGGCGCCCGGCTCCACCAGGATCATCTTGCCGGTGCCTTCCAGGTAGCCGAAGAGGCGCTCCCGGTCGGCCACGGACAGGTGCTGGACCTCGTCCAGGAGGGCGTGGGCCTGCTCGACGGCTTCCTTCTCGCCCTTCTGCTGGAAGCGGGTACGCAGCTCCTCGTACAAGCGGGCCTTCTTGCCCCCCAGCTTCTTGACGGCCTCCTTGGCCTTTTCCTCGAAGCCCGGCTCGCGGCCGTACATGTGGTTGAAGCGGCGGGCCAGCTCCCGGGTGAATTCGACGTGGGGAATCTGGTCCTCGCCCACCGGCACCTTATCGGCCCGGTAGATCAGGATATCGGCGCTCATCAGCAGCGGATAGCCCAGGAAGCCGTAGGTGGAGAGATCCTTGCTCTCCAGCTTCTCCTGCTGGTCCTTGTAGGTGGGCACCCGTTCCAGCCAGCCCAACGGGGTCATCATGGACATCAGGAGATGCAGTTCGGCATGCTCGGGCACCCGGGACTGGATGAACAGGGTGGCTTGGTTGGGATCAACGCCGGCGGCCAGCCAGTCGATGACCATATCCCAGGCGGCCTGCTCGATGCCCTGAGGACTATCGTAATGGGTGGTCAGGGCATGCCAGTCGGCGACGAAGAAGAGGCAGGGGTACTCGTGCTGGAGCTTGACCCAGTTCTTCAGGACGCCGTGGTAATGGCCAAGGTGGAGCGCCCCCGTCGGGCGCATGCCGGAAAGCACACGTTCTGCGTACATAGTTCTTTCAATAAAGCCCAAAAATTCCTTCGATGGATCGGCTTACCCAGTCCACCACAGGGTGAAGAATCTCTCTAATGGCCCCCGTCTCGTAATCGAGCATTAGCAGGGCCAACAGAACGACAAGCCCGAACCGGTCGATCTGCTGAAGTCTTGCACCCAATCGACCCGGCAACAAACTGACCGCGATGCGCCCCCCATCCAGAGGAGGAAGCGGGATGAGGTTGAGCACCAGGAAGACCGCATTCACCACAACCCCGATCTTGCACATTTCAGAAAATGGCAGGGTAAACATGTTGGTAGTCCCCAGCCATGCGAGCTTCAGAAGAGCCGCCCAACCAAAGGCCATGGCCAAATTCGCTGCCGGCCCGGCTGCCGCAACCCATAGCATGTCACGCTTAGGATGGCGTAGACGGCCAAAATCCACTGGAACAGGCTTAGCCCAACCGAACAGAAATGTCCCACTCGACAATATCAAAGTCATCACAGGAATGATGACGGTACCCAGCGGATGGATATGCACCATCGGATTCAGGCTGATGCGCCCAGCCTGCCAGGCCGTCGGGTCGCCGAAATACCGCGCCGCGTAGCCGTGGGCCGCCTCGTGCAGGGTGATGGCGAACACCACCGGTAGCGCCGAGATGGCCAGGGTCTGGATTAGGCTCTCGATCATTGCCTGAAAAAACAGGGGATTATAGCAGAGGGGTTCATTCGAGGCCGAAGGGCTCCAGGGAGCCCCGGCCGGCCCGGACCAGGACCGGCGTGCCGCCGGTGAGATCCACCACGGTGGTCGGTTCAGTGCCGCAGTGGCCGCCGTCCAGGATGAGATCCACCTCGTCCTCCATCCGGTCGCGGATTTCCCAGCCCTCGGTCATGGGCTCCTCGTCGCCGGGCAGCAGCAGGGTGGAGGTGAGCAGGGGCTCGTTCAATTCCTCCAGCAGGGCCATGGCCACCGGATGGGACGGCACCCGCAGGCCGATGGTCTTGCGCTTGGGGTGGAGCAGGCGCCGGGGCAGTTCCTTGGTGCCTTCCAGGATGAAGGTGTAGCTGCCGGGGGTGGTGGCCTTGAGGAGGCGGTACTGGACATTGTCCACCCGGGCGTACAGGGCGATTTCCGAGAGGTCCCGGCACATCAGGGTCAGGTGATGACGCTCGTCCACCTGGCGGATTTGCCGAATGCGGTCCATGGCGGCCTTGTCCCCCAGGTGGCATCCGAGGGCGTAGCAGGAATCGGTGGGAACGACGATGAGCCCGCCGTCGCGGACGATCTCCGCCGCCTGGGCAAGCAGGCGCGGCTGTGGGTTCTCGGGATGGATGGAGACGTAGTGGGACATGAAATCAGAAAATAAGGCGCCAGATGGGCTTCAGGTCTTCCGGCAGGGCGGACAGGCAGCCGATATCGACGTAGCTCTCCTCGGGGCCGTGGAAGTCGGAGCCGCGGGAGGCGTGGAAAGCGAAATGGCGGGCGATGCGGGCGAAGTGCAGGACATGGTCCGAGGTATGGCTGCCGCACACCACCTCGATGCCGTCGCCGCCCGCATCCTTGAACTCGCCCAGGAAGCGGCGCAGGTCGCCGTTGGAAATGCGGTAGCGGGCGGGATGGGCCACCACGGCCACGCCGCCGGCGGCATGAATCCAGTTGATCGCATCCTCCAGGGTTGCCCAGCGATGGTCCACGTAGCCGGGCTTGCCGGGAGTCAGGTAATGGAGAAAGACGTTCTGCACGTCCTTGGCGATGCCGATTTCCACCAGGTAGCGGGCGAAATGGGCCCGGGATATCAGGTTGGGATTGCCGGCATAGGTCATGGCGCCGTCGAAGACCCCGGGGATGCCGATGGCGGCCAGGGCATCGCCCATGCGCTTGGCCCGCTCGACCCGCCCCAGGCGCAGGTTGTGGAGGCCTCCGCACAGGGTGGGATGCTCGGCGTCGAAACCCAGGCCGACGATGTGGATGGGAACCTCCCGCCACTCGATGGAGATTTCCACTCCATTGACGAAGGTGATGCCGGCGTCGGCGGCGCACTTGGACGCCTCCGAGAGGCCGCCCAGGTCGTCATGGTCGGTCAGTGCCCAGCAATCGACCCCATTGGCCGCCGCCCGGCGGACCAGTTCGGCAGGGGGAAGAAGACCGTCGGAGACGACGGAATGACAGTGAAAGTCGAAATTGGTCGGGTTCATAGGCCAAGGCTAAAGGAAGATGTTACCACGCCGGCCCCCTTCCCCGGGCTGCGTCCATGTGACAGGAAGACTCCCATTGGGGCAGAATGCCCAGCGATTGAAAGCCGCGCCGCTCCGGAACATTCCTTCCTCGGGCCAAAATAGCGGGTTGGGGAGACAAGTTGCGTCGTCGTCATGCATAAAGAAGAACAAGAGACTCCGATTGAGACAGGCAACGGGGAATCCGTTCCATGCGCAGAGCAAAAGCTCATGCCGGCGGACCGGAGTGCCGGCGCCCCGGAAGGCCGCCCTCCCTGCTGCGCGGCCGCCGTGGCCGCCGTCGAAGCCAAGCTCGCCCTCTCCCGGCAGAAACTCCGGGACCTCTCCGCCCACAACGAATACCGCCTGGAGCAGGAAAGGCGCAGCATCGCCCGGGAAATCCATGACGAATTGGGCCAGTTGCTCACCGCCCTGAAAATGGAGTGTTCCCTGCTGCGCCGCCAGTATCCGGACGACCCGCTGCTGCAGAAAAAGATCGAAACCATGCGCTCCCTGCTGGACAACACCATCGGCGTCGTCCGCCATGTGGTCAGCAACCTGCGCCCGCCGGCCCTGGACCACGGCATCATTCCGGCCATCGAGTGGCTGGCCGAGGATTTCAGCCTGCGCTGGGAAATGCCATGCCGGCTGGAACTGGACGCCGACGACATCCTCCTGGACGACACCCGGGCCACCGCCCTCTTCCGCATCATCCAGGAATCCCTGACCAATGTGGCCCGCCACGCAGCGGCCAGCGAAGTGGTCATTTCCCTGGGGCGCCAGGAGTCGCTCTTACGCCTGACCATCCTGGACAACGGCTGCGGCTTCGATCCAGCGGTGGTAGCCAAGAAACCCGGCTTCGGTTTGCAGGGCATGCGGGAAAGAGCCCTCGCCTTCGATGGTACGATGCGCGTCGCCAGTGCGCCCGGCGCCGGCACGGCCGTAACCGTGGTCATCCCCCTATGAATCCCTCCCCCATGATCCGCATCCTGATCGCCGAAGACCATGCCATCGTCCGTAGTGGCCTGAAAAACCTCCTGGCCGCCGCCGACGACATGGTGGTGGCCGGGGAAGCCACCCGGGGGGACGAAGTGCTCGCCCAGGTCCGGACCCTGGACTTCGACGTTCTGCTCCTGGACCTGACCATGCCGGGCATCAGCGGCACCGAGCTGATCCAGCAGGTGCTGACCGAAAGGCCGCTGCTGCCGGTGCTCATCCTCAGCATGCACAACGAGGGGCAGATCGTGAACCGGGTGCTGAAGGCGGGGGCCAGCGGCTACGTCACCAAGGACAGCGACCCGGAAACCCTGATCACCGCCCTGCGCCTGGTCTTCCGGGGCGGCAAGTTCATCGATCCGGCCCTGGTGGACAGCGTGGTGTTCCAGGATGCCAGGGCTGGCGGCCTACCCCATATGAAATTGTCAGAACGGGAATTGCAGGTCCTAAAGCTGATCGCCTCCGGCTCCCGCATCGGCGAAGTGGCCGACGCCCTCCACCTGAGCCCCAAGACGGTCAGCACCCACAAGATGCGGCTGATGCAGAAGCTCAATCTGGACAACACCGCCGACCTGATCAAATACGCCCTCCAGCATCAGCTGGAAGCCGATTGATCAAATCCCCTCGCCCAGGGCTTGGCGGCCGAAGGTGACGATTTCCCAGGCGATCTGCTGCAGGGAGACGATCCGGTCAACGGCCCCCAGCTTGATGGCCTCCTTGGGCATCCCGAAGACGACGCAGGAGGCCTCGTCCTCGGCGATGGTGAAGGCACCGGCTTCGTGCATTTCCCGCATGCCCAGAGCGCCGTCGTCCCCCATGCCGGTCATGATGATCCCCAGGGCCTTGTCTCCCGCCACCTTGGCGACGGAGCGGAAGAGCACATCCACCGACGGCTTGTGGCGATTGACCGGAGGGCCGTCCGCCACCTGCACTTCGTAATGGCCGCCGTTGCGGCGCAGGGTCATGTGGCGCCCGCCCGGGGCCACCAGCGCCCGGCCGGGCTGGACCCGGTCGCCGTTCTTGGCCTCCAGCACCTCGATCCGGCAGAGGCTGTCCAGGCGCTCCGAAAAGAGCGCCGTAAACCGTTCCGGCATGTGCTGGACGATGACGATGCCGGGGCAATCCGGCGGCAGGGCCGTGAGGACGGCCTCCAGGGCCTGGGTGCCGCCGGTGGAGGTGCCGATGGCGACGACGGCATCGGCATTGACCACCGGGTTCGCCGCCAAGCCGTTGCGCACCGGGATGACCGGGGGAGAGGCCTCCGGCCCCGGCGGCAGGCCGCGCTCCACCTGGATGTCCGGGGTGAAGCCCACGGCGGTCTTGATGACCGAAACCACATGTTCGGCCGCATTGCGCAGGAAATCCCGCAGCCCCAGCTCGGGCATGTTGATGACCCCCACCGCCCCCGCCGCCAGGGCCTGGTGGGTGGTGCTGCCGGCCTTGTTGCCCTCCTGGGTGGAGCACACCACCACCGGCAGGGGGCGCTCGGCCATGATTTCCTTGAGGAAGGCGAGGCCGTCCAGGCGGGGCGTCT
>DASRUX010000406.1:0-9372 GCA_035655235.1 Rhodocyclaceae bacterium | reverse complement strand
CCGTCTCAGATTGCCGAACGATATGGCATAAGTCGGTCAACGCTCTACAAGTATGCTCCCAAGGGCGCAGATGCACTGACCCCGGCCCAGCTCAACTCCCTCGCCCGAGGTGAGAGTGCATCGGTTGTTTTCGGAAAAAGGAAATAAGGCTGGACGGCTACAAGAGCTAAGAGGGTAGCGGAGGGTGTCAAGTGCCAGCCCGGAAGCCGCAGCCCAGCTCGATCCGCTGCGCGGATGGAGCCGGGACCGGGTGAGGACTGCCACTTGACACATGGAGCGAAGGGCGGAGCCCTGTCACGCTCCCGGCTTGGGGTCGGGTTGGCTTTTAGAACCCGGCCCCATGCCTCCCGGCGAGGGCGGGGTGAGGGACGGCGTCCCCAAAATTGGCAGCACTCAGGGCTTAAGCCAGTCTTTATCTGGCTTGGCCAGTAGTCGAGCATTGTTGTATGCCATATCGAGCGTTAGGCATGTCGCAGCTCGATAGAAGAGCCCGTGGTCTTCGACAATTATCGCCAGGTCCGCTTGCCCAGGCTTGGAGATGCAGAGTGGCAACATTAACTGAACCCGGCCCGAGTAATACTGGGGAACAGCTGTCTTGTAGTTCCTCTTTACTCGCTCCTTTGCGTTATCTATGGAGCCTTTGAGGAATGTTTGCAGTGCAAAGTCATCCATTCCATTGAACGGTGCCGGGAAACGTGTCTTGTTGTCACTTACGATGTGCTCCACGTTGACACGAAGTTCCTTGTTGCAATCCAGCACAAGCACCGATGGAGTAGAGAAGTAGTTCGCCAACTCAGGAAGTTGAGAGAAGGCAGTAAGGGTTTGTTCTCCGCGCCGGACGAATTTCATGAAGTGCCACGGTTGCCGGTCCGGAATGTTGTTTCGGTCGAACAAGGCGTAAATGGCCTCTTGTGACGGTGTGACCAAACCTGTGTTGAATGTCGCCATGTCGTCATTGTCCGACCTGGAGATCTTTCCTTCTTCTGCAACCCTCTTATACGTGTACTTCAGATAATTCATCAGGATAGGCTTGTGCTGCGTGGTTGCCGTGTTCTGATAATCCCAACTCTCTGGCTCTGCAAGTCCGGCTAGGCTATCCAGCATTTGTTGCGTATTGGGGATGTACGCAAAATCAAACAAGTCGTCTTGCCATGTGCTGGTCATGTTGCTCCCTGTAATTTTGATGGTTGCCTGTCCGCAAGGGGCTAGGTCTGCTCCCCCGGTAGCGTTTGAAAAAAACATGCTGGCGCGATATTACTACGCACAGCAGGAAAACAACCACAGAGCAGGGATGCTTGATTTATCTTGCTAGCAGGGCTGACTTGGTACAAACTTGAGGTACAAAGAGCTGATTCAGTGTGCGTGTAACACACTGATTTTAAATAGTCGAAGTATTTGTACGTCGAATCTCACCGCCTCCGCCAGGCACGCCAAATCGGCCAGCGCAACACCGCGCCAACCTTTCCCCTCCGGCCTTTTATTCCTTGACCGCTTCGACAGCGATACTCAGGGTCACCTCGTCGCTCACGGCCGGGGCGTATTTGCCCAGGTTGAAATCCGTCCGCAGTATCTTTGCCGTGGCGTTGGCGCCGCAGGCCTCCTTCTTGATGAGCGGATGGGGCATGCACTTGAAGGAAGTGACGGTCAGGGTCACCGGCTTGGTGATGCCCTTGATCGTCAAATTGCCATCCACCGCCGCCACCCGATCATCATCGAATCGCATGGTCCGAGACTTGAACAGGATGGCGGGAAAGTGCTTGGCGTCGAAGAATTCTTCGCTCAGGAGATGCGCCGTGAGTTCGGTATTGCCCGTGTCCACGGAATTGACGTCGATGGCCACTTCCACGCTGCCGGTCTTGGCCGCCCGGTCAATGACGATCTTGCCCGAGGTCCGGTCGAAGCGCTGAATCTGGTTCGAGAAGCCGAAGTGGCTGTACTCGAAACGGGGGAAGGTGTGTTTGCCGTCGATGACGTAGGTTTCCGGTTCGGCGGCGGCCTGGACGGAAAAGACGATGAGAGCGAACAGGGCAATACCCTTCATGGCATACTCCTTGGAACCCCGTTGGGATTGGGCGTCTTCCCATAGACATCTCCCCGGCGCCGGCGTTCTTTTCAAACAAAATTCGGGAATATTCCTTTGTCTTGCCAACGGGCGATCCCCGTGGCATTGTCGTAGCATGTTTTCGCAACAGGCAAAAATCACAGATTCATCCATCGGTGTCCGCCGCAGCTATGCGGGGCTGTTTCTTCTGGGCTGCTTCGCGACCCTGTTGCTCCTCTGCTCCCTGCTCTGGGTGTCCTACCAGGAGACCGAAAAGCGGGCGACCCTGACCGCCAGGAATACCGTCGAAATCCTGGAAGCCCACCTGAACGCCACCTTCCGCCGGCTCCAGGCGGACCTGGAAGGCGTCGCCGTCTCCGTCCCCCGGGAAGCGATGGATGCGGCCGGCATTCCCAGCTTCAGGGCCCGGCTGGACCGGGAACTCGCCATGCACGCCCGCCAGTTCCCGGAAATTCTCGGCTATCGGATTGTCGACAGGAACGGCAGCGTCCTCTACACCTCCCAGCCGGACTTGCCCCGCTCTACCGCCAAGGGGCGCAGCCACTTCGAGGAGCTGAAGAACGACCCCGGGAAGGGGCTGGTCTTTTCCGAAGTCGCCATGGGACGGATTTCCGGGCGGCCCCTGTTGTTCGTCGCCTTTCCGATCCTGGACGGCAAGGGACAGTTCCTCGGGATGGTGACGGCGCCAGTCCAGGTGGACTATTTCCAGCAGTTGTTCGACGCCGTCGACCTGGGGGAGAACGCCGCCATCACCCTGCGCCGCACCGACAATGCGCGCCTGGTCCTGCGGCGGCCGATGCGGCCGGATGCCGTGAATCGGGCGGTGCAGGATAACCCCATGCATGACCGGATCCTGGCCGGGGATAAGGAAGGGGTCATCAGCTTCGTCGCCCACCTGGACAAGATGGAGCGCATCTATGCCTATCGGCGGGTGGGCGATTACCCCTTCTACGTGGCAGCCGGCGTCGCCAGCCACGACTACCTGGGGGCCTGGCGATCCACCGCCGTCATTTCTCTGCTGGCCTGCGCGGGCATCATGCTGGCCCTTGGGATCATCATGTGGCGCTACGGCAAGCTGGAGGACAAGGAGCAGAAGCTGGCCCGGGACCTGCAGAAAAGCGAGGCCACCTACCGTTCCCTGCTGGAGGCGGCGCCTTTCCCCGTCGTGGTGGCCGACCTCGACGGCGCCATCATCAAGTACGTTAACCAGCGGGCGGTCCAGTGGCTGCACGCTGAGCCGGACCAGTTGATCGGCCATTCGGTCCGGGATCTCTACCCCGATCCGGCCAGCCGCGACCGGGTCGTGGCCCTCCTCAAGGAACAGGGGGATGTGCGGGATGCCGAGGTGGAACTGCGCCAGCTCGACGGCGACCGGCGTTGGGCCATCCTTTCCATGGAGCTTATCGACTTCGACGGCGAGCCCTGCACCTTTGCCGCCTTCAGCGATATTTCCGAGCGCAAGGCCGCCGAGATGGCCATGCGGGAGGCCAACGAACAGCTTCAGCTCCAACTGGGCGAAATCCAGCGCCTCCAGGCCGCCCTCCAGGAACAGGCCATCCGGGACAGCCTCACCGGCCTCTTCAACCGGCGCTACCTGGACGAGACCCTGGAGCGGGAAGTGGCCCGCTCCCGGCGGGAAGGCTCGCCCCTGTCCCTGGTCCTGATGGACATCGACCATTTCAAGCGCATCAACGATACCTACGGCCACCATGCCGGCGACCTGGCCCTGAAGGCGGTGGCCGACCTGCTGCTTTCGGACGTGCGGGCCGAGGACGTGGTGTGCCGCTACGGCGGCGAGGAATTTCTCATCCTGCTGCCCGGCATGCCGGTGGCCAGCGCCATCGAGCGGGCCGAGGGATGGTGCCGCCTGATCGCTGGGGCCAGCCTTGACCATGATGGCGTCGAACTGCGGCTGACGGCCTCTTTCGGCGTGGCCGCCTATCCGGAACACGCCCGCATCCCGGACCAGCTCACCCAATGCGCCGACCGGGCCCTCTACCAGGCGAAGCGCGAGGGCCGCAACCGGGTGGCGGTGCAGCAGCCCCAGGTGGTCGCCTAAAGACCGGCGATCCAGTCCTTCTGGGCCTGGCGCCGACGCTGGTCGGACAGCCGGTCGATGATCCGCTGCTTCACCAGTCCGAAATCCATGGCTCCGGCGGCGAAGGCCTCGTCGCAGCGCAGCAGGTGCAGTCCCATGGGCGACTCAACCACCGGCGACAGCTCGTCGTCTCCCAGGGCGAAGGCAGCCGGTTCCAGTTCCGGATAAAGGTCGCCCCGCTTCACCACCCCCAGCTTGCCGCCTTCCAGGGCCGTGGGGCATTGGGAATGGCGTAGGGCCGCGGCGGCGAAGGCTTCCGCCGACAGGACGGTATGCCGCAGTTTTTCCAATTGCTGCCGGGCCGCCTCCCGCTCCGCCGGATTGCCGAAGGTGATCAGGATATGGCGCAGGCGCCGGGCCTCGGGCCGCTGGAAGGCTTCCGGATGCAGGCGGTAGAAGATTTCCGCATCCACCTCGGTGGCGGCGGGGGCGCGGCAAGCGATCTTTTCCAGCACCGCCTCCACCCGCAGGTCTCGATGCACGGCCTCGGCCAGGGCAGCCTGGGTCAGGCCGATGCGCTCCAGGTCGTTGTGGAATTCCTCTTCGCTGGCGAAGCGCTGGCGGATTTCGCCAATGCGGGCCGCCAAGGTGGCCGGCGGGACGATGACCACCGAAGCCTCCAGGCTGCTCAGGATGCGCCGCTCTAGGTCGGTCTGACGGCCGGCGACCTGGTCCAGGCGACTCTTTTCGGGGGCCGACAGGGCGTCGGGGGCCTTCTTGAACAGTTCCCAGGACAGCTTGAGCTGCAGATAGGCTTGCATGGCGTCCTCACGAGGCATAGAGCGGGTCCAGCTGGGTTTCCGGGATTTGCAGTACCCGGCCGGGCAGGGATTCGAAATGGATGTGGTAAGCCACGCCGTCGGCATGGCGCAGCACCTTCAGCACCTCGCCGACGGCGCCGGCCGCCACCAGCACTTCGCCCCCCACCGCCAGAGCCAGACGGCACCTTACCTTCTCGCGGAATTCATAGCGGGACGGAATCCATTCCTCGTCCAGGCCGATCAGCTCCTCTTCCCGACAACCCACGATGCGGCCCTGGTCCAGGAAATGGATGGAGTAGATGATCTGGTCCTGGAGGAAGGTGCCGACATCGACGATATGCCCGACGCTGCCCCGGCGGATGAGGGGTGCGCCCGTGTCCATGCCCGGATAGGTGCCGTCGTTGCGGACATTGCGGACGACCCGCACCGATTCGCCGCACTCCCAGCGGGGTTTCATGACTGGAATACCTTGTCCAGGGGCACGAAGGAGGTGGAGCCGCCTTCCGGGTTGGCCATGGTGTGGAAGACCTTGAACACCTTCTCGGTGAGGGCGTTCGATTCCACGAAGTCCTGGTAGGCCCGCTCCAGCCACAGGCGGTAGATGCCCCGCTGGGCATCTTCCTCAGGCGGCAGGTTGGGGGCCTGCTTGGCCAGGTAGTCGTGGAAGCGCTGCAGGATGTGCAGGCGGTTCACCTGGACCACTCGGGGCTCGTAGGGGATGTCGAAAAATTCCAGGAAGTCCTCGGCGGAAACCAGCTCGTCCAGGGCTTCGGCGAAGGTCAGGGTGTCGTCCATGGGGTACCTCTTCAGGCAGCGGGTCAAAGGGGGGCTTCGGCGGGGTGCTCGCAGCACAGGTCGCCGGCGGAGCAGGTCTGGCAGGCGCCGCCGTTGTCGGCGGCGGGGACGTTGCGGAGAACGGCCAGTTCCTTCTCCAGGGAGTCGATGCGCTCCACCAGGCAGGCGATGGAGCGGGCTACCGGGTCGGGGAGCAGGTTGTGGTCCAGGCTGATGGCATTCTCCGGCCGGGGGGAGCCGGCCCGGGTGGCGACGATGCGCCCGGGGACGCCGACCACCGTGCGGTCGGACGGCACATCCTTCACCACCACCGAATTGGCGCCCACCCGGACCCGGGAACCCAGGCGGATGGGGCCCAGGATCTTGGCCCCAGCGCCCACCACCACGCCGTCCCCCAGAGTCGGGTGGCGCTTGCCCTTGTTCCAGGAGGTGCCGCCCAGGGTGACGCCGTGGTAGAGGGTGACGTCGTCCCCCACTTCGGCGGTCTCGCCGATCACCACGCCGGCCCCGTGGTCGATGAAGAAGCGGCGGCCGATGCGGGCGCCCGGGTGGATATCCACATTGGTGCAGGCCCGCGCCAGGAAAGCGAGGAAGCGGGCCGGGTAGCGCCAGCCCCGCTGCCAAAGGCCGTGGGAGACTCGGTGCAGGAGGACGGCATGGACGCCCGGGTAGGTGGTCAGCACCTCCCAGGTGGAGCGGGCGGCCGGGTCCCGCTGGAAGACGCAGGACAGGTCTTCCCTGAGCTGGGCCCAGAGGCCGATGGTGGGGACGGTGGTGGCTGTCATGGCGAGGGCTTCAGGCATGGAGGGGCTCCTCCAGGGAAGAAAGGAGGGCGAGGAGGTCGGCGTCCTCGGGGGGGCGCTTCTTCTCGCCGACGAAGGCGCGGATATGGGCCAGAAGGCGCTGGGCGGCGGCCTCGTCCAGGGCGATGCCGAGGCCGGCGTAAACGGTGATTACCGCCCGGCTGCCGGAATGCTTGCCCAGGACGATGCGGTGGCGTTGTCCCACCTCGACCGGGTCGAAGCCCTGGTAGTTGTCCGGATGCTTGAGGAGGCCGTCCACATGGATGCCGGCCTCGTGGGTGAAGGCGCCGGCCCCCACCACGCTCTTCTGCCAGGGCACCGCCCGGCCGGAAGCGTGGGCGACCCGCTCGGACAGGGCCGGAAAGCCGCGCAGCTCGACGCCGGTTTCCAGGCCGTAGAGTTTGCGCAGGCCCAGCACCACCTCCTCCAGGGGCGCATTGCCGGCCCGCTCGCCCAGGCCGTTCACCGTAGTGTTCACATGGGTGGCGCCGGCCCGGCAGGCGGCCAGGGTGTTGGCGGTGGCCAGGCCCATGTCGTCGTGGGCGTGCATCTCGATCTCCAGGCCGGTGGCCGAGCGTAGCCGGGCAATCCGGTCATGGGTGCCGAAGGGCTCCAGGATGCCCAGGGTGTCGGCGAAGCGCAGGCGGCGGGCGCCGGCCCGTTCGGCGGTTTCGGCCAGGCGGCAGAGGAAATCCGGATCGGCCCGGGAGGCGTCCTCGCAGCCGATGCCCACTTCCAGTCCCAGGTCCAGGGCCTGGGCGACGTAGCGGGGCATTTCGGCCAGGAGCCAGGCCCGGTCCTGCTTCAGCTTGTAGGCCAGGTGCTGGTCGGAGGCCGGCACCGAGATGTCGATATAGTCGGCCCCCAGGCCGGCGCTGGCGGCGATGTCGGCCCGGTGCATGCGGCTCCAGACCATGAGCTTGGTGGGCAGACCCAGGGCAGCCACGGCCCGGATGCTCTCCCGCTCCTCCTCGCCCATGGCGGGGATGCCCACCTCCAACTCGGGCACGCCGATGGCGGCCAGGCGCCGGGCGATATCCAGCTTCTCGTCGAGGCTGAAGGCCACCCCCGCCGACTGCTCGCCGTCGCGCAGGGTGGTGTCGTTGATGACGATGTCCGGTCTTGCTGCCATGGTGTCTTTCCGATGCCGGTTGGGACAGGAATGGGATAGCAAGTCGGATGCCACTGAAAAAATAGCATAAAAACAATGGGCTGAACGTTAGGGTGGGATGGGGTGTCAGGACGTTTGTCGGGAATGCGACAAACCGGATGGGCTGCGCCGACCGAAAATAATTGCTGAACAATGGAGCATTCAACCCATTCCCATCTCTAAATTCCATGCATCTTCAACGGGGACATGTTGATGATGGATTCGCTTACCGGGGGCTCTGCCCTGGATTAGGGGAGGTCGATGGATCAGGCACTGGCTCCCACCTTGCAGTCCCGGCTATCCCAACTGCAGCGGCGCCGCCGGGACCACGCCGACGACGGCAGGCGGATTTGCGCCCTGACTGAACGCCGCCAGGTGGACCGTCGCCGCCCGGGGCCCGATCTCCAGCACCGGGAATACCGGCTGCGTTCCGTCGCCCAGGCGGCCGGGGTGGGGGTCTTCGACCTGGATTATGCCGATGCCGGCGATTATTTTTCGCCGGAACTGCGGGCCATCCTGGGCTTGCCCGAGGAGGGCGGGGAATTGTCGGTGATGCAGGTCATCGCGTTGGTGCACCCCGAGGATCGGGAGCGGGTGGCGGCCAAACTGGAAGCCTCCCTGGACTCGCGGGGGGACGGCTTCTTCGACGACGAACACCGCCTGCTGCTTGCCGACGGGACGATCCGCTGGGTGCGGGTCCGGGGCCGGACCTTTTTCGCCGAGGATGAGGTTCGCCACCCCCTGGGCACCACCGGCATCGTCGTGGATGTGACCCGCCGCAAGGAGGAGCGCAAGGCGGCGGAGGCCAAGGTCCGGGGCCTCAATGCCGAACTGGAGCAGCGGGTGAAGAAGCGCACCGCCGAATTGCAGCGGGCCAACGACGCCCTGCTGCGCAGCAACCTGGAACTGCGTCACTTCGCCCACGCCGCCGCCCACGACCTGCAGACGCCCCTGCGCTCCATCGCCGGCTTCGCCCAGCTCCTGCAGCAGGAGGTGAAGGGCCGGGCGGACAGCCGGGTGGACGAGTGGGCCGGCCTGGTGGTGGATAACGCCAAGCGCCTCCAGAACCTGATCCATGATCTCCTGGCCTACACCCGCCTGGATGTCCAGGGGCTGCCCTTTACGGCGGTGGATCTCCAGAAGCTGTTTTCGGAAGTGCGATCCTCCCTGGGCGGGCTCATCCGCGACACCGGCGCCGAGGTGACGAGCGACAGCCTGCCCACCGTCCTGGCGGACCGGACCCAGATCGCCCAGCTGCTCCAGAACCTGGTGGAAAACGGCATCAAGTACAACCGCTCCCAGCCGCCCCGGGTGGAGATCGCCTGTCGACGGCAGGGGGCCGAGTGGCTTTTCTCGGTGCGTGACAACGGCATCGGCATCGACCCCCGGCACCACGACCGCATCTTCGAGATATTCCGGCGGCTGCACAGCTACAGCCAGGTGCCCGGCACCGGCATCGGCCTCGCCCTCTGCCGGCGCATCGTGGAGCGCCACGGCGGGCGCATCTGGGTGGAGTCCGAGCCGGGGGCGGGCAGCGTCTTCCATTTCACCCTGCCCATCCGTACCCGGCTCGCCTGATTCAAGCCCCATGGGGATGTCCGGGGGGGTTAGGAAACGTCCTACAGCCTATCTCACACTTCCTACAACATTAATATCCTTTGCTGATTGTTGATGTATGGGTTCCCCGTCATCATGCGACCCCC
>DASRUX010000405.1:0-20531 GCA_035655235.1 Rhodocyclaceae bacterium | reverse complement strand
TGCTGGATTTCGCCCCGGAACTGGACGGGAGCTTCCTGCCGGTGGGCTCCACCGACAGCGAGCGGGCCTTCTGCTGGCTGCTCCAGGAGTTGCGCCGCCGCTTCGGCAGCGCCAGCCTGCCGAAGCGGGAGGAGGTCTTCGCCGCCCTCCACGAATTGACCCTGGACGTGGCCCGTCACGGCGAATTCAATTTCCTGCTGTCCCAGGGCGGCGCCCTGTTCGCCCACGCCTCCACCCGGCTCGCCTACGTCATCCGGCGGGCGCCCTTCACCCAGGCCCACCTGAAGGACCAGGACGTGACGGTGGATTTCAGCCAGGTGACCACGCCGAACGACCAAGTGGCGGTGATCGCCACCGTGCCGCTGACCGACAACGAGAATTGGGAAGTGATGCCTGCCGGCAGCCTGTGGTGGTTCGAAGAGGGAGCGCCGGTGCAGACCCTGGCCACCCTCCCCGGTCCGGAGAAGAAGCCGTCTCAGCCGGGCTGCTGCTGATTACTTGTCGGAAGCCTGTTGGAGCTCGGTGCCGGTCGCCTCGTCCGGCGCGGCGGGCTTGGAAACCAGCCGGGCGGCGATGATCCCGACTTCGTAGAGCAAGCACATGGGCAGAGCCAGGGCCAGTTGGGAGACCACGTCCGGCGGCGTCACCACGGCAGCCACCACGAAGGCGCCGACGATGAAGTAGGAACGCCATTCCTTCAGCTTTTCCACCGTCACCACGCCAAGCTTCACCAGGACCACCAGGGCCACCGGCACCTCGAAGGTGATACCGAAGGCCACAAACATGGTCAGCACGAAGGACAGGTAGGCCTCGATATCCGGCGCCGGAGTGATGCTCTTGGGAGCGAAGCCGGCGATGAACTTGAAGACCTGGCCGAAAACGAAGAAGTAGCAGAAGGACATCCCCGCCAGGAACAGCAGGGTGCTGGAGATGATCAGGGGAATGCCCAGGCGCTTCTCATGGGCATAAAGCCCCGGGGCGACGAAGGCCCAGGCCTGGTAGAGGATGTAGGGCAAGGCCACCACGAAAGCCACCATGGCGGTCACCTTGAGGGGCACCATGAAGGGCGTGATGACGCCGATGGCCACCATCTTGGTCCCCTCCGGCAAGGCCTGGGTGAGGGGCATGGCCAGCAAGTCGTAGATGGCGCCGGGGCCGGGATAGAGGCAGAGGCCGGCCATGGCGATGCCGACGGCGATCAGGCTGCGCAGGAGGCGGTCCCGCAGCTCGACCAGATGGGAAATGAAGGATTCTTCCTGGTCGGCGGTGCTCATGCGGCGGGCTTGTCTTCTTTGGCGATCACGGCGGCCGGCGGTTCAGCGGCGGGTGCCGACGTGTCGGCCACGCTTTGCTCCAGGGACTTGGCTGTCGCCTCCAGCTCGGCCACGGCGTCGTGGGCGGGAGTCTCGATCACCGAGCGCGCCGTATCGACCTCCTTACGCACCGAATCCTCCAGGGAACGGGCTGATTCGGCCACCTGGGCCTGGAGCTTCTTCAGCTCGTCCAGCTGCATTTCCCGGTTGATGTCGGCCTTCACGTCATTGACGTAGCGCTGGGCGCGGCCAAGCAGGTGGCCGACCGTGCGGGCCACCTTGGGCAGGCGTTCCGGCCCAATGACAATGAGCGCCACGATGCCGATAACGATAAGTTCGGAGAAGCCGACGTCGAACATGATTCCAGAGGGAGCCGAAGCCCCATTAACCGCGGATTAGGAGCGGGTCTTTTCCTTGACCTCGACGTCGATGGTCTGGCCGGTGACCTGCTGGGGCTGGGCCGCCTCGGCGGGCTTGGAGTCCGCATTGGCTTCCTTCATGCCTTCCTTGAAGCCCTTCACCGCGCCGCCCAGGTCCTGGCCGATGTTGCGCAGTTTCTTGGTACCGAAAACGAGCATGACAATGACCAGCACAATGAGCCAGTGCCAGATGCTGAAGCTGCCCATGAATATCTCCTCAGATGCGTTTGAGCATGGGGCCGACCGGGTCCGGTCCGCCCACGATATGTGCGTGCAGGTGGCCGACTTCCTGTCCTCCGACCCGCCCGGTGTTGATGATCACCCGGAAGCCATCCGGACTTCCTTGAGCCACCGCAATTTCGTTGGCCTTGGCTAACATCTTTCCCAGCACCGCCACATCGGCTTCGGGGACCGAGGCCAGGGAGGTGATGTGTTTCTTGGGAATCACCAGCACGTGCACAGGCCGGGCCGGGTTGATGTCATTGAAAGCCAGGAGGTCGTCGTCCTCGTATACCTTCTTGGACGGAATTTCGCCCCGAACGATCTTGCAGAAGATGCAGTCGCTCATTTCTCGACGCCCCGGGCCTTCTTCTCGTCGATACCCGAAATGCCCTCGCGGCGGCGCATTTCCTGGAGCACGTCGTCGATGGTGAGGCCGTTGAAGGCCAGGAGCACCATGACGTGGTAGATCACGTCGGTGGATTCCCAGACGATGTTGAGGCGCTTGCCGTCCTTGGCCGCCATGATCAGCTCGGCGCATTCCTCGCCGATCTTCTTCAGGATGGAATCCGGGCCGTTGGCGAACAACTTGGCGGTGTAGGAGGTTTCCGGGTCGGCGTGCCGACGGGAAAGCAGGGTTTCGGACAGGCGATGCAGAACGTCACTGGTCTGGGGCATCATTTTGCGTATATATCCTTAGGGTCTTTGAGAACCGGATCGGCGGGAACCCAGCGGTCCCCCTGCAATTGGTTGAAGAAGCAGCTTTCCCGGCCGGTGTGGCAGGCGATGCCGCCCACCTGCTCGATGGACAGCAAGAGCACGTCGCCGTCACAGTCGGTGCGGATTTCCTTCACTTTCTGGAAGTGGCCGGATTCCTCGCCCTTCCGCCAAAGCCGGCGGCGGGAGCGGGACCAGTATACCGCGTTGCCGCTACGGACCGTCTCCAGCAGGGACTCCTGGTTCATGTAGGCGAACATCACCACCTTGCCGGTGGCCGCATCCTGAGCGATGGTCGGAATCATGCCATCGCCGTCCCACTTGAGGGCCTCCAGCCAGGGCAGCGCGTTGTCGAGATCGCTCATAGGGCACCCTGGGCGCTACGCGCCGTCCCGCCAAGCGGGAGCGAGCCTTCCTTGGAGCGGTCCTGCGGAAGTCTCATAGCCTGACTTCGATGCCGCGGCCGCGCATATATTCCTTGGCCTGGCGCACGGTGTATTCGCCGAAGTGGAAAATGGAGGCAGCCAGCACCGCATCGGCCCGGCCTTCGGTCACGCCGTCGGCCAGGTGCTGCAGGTTGCCGACGCCGCCGGAGGCGATGACGGGAATCTTGACCGCGTCAGACACGGCCCGGGTGAGGGCCAGGTCGAAACCGTTCTTGGTACCGTCCCGGTCCATGCTGGTGAGCAGGATTTCGCCAGCGCCCAGGGCCTCGACCTTCTTCGCCCATTCGATGGCATCCAAGCCGGTGTTGTTGCGCCCGCCGTGGGTGAACACGGACCATTGGCCGGGGCCAGTCTGCTTGGCATCGATGGCCACCACGATGCACTGGGAGCCCACCTTGCTGGAAGCGTCGAACACCAGGTCCGGGTTCTGGACCGCGGCGGTATTCATGGAAACCTTGTCGGCGCCGGCATTCAGAAGCCGGCGCACGTCCTCCACCTTGCGGACGCCGCCGCCCACGGTGAGGGGGATGAAGACCTGTTCGGCACAGGCTTCGATGATGTGGAGAATGATGTCCCGCTGGTCGCTGGAGGCGGTGATGTCGAGGAAGGTCACCTCGTCGGCCCCCTGCTCGTCGTAGCGGCGGGCGATTTCCACCGGGTCGCCGGCGTCCCGCAGGTCCACGAAATTGGTGCCCTTGACGACACGCCCGGCGGTCACGTCCAGGCAGGGGATGATACGTTTGGCGAGGGACATTACTTGCCGGCCTGATCAGCCGCTTCCTGGGCCGCCTTGAAATCCAGGGTACCGTCGTAGATGGCCCGACCGGCGATGGAGCCGACCACTCCTTCGTGTTCCACGGCGCAGAGCTTCCTCACATCCTCAACGCTAGCGAGGCCGCCGGAGGCGATGACCGGGATGGTCAGGGCCTGGGCGAGGCGGACGGTCGCTTCGATATTGACGCCGGAGAGCATGCCGTCCCGGCCGATATCGGTGTAAATGATGGCTTCGACGCCGTAGTCCTCGTACTTCTTGGCGAGGTCGACGACATCGTGGCCGGTGAGCTTGGACCAACCGTCGGTAGCCACCTTGCCGTCCTTGGCATCCAGGCCGACGATGACGTGGCCAGGGAAGGCACCGCAGGCATCGTGGAGGAAGCCCGGGTTTTTGATGGCGGCGGTGCCGATGATGACGTAGCTCAGGCCGTCGTCCAGGCAGCGTTCGATGGTATCCAGGTCGCGGATACCGCCGCCCAACTGGACGGGAATCTCATCGCCCACTTCCTTGAGGATGGCCCGGATGGCGGACTCGTTCTTGGGCTTGCCGGCGAAGGCGCCGTTCAAGTCCACAAGGTGGAGCCGGCGGGCGCCCTGGTTAACCCAGTGGCGAGCCATCTCGGCGGGATTTTCGGAAAAAACGGTGGCCTGTTCCATCAGGCCCTGTTTCAGACGGACGCACTGGCCGTCCTTGAGGTCAATGGCGGGGATGATCAGCATGGGAATTTATTGGAAGGAACCCGACAGAAACGAAAGTGGGGCAGAACCCGGTCAGGGCTGCCACTCGACAAAATTCTTCAGAAGCTGCAACCCGTCGCGGGCGCTTTTCTCCGGGTGGAACTGGACGGCAAAGATATTATCCCGGCCCACCGCACAGGTAAAGGGGACGCCATATTCGGCAGTACCCGTAGCCAGGGCGGCATCCTTGGGAGCGACGCAATAGCTGTGGACGAAGTAGAAACGGGCGCCGTCGGCGATGTCCGCCCACAGGGCATGGGGTTTCTGCCGAACTTCGTTCCAGCCCATGTGGGGCACCTTGAGGCGCTGGCCGTCGGCACCGACCATGCGATCCTCCGGGAAGCGGCGCACATCGCCGGCGAAGACGCCGAGGCCGGGCACATTGCCCTCCTCGCTATGTTCGAAAAGCATTTGTAGGCCGATGCAGATGCCCAGGAAAGGCTTCTCCGCGGCGGCAGCCAGCACGGCGGGCCGCAGGCCGCGAGCGTCCAGTTCCCGCATGCAGTCGGGCATGGCGCCCTGGCCGGGGAAGACCACCCGCTCGGCGGCGGCCACCACGGCCGGATCGGCGGTGACCACCACCGGCTTGCCGCCGGCGACGTGCTCGATGGCCTTGGACACGGAGCGCAGGTTGCCCATGCCGTAGTCGATGACGGCGATGGTCATTACAGGGTTCCCTTGGTGGACGGCATGGCGCCGGCCATGCGCGGATCGGCCGTCGACGCCATGCGCAGAGCCCGGCCGAAAGCCTTGAAGACGGTCTCGGCCTGGTGGTGGGCGTTGACGCCGCGCAGGTTGTCGATGTGCAGAGTCATCCCGGCATGGTTCACCAAGCCTTGGAAAAATTCCCGCACCAGGTCCACGTCGAACTGGCCGATCCAGGCTCGGGTGAATTCCACATTGAATTCCAGGCCGGGCCGGCCGGAGAGGTCGATGACAACCCGGGAAAGAGCTTCGTCCAGGGGCACGTAGGCATGGCCGTAGCGGGTCAACCCCTTCTTGTCGCCCCAGGCGGCGGCCAGGGCCTGGCCGAGGGTGATACCAATATCCTCCACCGTGTGGTGGGCGTCGATATGGAGATCGCCCTTGGCTTCCACTTCCAGGTCGACAAGTCCGTGGCGGGCGATCTGGTCCAGCATGTGATCCAGGAAGGGCACGCCGGTGGCGAACTTGCCCCCGCCGCTGCCGTCGAGGTCGAGACGGACGGTGATCTGCGTCTCCAGGGTATTTCGGGTGATTTCTGCTTGCCGCATGGTGCCTACGGATTGTCGTGATGGCCCGATGATACCACCGCCCGGGACCCCATTCATCGGAAGCGGTTCGGCGCCGGCCGCAAACCGGTTCCCCACGGCATAAAGAGGAGTAGTATGGGGGCAAATCGGAGACGCCATGCCCTCTGCCGCCAAATTCCGCGCCCTTGCCCTCGGCCTGCTGATTGTGGCCGGGACAAGTATCGGGATTTACTGGCACCGCCTCCTGGCATCGACCGAAGAGCTGCGAACGAGCGTCCTTGCCCAGCACACCGTCGCCGCATCCCGATTGGCCTCGGCGGCGGCCACCCAGACCGAAGCCCTGGTCCGCAACCTGGATTCCATCCTGATCCATCTGCGGGCCGACTACCTGGCCCACCCCAAGGTATTCAATACCTCCCTGCAAGCGGCCATCCAAGGCCTGCCCGATGCGGCAGTCCCCCAGATCGGCGTGATCGATGCAGAGGGCTACCTGGCCGCCTCGTCCTTGGGCGCTCCGGCCCGGATATTCCTGGGCGACCGGGAACACTTCCAGTTCCACGCCACCGGCAGGATGATCGACCAGCTATTCATCAGCTCGCCGGTCCTGGGGCGCCGATCGGGCAGCTGGAGTATCCAGCTTTCCCGTCGCATCGAAGACGGAGGCAAGTTCCGCGGCGTGATCGTCGCCTCGATCTCGCCCGAGTACATCGCCGGCCAACTGGGACGATTCGAACTGGGCGCCAACGACATCATCGCCCTCTTCCGCCAAGACGGGGTCTATCTCAGCCGCTACCCGAAGCTCCTCGATTACATGGGCAAGACGGTCAACCCGGAACGCCCCTTCGTCGGCCCATCCACCGCCGATCATGGCGTCTTCCGGGCCACCGCCAGCCACGAGCCCGTACAGCGGATCTACGCATGGCGGCGGCTTGAGAACCTGCCCCTGGTGTCCGTCGCCGGCCTGGCGGAAGCCGACTACATCGCCCCGGTGGAAGCCGAAATCCATCGCAACCTGGTACGCAGCGGCCTGGGTACCGGCCTGGCCGCCCTGCTGGCGGGGGTCATCGCCCTGCTGTTGTTACGCATGGGCCGCCAGCAGAACGATCTCATGGCAGCCGCCAACCTGTACCGCAGCCTGTTCGAGATGAACACCTCGGTGAAAATCCTGGTCGATCCGGCCGATGGCCACATCGTGGACGCCAATCCGGCGGCCTGCACTTTCTACGGCTACAACCGGGAGCAACTGCTCAAGCTCAATATCGACGACATCAACGCCCTGCCCCCCACCGCCCAGGCAGCGGAGATGGCCCAGGCCGTGGAGGAGCACCGGAGCTACCTCAACCTCCAGCATCGTCTCGCTTCCGGGGACATCCGCGAGGTGGAGGTGTACACCGGGCCGGTTTCCATCGAAGGAAAGACCCTGCTCCACTCCATCGTCCACGACGTCACCAACCGCCGCCAGCTGGAGCAACGGGTGCAGGCCAGCGAAGCCCTGTTCCGTACCCTGTTCGAAATCCTGCCCGAAGGTATCCTGCTGGTCGGCCCCGACGGGGTCATCAACGCCGCCAACGACGCCGCCTCCACCGTCCTCGACGTGGACCAGGAAGCCCTCAACAATCGCCCCTACCAGCTTTTCTACCCCGATGGCCGCCAGGTTCCCGCCGACGATTACCCGAGCCGCCGCTGTGTCCGGGAAAACCTCATCCTCAGCCAGGCCCTGTATGCCGTCGAGCGGGAAGGTGTACGACGCTGGGTGACGGTCAGCTCTCGCCCCATGCCCGACAGCCCCGCCGGCGAGCCGATGGGCGTGGCCATCTCCATCACCGACGTCACCCGGGTCATGGAACTGGAGGAATCCCTGCGGGTCAGCCAGTCCGTCTTCCTGACCACCACCGAGGGCATCCTGGTCACCGACGCCAACACGGTGATCACCAGCGTCAATCCGGCTTTCACCACCATCACCGGCTATCCCGCAGACGAGGCGGTCGGCCAGACGCCCCGCATCCTCAAATCGGGGCAGCACGCCCCCGGCTTCTACCGGGAGATGTACGACACCCTTGCCAAGCTCGGGCACTGGGAGGGGGAGATCAACAACCGCCGCCGGGACGGCTCCCTCTACGTCGAATGGCTGAAGATCAACGCCGTCAAGGACGACGACGGCCGCATCACCCGCTACGTGGCCCTGCTCTCCGACATCACCGCCAAGAAGCGGCAGCAGGAGGAGCTTTGGCACCAGGCCAACTACGACGCCCTCACCGACCTGCCCAACCGCATTCTCTTCCAGGACCGCCTCCAGCAGGCCACCGCCCAGGCCGTCCGCCACCAATGCCGGGTGGCGGTGATGTTCATCGACCTGGACCGCTTCAAGGGCGTCAATGACAAGCACGGCCACCTGGCCGGGGACGAGTTGCTGCGCCAGGCCGCCGTCCGCATCTCCAACTGCATCCGGGACGAGGACACGGTCGCCCGGGTGGGCGGCGACGAATTCCTGGTCCTCCTCCCCAATGTCCCGACCCTGGAAGTGGCCTACGGCGTGGCGGAGAAGATTCTCAACGTCCTCAACCAGCCTTTCTGCCTCTCCATCGCCACCGTCAATATCGGAGCCAGCATCGGCATCGCCGTTTTCCCGGACCTGGCCACCACGGTGGAGGAATTGCTCGCCCTGGCGGATTCGGCCATGTACGAGGCCAAGACCGCCGGCCGGGGCACCATCCGCAGCTGCCAGGCCCAGCCGGATGAAGCTGTCGAGCGTGATAGAATCCTGGGTCAATCCCGCCTGCCGTAGAACCCCATGAGCAAATTCTGGAGCGCCGTCGTCCACGGCCTGACGCCCTATGTGCCCGGCGAGCAGCCCAAGCTCGCCAACCTGGTCAAACTCAATACCAACGAGAACCCCTACCCGCCTTCACCGCGGGTACTGGCGGCCATCCAGGCCGAACTGGGCGAAGACGGCGCCCGGCTGCGCCTCTACCCCGACCCCAACGCCGACCTCCTGAAAGCGGCAGTGGCCAAGGAATTCGGCGTCGAAGCCAAACAGGTGTTCGTCGGCAATGGTTCCGACGAGGTGCTGGCCCATATCTTCATGGCGCTTCTCAAGCACGAGCGCCCCATCCTCTTCCCGGACATCACTTACAGCTTCTACCCGGTCTATTGCGGGCTGTACGGCATCGAATACCGGACCGTGCCCCTGGCCGAGGACTTCTCCCTGCGGGTCGAGGACTACGCCCTGCCCAACGGCGGCATCATCTTCCCGAACCCGAACGCCCCCACCGGCCGGCCGGTTAGCCTGGGCGAAATCGAACAGGTGCTGGAAGCGAACCGGGATTCAGTCGTGGTGATCGATGAAGCCTACGTGGATTTCGGTGGTCAAACCGCCATCTCCCTGGTGAATCGCTTCCCCAACCTGGTGGTGATCCATACCTTCTCCAAGTCCCGGTCCCTGGCCGGCCTGCGGGTCGGCTTCGCCGTCGCCCAGGCGGAACTGATCGAGGCCCTGGAGCGGGTCAAGAATAGCTTCAACTCCTACCCCCTGGACCGGCTGGCCATCGTCGGCGCCGTCGCCGCCCTGGAGGACAAGGAGTACTTCGAGCAGACCCGGCAGGCGGTCATCGCCACCCGCACCAAGCTGACTTCCGACCTGGAACAGCTGGGCTTCGAAGTTCTGCCCTCCACCGCCAATTTCATCTTCACCCGCCACCCGCAGCGGGACGGCGCAGAACTGGCGGCCCAGTTGCGGGAGCGATCCATCGTCGTCCGCCATTTCAAGCTGCCCCGCATCGACCAGTTCCTGCGCATCTCCGTCGGCACCGACGGCGAATGCGCCGCCCTGACCTCGGCCCTGCGGGAAATCCTGGCCTAGCCCCATGAGCAAGAAAACCATCGTCTGGAAGCGGCCGGATGGCTCCACCGTCGCCTGCACCGAGAAGATCAAAGTCCTGCAGCAGAACCTGGACGAACTTCGGCAGATGGCCCAGGACGCCTTCGAAGATGCCCTCCTGATGGAGTGCGACGAGTTGCAGATTCGGGCCGTCTTCCAGGAACTGATCGAGTCCCTGGAAAATCCCTACCGGCAGGACTAGACGAGCCCCAAGCCCCCGATGGCCGCCCCCAGGGCGATATACCAGAGGGGATGAAGCTTGGTTTTGAGATTGAGGGCGATGGTGGCCGCCATCACCGCGGCGCCCGCCCAACCCACGTTGGCGGAACGGGCGATCAGGGTCGCGCCCGAAAACACCAGCCCCACCGCCAGGGGCGCCACCCCCACCTGCACCGCCTGCTGCCACTTGGCGCCCCGGAAGCGCTCCCAGTGGCGGAACAGGAAGTAGATGACGATGCTCATGGGCAGGCACATGGCCAGCGTCGTCGCCAGGGCGCCGGGCAGCCCCGCCACTTCCCAACCGATCAAGGTCACCACTAGGCCGTTGGGGCCCGGCGCCGCCTGGGCGATGGCGTAGAGGTGGATGAAGGTGGTTTCGTCCAGCCAATGTTTCTCTTCCACCACCACCCGCTGCATTTCCGGCAACAGGGCCGTGGCGCCGCCGAAGGCGACGAAGAAAAGCAGCGTGAATTGCAGGAAAAGGTCAGCGAGGAGCGACATCTTGCAGGCGCCACCAGGCGATGCCGGCCGACAGGGCCAGGAGCCCCACCATCACCGCCGGCATGGGCCAGCGCAGGATGGCGATGGCCACGAAGACCAGAACAGTGAAAGGCAGGAGAAAGCGCTTTTCCTTCACCGCCATGCCCATGCGGATGGCGGTGGCGAAGAGGAGGCCGCAACCGACGGCGGCGATGCCCCGCAGCATGCCCTGGACGATAGGAAGGCTGCCGAAATGGTCGTACAGAAGTGCCAGCCCCAGGGCGATGACGATGGGCCCGCCCAGGAGCCCCGCCACGGCGGCCACCGAACCCAGCACTCCCCGGTAACGAGCGCCCACCACCACCGACAGGTTGATGACGTTGGGCCCGGGCAGGAATTGGCAAAGTCCGAGGAGGGTATTGAACTCCTCCGCCGTCAGCCAGCCCCGCTCCTCCACCAGGAGGCGGCGGGCGAAGGGCAGGACGCCGCCGAAGCCCGACAGGCCGATATTGGAAAAGCCGAGAAACAGCGCCTTCAGGCCGATGGACTGAGCCTCAGGCGCTGCTTCCCTATGCATCAGTCTTCCAGCCGGAATTCCGCCGACTTGGCGTGGGCCGGCAGCCCTTCGCCGTGGGCCAGAGTGGAAGCGATGCGGCCCAGGGTCTGGGCGCCGGCCCTGGAAACCTTGATGAGGCTGGTGCGCTTCTGGAAGTCGTAAACCCCCAGGGGCGACGAGAAGCGGGCGCTGCCGGAGGTGGGCAGGACATGGTTCGGCCCGGCGCAGTAGTCGCCCAGGGACTCGGAGGTGTAGTGGCCGATGAAGATGGCGCCGGCGTGGTGGATCTTCTCCACCCAGGGATCGGGATCGGCCAGGGACAGTTCCAGGTGCTCCGGCGCTACACGGTTGGCGATGGCACAGGCTTCCTCCAGGTCGCGGACCTGGATGAAAGCGCCCCGGTTGGTGAGGGATTCGCGGATCACGGCCTGGCGCGGCATGGTGGGCAGAAGCTTCTCGATGCTGGCCTGGACCCGGTCGATGAAGGCCGCGTCGGTGCAGATGAGGATGGACTGGGCCAGCTCGTCATGCTCGGCCTGGGAGAAGAGGTCCATGGCAACCCAGTCGGGATTGCTGCTGCCGTCGGCCACCACCAGGATTTCCGAGGGGCCGGCCACCATGTCGATGCCGACGATGCCGAACACCCGGCGCTTGGCGCAGGCCACGTAGGCGTTGCCGGGGCCAACGATCTTGTCCACCTGGGGCACGGTAGCCGTACCGAAGGCCAGTGCCGCCACCGCCTGGGCGCCGCCCAGGGTGAAGACGCGGTCGACACCGGCCAAGCAGGCCGCCGCCAGGACCAGGGCGTTCTTTTCGCCGCCGGGGGTCGGCACCACCATGACCAGTTCCTTGACCCCGGCCACCTTGGCGGGGATGGCGTTCATCAGCACGGAGGACGGATAAGCCGCCTTGCCTCCGGGCACGTAGAGGCCGACGCGGTCCAGGGGAGTGATCATCTGGCCCAGCAGGGTGCCGTCGGCCTCGGTGTAGCTCCAGCCTTCCAGCTTCTGGCGCTCGTGATAGGCGCGGATGCGACCGGCGGCGGCTTCCAGCGCTTGGCGCTGCTCGGCCGGCAGGCCGTCGAGAGCAGCTTGGAGAGCCGACTTGGAGAGCTCCAGGTCGGCCATGGAAGACGCGGTGAGCCGGTCGAAGCGGTTGGTATATTCCACCACGGCCGCGTCGCCCCGGGCCTTCACGTCGGCCAGGATGCCGGCGACGGTACGCTCGATGCTCTCGTCCTGGGCGGCCTCAAAAGCCAGGAGTTCGTCCAGGCGGGCCTTGAAGTCGGAATCGGCGGTGCTAAGGCGTTTGATAGCGACCATGGTTATTCCCCGACCACCTGGGCGAAGGCGTCGATGATGGGTTGCAGGGTTTCCCGCTTGACCTTGAGGGAGGCCTGGTTGACCACCAGCCGGCTGGAGATGGGCATGATGTCCTCCACCGCCACCAGATTGTTGGCCTTCAAGGTCCCGCCAGTGGACACCAGGTCCACGATGGCGTCGGCGAGGCCGGCAAGCGGCGCCAGCTCCATGGAGCCGTAGAGCTTGATCAGGTCCACATGGACGCCCTTGGCGGCGAAGTGCTCCCGGGCGGTCTTGATGTACTTGCTGGCCACCTTGAGGCGGGCGCCCTGGCGCACAGCCTTGTCGTAGTCGAAGCCGGCGGGCACGGCCACCATCATGCGGCACTTGGCGATCTTGAGGTCCAGGGGGGCGTAGAGCCCTTCCCCGCCGTGTTCGATAAGCACATCCTTGCCGGCCACACCCAGGTCGGCGGCGCCGTACTGGACATAGGTCGGAACGTCGGTGGCGCGGACGATGACCACCCGCACTTCCGGCCGATTGGTTTCGATGATGAGCTTCCTGGAGGTTTCAGGATTCTCGTTCGGAACGATGCCGGCCGCTGCCAGGAGAGGCAGGGTCTCGTCGAAGATGCGGCCCTTGGAAAGGGCGATGGTGATGGTGCTCACGGATTCACGCCTGGAAACAAAGTCGGCATTTTACCGCAAGGGCGGCGACTCACCCCAAGTTCGCCGGATCGGAGTGGTGCAACTCCCTCCCGGCAAGCTACCATTCATGCTTTGAGCATCGACGGAAACCGTTCCCCATGGCCGCATCCAGCCTTCTTGCCCTGATCGACGACATCGCCACCATCCTGGACGACGTGGCACTCCTCACCAAGGTGGCCGCCCAGAAAACTGCCGGCGTCCTGGGGGACGACCTGGCACTGAATGCGGAACAGGTAGCCGGCGTACGGGCCGAGCGGGAATTGCCGGTGGTCTGGGCGGTGGCCAAGGGCTCGCTGCGCAACAAGGCCATTCTGGTGCCCGCCGCCCTGGCCATCAGCGCCGTCGCCCCTTGGGCGGTCATTCCGCTCCTCATGCTGGGCGGGGCCTTTCTGTGTTACGAAGGGTTCGAGAAGCTGGCCCACAAGTTTCTCCACGGCGAGCCCGAAGAGAAGGCCCACGAGGCCGAACTCATGGACGCCCTGGCCGATCCGGCAGCTGACTTGGTTGCTCTGGAACGCGACAAGGTGAAGGGCGCCATCCGCACCGATTTCATTCTCTCGGCGGAAATCATCACCATCACCCTGGGGACGGTGGCCGACGCAGCCTTCATGAACCAGGTGGTGGTCCTGGTCGGCATCGCCATCATCATGACGGCGGGGGTCTATGGGCTGGTGGCAGGGATCGTCAAACTAGACGACCTCGGTCTCTACCTCACCCGACAGCCGGCAGAGGGCGCCTTCGGGCGACTGAAGCACAAGCTTGGCGGAGGGATTCTGGCGGCAGCGCCCTGGCTGATGAAGAGCCTGTCGGTAGCCGGCACAGCGGCCATGTTCCTGGTAGGCGGCGGCATCCTCACCCACGGCGTTCCCATCGCCCACCACTGGATCGAAGGGGTCGGCCAAGGGGCAGGAACCCTGCCCGGCGTGGGCGCCATCCTGGGAGCGACGACACCGGCCCTGCTCAATGGCCTGGCCGGCATCCTGGCGGGGGCAGTGGTGCTTGCCGGCGTCAGTCTCGCCCGCCGGCTATTGCCCTCCAAAACCGCGGGTTAGCGCACCCGCTTGACGCTGGCGCCCAGACGCGCCAGTTTCTCCTCAATCCGCTCGTAGCCGCGATCCAGGTGATAGATGCGCTCGATCAGGGTCTCGCCCTGGGCCACCAGGCCGGCGATCACCAGGGAAGCGGAAGCCCGCAGGTCGGTGGCCATGACCGTTGCCCCTTCCAGACGCTCAACGCCGCGGACGATGGCGTTGCTGCCTTCGATCTGGATGTCGGCGCCGAGGCGCATCAGTTCCACCGCGTGCATGAAGCGGTTTTCAAAAATGGTTTCCCGGATGGTGGCAACCCCTTCGGCCACCGTATTGATGGCCATGAACTGGGCCTGCATGTCGGTGGGGAAGGCGGGATAAGGGGCAGTGCGCAGGCTGACGGCCTTGAGGCGCTTCGGCGCCTTGAGGCGGATGGCGTCCCTCTCAGTGACGATGTCGCAGCCGGCGTCCAGCAGCTTGTCCACCACGGTATCCAGGTAGGCCGCGGAAGTCTTGGTCAGGCGGACTTCCCCCCCGGTGGCGGCGGCGGCGCACAGGTAGGTGCCGGTCTCGATGCGGTCCGGCATGATGGAATGCTTGGCGCCGGAGAGTCGCTCGACGCCCTGGATGCGGATCACGTCGGTGCCGGCGCCGGAAATACGGGCGCCCATGCTGACCAGGCAGTTGGCCAGGTCCACCACCTCGGGTTCCCGGGCGGCGTTTTCGATGATGGTTTCGCCCTCGGCCAGGCAGGCCGCCATCATCAGGTTCTCGGTGCCGGTCACGGTGACCATGTCGGTGCAGATGCGGGCGCCCTTGAGACGGCTGGCCTTGGCATGGACGTAGCCCTGCTCCACCTTGATTTCGGCGCCCATGGCCTGCAAGCCCTTGATGTGCTGGTCCACCGGCCGGGCGCCGATGGCGCAGCCGCCGGGCAAGGACACCCGGGCCTCGCCGCAGCGAGCCACCAGGGGGCCGAGCACCAGGATGGAGGCCCGCATGGTCTTAACCATCTCGTAGGAAGCCAGGGGATTGTTCAGCCCCTTGCCGTCCAGGACCAGGCCATCGACGCCGTCCATGGTCACTTCCACGCCCATCTGGGCGAGGAGGCGCAGCATGGTGGAAATGTCGTTCAGGTGCGGAACGTTGGTGAGCTGCAGGGGATCGGCAGTCAGCAGGCTGGCGCAGAGGATGGGCAGGGCCGCGTTCTTGGCGCCGGAAATGGCGACTTCACCGGCGAGGGGCTGGCCGCCCTGGATCAACAGTTTATCCACGTTGGGCGCTCCATTCTTCCGGGGTCAGGGTCTTGAAGGAAAGGGCGTGAAGTTCGCCCGAATCGAGCTTTTCCTTGAGGGTCTGATAGACCCGTTGCTGGCGCTGGACGCGGTTCTTGCCTTCGAATTCGCGGCTGACGATCACCGCCTGGAAATGTTGGCCGTCGCCGTCGAGGGCCAGATGCTCGCAGGTCATGCCGGCGAGGATCAGTTCTTTGATCTGGTCGGGGTGCATCATGGTAAAGCTCTTACTTAATTCCTTAGTTTCCAGCCTTTTTTCAGGAGGCAGAGGGTCAACAGCGAAACGGCGGCGAAACAGCCGACGACCACGGCGAGGCTCTGCAGGGGCGGCACATCGGACACCCCGAAGAAACCGTAGCGGAAGCCATCGATCATGTAGAAGACGGGATTGTAATGCGACAAGCCCTGCCAAAACGCCGGCAGGGAATGAATCGAGTAGAACACCCCGGAAAGCATGGTCAGGGGCATCACCAGGAAATTCTGGAAAGCTGCCAGCTGATCGAATTTTTCCGCCCAGATGCCGGCGATGACGCCGAGCGTCGCCAGCAGGCCGCCGCCGAAGAGGGCGAAAACCAGGACCCACAGGGGCGACTCCAGGCGCAGGGGTGCGAACCAGGCAGTCACCGCCAGCACGCCCACCCCCACCACCATGCCCCGCACCACAGCCGCCAGCACATAGGCCAGGAAGAACGCCGCATGGGAAATGGGCGGCAGGAGAACGAAGACGATGGAGCCGGTGACCTTGGACTGGATCAGGCTGGAAGACGAATTGGCAAAGGCATTCTGCAGCACCTGCATCATCACCAGGCCGGGGATCAGAAAGGCGGTATAGACGATGCCGTGGACCTGCACCCGGTCTTCCAGCACATGGGAGAAGATGAGGAGATAAAGAAGCGCGGTCAGCACCGGCGCCGCGATGGTCTGGAAGCTAACCTTCCAGAAGCGCAGCAGCTCCTTGTAGAAGAGGGTCCAGAAGCCGAGCATTCCCTTACCCCCGCATGACCCGCACGAATACCTCTTCCAGCGAATCACCGGCGTGGTGTTCCATGAGATTGGCCGTGGTATCGAGGGCAACCACTTTCCCTTGCTTGAGGAGGGCAATGCGTCCGCACAGGGCCTCAGCCTCCTCCAGGTAGTGAGTGGTCAGGATGATGGTGTGGCCCTCCCCGTTCAGTCGGCGGACGAATTGCCAGAGGCCCTGGCGCAGTTCCACATCGACGCCGGCAGTGGGCTCGTCGAGGACGATGACCGGCGGCTTGTGCACCAGCGCCTGGGCCACCAGCACCCGCCGTTTCATGCCGCCGGACAGGCGACGCATGTTGGTTTCGGCCTTGTCGGTCAGGTCGAGGTTGGACAGGATTTCGTCGATCCAGTCGTCGTTCTTGCGCAGGCCGAAGTAGCCCGACTGGATGCGCAGGGTTTCCCGAACGGTGAAAAAGGGGTCGAAAACCAGCTCCTGGGGAACCACGCCCAGGAGCCGACGAGCCTCCCGGTAATCGTCCACCACGTCATGACCAAGGACAGAAAGCTTACCCGAGTCCGGCCGCACCAGACCGGCGAGGCAGGAGATGAGGGTGGTCTTTCCGGCACCGTTGGGGCCGAGCAGCCCGAAGAATTCTCCTTGCCCGATGGACAGGGAAACGCCGGCCAGGGCCGTAAGGGAGCCGAAACGTTTGACAACGTCGGCGATGGAGACGGCAACGGTCATGACCGGACGGTCGGGGCCTCAGGCAAGAGGGATAAGTTCCGTCATGCCGTAGAGATCGGCGAGGGAACGGACACCGGCGGGCAGATTGGCAAAGGCGATCTTGGCGCCCTTGCCCTCCGCCGTCCGCAGCCAGCCGAGCATGACGGCCAGGGCGGCAGAATCGGCTTCGGTCACGGCCCCCAGGTCGATGGTAGCCCCCGCATTTCCCAAAGCGGAACGGCCCGCTTCCAACAGGCCGCGGGCATTGTCCATGACCATCGGCACGGTGACGCGCAGACGGTCGCCGTCCCGTTCGATCATTTTTTCTCCGCCTTGGCCGGAGGATTGGCTTCCAAGGACTTGTTCTTGTTGGAGATGGACTGGATCAGCCCTTCGATGCCGCCATTGCGGACTTCCTGGGCGAAGGTTTCCCGGTAGTTGGTCACCAGGCTGATGCCGGCTACCGCCACGTCGTAGACCTTCCAGCCGTTATCCAGCTTTTCCAGGGTGTAATCCACCTGGGTCGGCTTGCCGCCGGGCTGGACCACCTCGGTACGAACCATCGCCTCGGCGTCGCCCGGGTTCATCTTGAAGGGCTTGTAGCGGATGGTCTGATCCCGGTAGGAGGTCAGGGCATTGGAGTAGGTACGGACCAGCAGGGTCTTGAACTCGTGCATGAGCTGCTGTTGCTGCTGGGGAGACGCCTTCCGCCAGTCCTTGCCCACCGCCAAGGCGGTCATGTGCTGAAAGTTGAAATAGGGCAAGACTTTGGCATCCACCAGTTCCAGAATCTTCTTGGTATTGCCGTTCTGGACATCCTTGTCCTTACGGACGATATCTAGCACTTCCTCGCTGACGCGCTTGACCAGGGCGTCAGGGGCCTCCTGCGCCCAGACAGCGGTAGCGACCAGACAGGCAAAGAAAAACGCAAATAGCTTTTTCATACTCTTTTTCGGGGGAAGGGGAATTTAGTCTTCTTCTTGCAGACGCGGCGGCTGGCCGTCGTAGATCTGGCTGCGCCGACGCTGCAGATAGGCATCGCGGATATAGGCGTACTTGTCGAAGGCGGCTTCTTCCACCACCTTGTCGGCGGGCAGGAGGCTGGCACGGACATCGACGAAGCGGACCAGGCGCGTGCTGTTACGCACGGGGATAGGGTCAATGGCCCAGCCCACCGGATCGGCGAAGGCATCGACCACGAAACCGCCGGTGTCGCGGACGGTACGGGGCCCAATGATGGGCCAGAACAGGTAGCCGCCGTCGCCCATACCCCAGACGGCCAAGGTTTGGCCGAAATCCTCGTCATGCCGTTCCAGGCCCATTTCGCTGGCCACGTCGAACAATCCGAAGATACCGACAGTGGAGTTGATCAGCAGGCGGGCCAGATCGTTGGCACCGTCGCCGCCCTTGCCCTGGAGGCCATTGTTGACGCCGGTCCACAAATCGCCGACGTTGCCGAAGAAGTTGCCGACGCTGGCCTTGACCGGCAGCGGGACAGTCTTGTCGTAGGCGGTGGCGACCGGCTTGGCAACAGCTTTGTCGATACCCTCATTGACCTCGAACATGGTCCGATTGAAGCCTTCGTATGGGTCCTTCGGGTTTTGGCCATGGGTAGTGGCGCAGCCCGAGGCCAAAGCCACGATGCCGCACACGGCCAACGTGGCTCCTGCCCTTCGGCCCAGTTCCGAAAACTTCGTCATGACTGTCATTTTTGCTGTTGTCCTTCCGACGCCTTGCTGAACACCAATTGACTGATAAGTTTCTCAAGCACAACGGCCGACTGGGTCTTGGCGATGACATCGCCGGGATTCAGCATTTTTTCGTCACCACCTACGTCCAGGCCGACGTACTGCTCCCCCAACAGGCCGGAGGTATAGATGGAAGCAAAAGTATCCTTGGGAAAGCGATAGCGACCGTCAATGTTCATGGTCACCACCGCCTCGTAGGTCTTGCTGTCGAAGCTGATATCCGCGATGCGCCCAACCACCACGCCGGCGCTCTTCACCGGGCCGCGCACTTTCAGGCCACCGATGTTATCAAACTTGGCCTGCAGGACATAACTCTCCGACATATGGGCCGAAGAAAGGTTTCCCACTTTTAGGGAAAGAAACAACAGGGCTCCGATGCCGATGGCAACGAAGATACCTACCCAGAAATCGAGAACGGAACGGTTCATGAAGTTCCCCGGAACATGAACGAGGTCAAGACAAAATCGAGGGCCAGGATGGCCAGGGCCGAGGTGACGACGGTGCGGGTGATGGCCCGCGACACGCCTTCGGCCGTGGGCACCGAGTCGTAGCCTTCGAAAACGGCAATAAGGGAGACGGCTACACCAAAGACGAAGCTCTTGATGACGCCATTCAAGATGTCGTAGCGGAAATCCACCGAACTCTGCATCTGGGACCAGAAGGCGCCGTCGTCGACGCCGATGAACACCACGCCGATGAGCCAGCCGCCCAGCACGCCCATGGCCGAGAACAGGGCCGCCAGCAGCGGCATGGAGATCACGCCGCCCCAGAAGCGGGGAGCGACCACCCGGGCGATGGGGTCCACCGCCATCATGTCCATGGCTTTCAACTGCTCGGTGGTCTTCATCAGGCCGATTTCCGCGGTCACGGAAGAACCTGCCCGGGAGGCGAAGAGCAACGCCGCCACCACCGGCCCCAGCTCCCGGGTCAGGGACAGGGACACCAGGATGCCCAGGGCTTCCGTGGAGCCGTAACGCTGCAGCGTCTCGTACCCCTGCAACCCCAGCACCAGCCCCACGAACAGGCCGGACACGGTGATGATGAGGAGGGACAGCACGCCACTGACGAAAATCTCCCGAATGGTGAGATGAATCCGCCGGAAGGACGCGCCGGACTGGAGCAGCAGCAAGAAGAAAAAGCGGGTCGCAAACCCCAGGCGCCAGATGCGCTCTGTCGTGGCATGCCCCAGGCGACGAATGGGACTCAGCAGATCAGGCACGGACAGCCCCCTTCCGCAGGAATTCATCGCGCATGGACGGCGCGGGAAGGTCGAAATTCACCGGCCCCTGGGCTTCGGCATGGACGAACTGGTGCACGAAGGGGTCCTGGGAAGCCCGGATTTCGTCCGGCGTCCCTTCGGCCACGATCTGTCCGTTGGAGACGAAATAGATGTAATCGACGATGAGCAGGGATTCCTGCACGTCGTGGGTGACCATGATGGAAGTCGCCCCCAGGGCGTCGTTCAGCTTGCGGATAAGCTGGCCGATGACGCTCAGGGCAATGGGATCGAGGCCGGTGAAGGGCTCGTCGTACATCACCAGCAGGGGATCGAGGGCGATGGCCCGGGCCAGAGCGACCCGGCGGGCCATACCGCCGGACAGCTCCGCCGGCATCAGCCGATGGGCGCCGCGCAGGCCGACCGCTTCCAGTTTCATCAGCACCAGGTCGCGGATCATCTCTTCCGGCAAGTCGGTATGTTCCCGCAAGGGAAAGGCGACGTTCTCGAACACCGAGATATCGGTAAACAGGGCGCCAAACTGGAAAAGCATGCCGAG
>DASRUX010000404.1:0-14483 GCA_035655235.1 Rhodocyclaceae bacterium | reverse complement strand
ACTCCGCCAGTGATAGGCAGGAAACGCCCCGCTGTAGACGATCGCCACCGCCGGCAGGGCGGCCTTGATGAGGCGGATCAATTCGGCGATGGCAGGATGGGCGGAAGTGGCATCGGCACGGCCGACCATCACAATCCGGGGCGCGGCCGCCGCCACCCGGGCGACAATCCCGGCCGGCAGTTGGGACGGGATATCGGTTTCCAGCACTTCCACCGGGAATCCCGCCTCCTGCAGGAGGCCGCCGATGGCGGCAGCGGGCGGGTTGAGGAGAAGTATCTTGCAGTCCGAGCGGTCCATGGCGGCCTCCTGGCGAGGGGATGGCGCCACTATCCGCCGAGGCGGAGAAGGGACGATGAAGGGGACGGGGTGGGATTGTGAAGAGTGCGTGAAGCGGCGCTGTCAGAAACCCGCCTCCCGCTGCATCAGCGCAATCGCCGCCCGTGCATAACGCCAACCGGGGGCCGCCCACTTGCCAGCAATGACCACCCGCCCGCGCCAAGTATGCTGCTGGGCGCCATCCGCCCCTTCGGTACCCTTCAGGGTCACCCGGTAGAGGGGGCGCTCGGGGTAGAAGGCGCCGGCCTTTTCCCGGGCCACAATACCGCCGCCGAACTGGGCGGCAAGCTCAGCCTCGGGCAGCACCCGGGTCGCATCCCCGTCGATGCCGGTCACCTCAAGGCCGACCACGGCCCCGCCCGGCGTATCGGCATAGAATTTCGCCCCATCGCCGACCGCGACCCGGCCCACTTCATCCTCGTCCAGGTAGGCGACCGCCGTCACGCCCTGGTCGGCGACCAGGCGGGCGATGGGTTCCCGGTGGATCACCCAATCCCCCGGCCGCAGGTCCGCCGCCAGGTCGCGCAATACGCCGGGATAGGGAGCGACCGGCTGGTAACGGGCCGCTTCGGCCTGGATGGCGGCCACTTCCGCCTCGGCGGCGCCCAGTTGTTCCTGCAAGCTCTGCCATTGGCCCCGCAGTTCCCTGTCGAAAGCCCCGGCGGATGCCTGCCAGCGGAGCCGCTGGGCCCGGGCGGCAGCGGCGGCAAGGCGGCTATCCAGTTCCGGGGCGGCCAGTTTCAGGAGCTGGGCGCCGGCTTCCACATGCCCGCCTTCGGCGACCGGCAGGGCCTCCACCTGGGCATGGAGCGGCGCGTAGATGACCCATTGCGCCGTCGGACGCAGCAGGCCGGCGGCCGTGATCCGGGTCGGCCAGGGCACGGCCAGCAGCAGGAGTGCGGCCAGGGCGATGGCGGCGCTGCGCCGGGTCCGGGGCCGCTGGCAAAGCTGGGGCCAGGCGGCCCGCCAAATCTGGATTTCCCGATAGATGGGCAGCAGGACGAACCAGCCGATTTCCACCGCAAACAGGAGAATCCCCACGGCCTTGATGAAGAAGGCATAGACCAGTGCCGCGATGCCGAGGAAGACCACCAGACGATACGCCCAGACGGCGTAGGCGAACAGGATGAGGCCGGCCTGGCGGTGGGGCGGATAGGTTTCCGGCGGCGGCGCCCCCAGGTCGAACAAGCGCTCCCGCAGGTCCCAGCGGGCCAGGGCGAAGGCGCGGTTGTGGAGATTGGGGATGCCGAGCCAGTCCGAGAGCAGGAAGTAACCGTCGAAGCGCATGAAGGGGCTGGCGTTGATGGCAAGGCTGGCGATCCAGGTGGTAGCCGCCAGGATGAAGGCCAGGGAGCGGGGGCCGCCTTCGGGCAGGACGGCCCAGGCCAGGGTCGCCCAGGCGGCGACCGCCAGTTCCGTCAAGACGCCGGCCGCCACCACGGCCAGGCGCTGCCGGCGGTCGGTTAGTTTCCAGGCGTCGTTGGTGTCGGTATAGGCCACCGGCCACAGGACCAGGAAGGCAACCCCCATGGCCGGCACCCGGCAGCCCAGGCGCTTGGCCGTGAAGGCATGCCCCAGCTCGTGCAGCACCTTGACCGCCACCAGGACGGCGCCGTAGGCCGCCAGCCCGGACCAGGTCAGGGTATCCACCAGGGTGGCGGCAAAACGCTCCCACTGGCGGTAGATTTCGACCAGCCCCCAGCCGAGGGCGGCCAGGGTCAGGTAGAGGAACTGCCGGGAATAGAAGAAATCCACCCGGCCGGCCCAGCGCCCCAGCCAGCCATCCGGCCGGACCAGGGGGATGCGGAAGAACAGGTAATTGTGGAGCAACTGATTGCCCAGGCTCCCCCGCAGCTTTGCCCGGCGCCCCGCCATTTCGGCGGCGCTGCCGATGGGCTGCTGGAGCAACTGGTTGTCCCGGCAAAAGGCGATGGCGCCTTCCACATCCCTCGCGTCCAGGGCCAGCGTGGTATCCCGGGCAATCTCGGCAGCGATGGCGGCGGCATCGCCCAGATGCCAGCGGCTCAACACCTCGAAGGTCGGCCAGTCGATCTGGAAGAACTGGTTGCGCACGGGATCGTGCAGGGTATGGCTGGGCTGCCCGTCGGCCAGTACCGGCCCGGGCAGGAGGGCCAGCTCCTCGCGTAGCGGCGGCAGCCCCATCAGACCCCCACGGCCTGGCGTATGGTGGCCAGGGGCCGGCGCAACACCCAGTAGATGAGCGGCACCCAGGCGCCCTTGATCTTCACCGTGCCCTTGAGGCCGATGCGCTGGCCGGCGGGTGCGTCGAGCCGGGCCCGGAGGCGATAGGCGTAGGTTCCCTCCGGCCGCAGCACCGCATCGTGGGCCGCGTAGCGCACCCGCGCATCCAGGGACGAAAGCGGGCTGGCCGCCAGGTAAAGGCTGGCTTCGGCCTGGTCGGGCAGGGTAATGGCGTCGCCGATGGGCACCCAGGCCTCCACCTCCACATCCCCGGGGGAGGCGATGCGCATGATGCGCTCTCCCGTCTGGACCGGCTTGCCGATCCATTCGCTGGGGTCGTCGAAGAGGGCAATGCCGTCCTGGGGCGCCGTCACCCGGGCCCGCTCGGACTGATCCTTGGCGTACTCCGCCTCGGCGCGCTTTTCCTCGATCCTGCCCAGCAGAGTGGCGAGTTGGGTCTTGGCCTTGGGATCCGCGACGGCCTGCTGGGCGTATTGGCGGTATTCCGCCTGGGCCGTGGCCAGGGCCTGGGCCGCCACATCGCGGCGGGCTTCGATGGCGGCTTCGTCGAAGGAGAACAGAGGCTGCCCTGCCTTCACCGGCTCATTGGGCTGCACATGGAACAGCCCCACCACCCCATCCACCGGGGCGCGGATCACCGCCGGGTTGGCGGGCACCAGTTCGCCGGGGGCCAGGATGGACAGATGCACCGGGAAGAAGATTATCGCCGCGACCGCCGCCGACAGCCGGACCCGTTTCTGCTTCCAGAACGGCAGGCCGGCCTGCGGGGCGAAGACGCCCATCACCGCCTGTCTCAGGCGCGGCCAGGACCACGGAGCTGACGGCATCCGCGCCATCCAGGCGTGGTGCCAGGTGGCAACCCACTCCGCCAGGAGGGCCACGGCCTGCTCGGACCAGGGAAGATCGGATGCCAGGAGCAGGCCGCCGGGGCCGCCCCGCTCCGTCGCCGCCTTGAAGGGCAGCCACAGGGCGTGGGGCGGCAGCCATTCGGCCCACTCCCCGGCCAGCTCGGCGGGCAGTTGCATGGCCTCGACGACGGCCGGCGCGGCATATTGGTCCCCCAGGAAGCGGCAGACGCGGCCCAGCCACTGGGCGTAGGGCGCGTTGGTTTCCGGCTGGACGACGCCCGACAGGCTCTCGATCCCCCTATCGGCAAACCACAGGGCGGCCTGCCGGTAGGGACAGAGCGCCCGGCTGTCGTTGACGGCCATGAAGGCCAGCTCCGCCGCGTTGCCCGCCAGGCGGGCGCGGCGGGACAAGTCGATGAGTTGCAGCAGCGGATTGGCTGCCGCAGCCAGGTCCATGGGGTTCACATGCGCATCCCGTAGGCGGTTTGGGCATATTGGGCCAAGGCATCAAGCCGGCCGGTGGAACGGGCGGCTTGCCGAAGCTGCTCGCTCAGGCCTGCCCGTCCCGGACGTTCCAGCCCGGTCTGCCGGCTGCCGCCGACGCGGATCTTGAAGGTGGTCGCCGCCATCCGGCCCTCGGGGTCCCGGGCCGTGAGCCGGACGGCCAGCTCGCCGGAGACGCCGGGGGGCGCCTTGACCACGAACTTGCCGCTGACAGCATCGAACCAGACCCAATTGGGTAGCGGCTTGCCGTTTTCCTGTACGGCAGAGAGCTGGAGGGCCCCACCCACACCCAAGCCGGCGAAGATGTCGGCCGGGATACGGATTTCCGCCCCCAGCCCGACCGGCACGCTCTGGTCCGCCATGGGGCGGCCGAGTTGCAGGCCCTTATCCCCGCCCCCTGGGCTGCTGCGGGACGTGCCAAAGCCCGGCTCACCGCCGGACGACAACGGCATACCATTCACGATGCGCTCCGTTGGCTGGGACAGGAACGGGAGCGGTGCGGGGGCCGGCGCCGGTTCGGTCGGGAGAGCCGCGAACGGCGCCGGGGCCGGCGCGGTCGGCACGCTGGGCGCGGTTTCGGGCACCTTGGTGATGACCACCACGTCGAGCATCCCCGAAGCGTTGCCGGCATTCCCGGCGGCGTCGATGGCAGCGACGGTTACGGGGTAGGAGTTCCCCGGGGTCACGGCCAGGCGGCCGCTGGCCGGCACGGCGGTGGCGAGATCGAGGCTCCAACGGCCATTGGCGGGGATGACGATATAAGTCGCCCCGCCGACGGTGACGGTGAGTGTTCCCTCATTGGCGGTGCCGGAGAGGACTGGCGTCATGCTGCCGGTGGATACCGCATCCACGGTGACCACCGGGCCGGCCGTGTCGATGGTGACGGCCAGCCCGGCGGAAGCCGACGAGGTATTGCCGGCCGCATCGGTGGCCTTGGCGGTCAGGATATGGACGCCATCCGACAGGGCCGATGCGGTGATCGACCAGCGGCCCGATCCGTCGGCGGTCGCCGTGCCCAGCACCGTTGTCCCGTCGCTGTCGTACAGCGCCACCGTACTGCCGGCCTCGGCCGTGCCGGTGATGGTGGGCGTGGTGATCCGGGTGAAGTTGTCGCTACCGGACGTACCGCTATCCGAGGCGGCAATCAGGTCCAGCCCCCCGGGGGCGGCCGGTGCCGCCGCATCGATGGTGACTGCCAGCCCGGCGGAAGCCGCCGAGGTGTTCCCGGCCCCATCGGTGGCCTTGGTGGTCAGGGTATGGACGCCATCCGACAGGGCCGATGCGGTGATCGACCAGTTCCCGGCCCCATCCGCGGTCGCCGTGCCCAGCACCGTCGTCCCGTCACTGTCGTACAGGGTCACCGTGCTGCCGGCCTCGGCTGTGCCGGTGACGGTGGGGGTGGTGGTCCGGGTGAGGTTGTCGCTGCTGGAAATGCCGCTGTCCGAGGTGGCCGCCAGGTCCGGGGCCGACGGGGCGGCCGGCGCCGCCGTGTCGATGGTGACGGCCAGCCCGGCGGAGGCCACCGAGGTATTGCCGGCCGCATCGGTGGCCTTGGCGGTCAAGGTGTGGACGCCTGCCGACAGGGCCGATGCGGTGATCGACCAGTTCCCGGCCCCGTCCGCGGTCGCCGTGCCCAGCACCGTCGTCCCGTTGGTGTCGTACAGCGCCACCGTGCTGCCGGTCTCAGCTGTGCCGGTGACGGTCGGCGTGGTGATCCGGGTGAGGTCGTCGCTGTTGGAGATGCCGCTGTCCGACGCAGCCGCCAGGTCCGGGGCCGACGGCGAGTTGGGCGCCGTCGTGTCCAGCGTGTAGGCACGGGAATAGACGGTGCCATCGTTGCCGGCAGCGTCGTTGACCTTGAGCTTGAGGACGCCGCTGCCGGCCAGGGTGACGCCATCCCAGGTCAGGGTGGTGCCCGCGACCTTGCCGGTGATGTCCGTCCAGGTAGCACCGTTGTCCAGGGAGCCGTAAATCTTGTCGGTGCCGGCCCGCATGCCGCTCAGGGTAGCGGTGATGGTCTGGCCCGCGGCCGAGGTGATGAAATCGGAAGCGCTGCTGCCGGTATCCGCCAACAAGGCCGGGTTGCTGAAGGTGATGGCCGGCGGCGTGGTGTCGACCACGATGGCCTTGTTGGCCCCCAGCGAGCCGGCTGCCCCGGGCGTCGCCAGGGTCAGCACCGCATTCTGGTGGGAGCCGTGGATGTCCTTGATGGTGGCGCCGTTCAGGGAAAGGGCCGCCGTCGAGGCGTAATCCAGGTCGGCCGAGTTCTCGCCGGCCCCCACCGTATAGGTGAAGGTCAGGGTGTCGGTGCCCGAGCCGCCCGCATAGGTGGCCGTGCCACCGCCCCCCAGGGCCAGGGCCGGAACGCCCCCGGCCGTATCCACGTTCACCGCCGTGCTGAAGGTGACGGTGACGGTGATGGTGGCGCCGGCCTTGTAGTCGCCGTCGGCGGTGGTGGAGGTGACATTGAGGATGCTCGGCTGGCTGCCGTCCACATTGACCCCTGCGGTGCTGCCGACGCCGTTCAGGGTCGGGGTCGCGTCGTTGCCGGCGATGTCCCGCAACGTCCCGCCGTTGGCGCTCAGGGCGCCGACGGTGATGCCGTTGATGTCCTTTTCCCCGTTGGCGACCGTGTGGCGGAAGACCAGGGAGGACGTGCCCGAGCCGGAAACATAGTCCGCATAGACCGTGCCGCCGGTATCCAGGGTGATGGCGATGCGGGGCGTGCCGCCGGTGGTATCGACGGTGACCGCTTCGGAGAAATTGACCGTAAAGTCCAGATTCTGGCCGTTGTAGTAGATGCCGTTGGCTGGCACCGACACCGAGTTGACCGTGGGCGCCGTGGTGTCGACCAGGACCCCGGCGGTGCTGCCGACACTGTTGAGCGTCAGGGTCAGGCCGTTGCCGGCCGTGTCCTTGAGGGTGCCGCTGTTGCTTTGCAGGGCGTTCACCGCAATGCCGTCGCTGTCGGTATCGCCGGGCTGGACCGTGTAGGTGAAGACCAGCGCGGTGCTGCCCGAGCCGGAGGCGTAGGTGGCGTAGCGGGTTACCCCGCCGATATCGAGGACCAGGCGGGGCGTGCCGGTGGAGGTATCCACCGTGATCGCCTCGCCGGAATTGACGGTGAAGCTGAGGGTCTGGCCGGCCTTGTAGCTGCTATCGGCGGGAACCGAGACGGAAGCCACCCCGGGGGCCGTGGTATCGATGGTAACCGTCAGCCCGGCGGAAGCTGCCGAGGCGTTGCCCGCCGCATCGACGGCCTTGGCGGTGATGGTATGGCTGCCGGCCGCCAGGGTCGATGAGGTGATGGTCCAGTTGCCGCCAGTGGCGGTGGTGCTGCCCAGGACCGTGGTGCCGTCGGTGTCGTACAGGGTCACCGTGCTGCCCGCTTCCGCCGTGCCGGTGAAGACGGGGGCCGTGTTGTTGGTGAGATTGTCGTTATTGAGGATGCCGCTGTCGGTGCCGGCCGTCATGTCCGGGGCCGACGGGGCGACGGGCGCGGTGTGATCCAGGGTGTAGGTGGCGCCTGCGGCATAGCCACCCAGGATATCCACGCTGCTGCCGTTCTTGATGCCGGTGCCGCTGCCCTTCAGGTCGAGCCGCAGGGTGCCGTCGCCGCCCAGGGTGTCCACCCGGACGGTCCAGGTGGTACCGCTGCCGGTGACGCTGGCGATGTTGCCCGAGGCGGTGCCGGTGGCGGTCAGGAGGAAGTCGCTGGCATCCACGCCGGTCACCGCCTGGTCGAAGGTGACGGTGTAGTCGATGGAGGCGGCGTCGGTCGCCACGGTGGCGGAGGCACCGCCCGTGCGGACGACGGAGGTAACGGAGGGACCGTCGATCACATTCAGGACGAAAGCCTGGTAGGAGATGTTCCCGGCCGCGTCGGTGGCCTTCACATAGAGGTGGTAGGTGCCGGCGGTCAGGGCCGTCCCGCCCACCTTCAGGGAGTTCCCGACGACGGCGAACCTGGCGTTCTGCGCATCGTTGCTGCCGTCGCCGGTGGCCAGGGCGTAGGTGATGGACTGGGCATCGGTCGCCGACAGGGTGGCGATGGTGGCGCCACTGGTGGCCGTGATGCTGGGGATGGTGGTGTCACTCACCGCCAGCCCGGTGGGCGGCGTCGTCTCGATGACCACGGCCAGCCCGGCAGAGGCGGCAGAGACGTTGCCGGCCGCATCGGTGGTTTTGGCGGTGACGGTATGGGTACCGGCCGTCAGGGCCGATGAGGTGATGGTCCAGTTGCCCCCGGTGGCAGTGGTGCTGCCCAGGACCGTGGTGCCGTCGGTGTCGTAGAGGGTGACCGTGCTATCCGCTTCCGCCGTGCCGGTGAAGACAGGCGCCGTGACGTTGGTGAGGTTGTCGTTATTGAGGATGCCGGCGTCGCTGGCGGCCGTCAGGTCCGGGGCCGACGGGGCGACGGGCGCGATCTGATCCAGGACATAGGCCTTGGAGAAGACGGTGCCGTCATTGCCGGCGGCGTCGGTGACCTTGAGCAGCAGGGTGTTGCTGCCGGAGAGGTTGACACCGTCCCAGTTCAGGGTAGTGCTGGAAACCTTGCTGGTGATGTTGGTCCAGGTGGCGCCGTTGTCCAGGGAACCGTACACGATGTCGGTGCCCCCCGGCGCGCTGCTCAGGGTGGCGGTGATGGTCTGGGTGGCGGTGGCGGTGATGAAGTCGGAACCGTTGCTGCCGGTATCGCTGGACAAGGCCACTCCACCGAAGGTGATGGCAGGCCCCGTGGTATCCAGGACATAGGCCTGGGAGCGGATGGCACCATCGTTGCCGGCAGTGTCGGAGACCTTCACCTTGAGGGTATCGCTGCCCGTCAAGGTCTGGCCGGAAAGCGACCAGGTGCTCTGGCCGGCGGTGGCCGTCGCCGCCGTCCAGTGCGCCCCGTTGTCCAGGGACACATAGACGGTTTCGCCGGCCGCCAGGTTGGCGGACAGGGTGCCGCTGATGGTCTGGGACGCCGTCTTGGTGAGGAAATCGCCACCGCTGGAACCGGTGTCGTTGGAGAAGGCCACGCTGGCGACGGTGTTGGTCGGCGCCGACTGATCCAGGACGTAGGCCTGGGAACGGATAGCGCCGTCGTTGCCGGCGGTGTCGGTGACCTTGACCTGGAGGGTATTGCTGCCCGAAAGGGTCTGCCCGGCCAGGGACCAGGTGTTCTGGCCCACGGTGGCTGTCGCTGCCGTCCAGGTCGAGCCGTTGTCCAGGGAGACATAGACCGTCTCGCCGGCCGCCAGGTTAGCGGACAGGGCGCCACTGATGGTCTGGGCAGTGGTTTTGGTGATGAAATCGGTGTTACTGACTCCATTGGCGCCAGTGTCCGCCGACAAGGCCGCACTGGAAACGGTGGTCGCCGGGGCCGTGGTATCGAGGACGTAGGCCTGGGAATAGACACTGCCGTCGGTCCAGCTATTGCTGATCTTGACCTTCAGGGTACCGCTGCCGGAAAGGTTAACTCCGGCTAGCGACCAACTGCTGGAACCGACGCTGGCCGTCGCATTGGTCCAGGTGCTGCCGTTATCCAGCGAGACCTTGACGGTTTCGCCGACAGCCAGGTTGGCCGACAGGGTACCGCTGATGGTCTGGGAGGCGGTCTTGGTGACGAGGTCGGTGTTGCTGGTGTTGTTGGCGGCGGTATCGTTGGAGAAATGGACGGTGGAGATGGTCGTAGTGGGGGGGAGAGACCACGTCGAAAAGACGCTTCCGCCCCGATTCAGCACGTTGTCGTCACTGGCGCCATCGTTTCCAACCCCTTTGTAGTATTCATCGGCACCGGCCAGCCCCCCCGCGCCGTGGTTATGGGTGAACGAGGTGGTGCTGCCTTGATAGTAAAGCCACCCCTTCACCATGATCCCGCCGGCACCGGCGCCGCCGTTGCCGCTAGCTCTGTAGCGAGACGATCCGCCACCGCCACCGCCAGCGCCCAGGTTCCCGCTGAACGAGGTGTTCAACATGAACACGGTTGCGCCACCGGCAATGTAGAGACCGCCCACCGCACTTCCGCCATTGTTGCTCGTACCGACGGAAATATCTATTCCCGCGCCCCCTCCGCCACCGCCGGCAAAGCCGATGGTCGCATCGCCTGCGGTGCCCCCCGCGCCGCCATTCGAAACCGCTATTCCACCGGCACCGCCGCTGCCGGAAAGACCGGAGGTGCCTCCCTGGCCGCCACGAGAATCGCCGCCCCCTGCTCCGCCATTTCCATTCAGCCCATAAGGACCGTCGCCGCCTTTACCGCCGCCCTGGCCGTTGAACCCGCTACCGCCGCCACCGCTATAGAAACCGATCCCGCCCCCGCCAGTAGCCACGTTGCCGATAATCTGGCAATGGTCGATCATCAGCGTACCCGACTGGACACTAATAGCGGCCCCCAATGAGCTGCCACCATCGTACCAAATGATGCCACTACCGCCCTTGCCGGCAAGGAGACCGTGTTCCAGGATGAGGCCATCCAGGGTAGACGTACTCCCGACGCGGATCAGATCGGTTTGGTAGGCGCCGTCCAGGGTCACGTCGGCGGTGCCGTTGCCGTCGATGTCGCCCTCGATGGTAAGGTCCTTGTTGATCGACAAGTAACCGCCGGACAACGTGATGGTCATTGGCGCAGTGAAGGTGATCGTATCCCCCGCCACGGCCTGGCCGATCTCGTAGCGCAGGGTGCCAGCGGAGCCGTCATCGGCATTCTTGGTGACCGTCAGCGTGGCCAGACTATGGTCGTAGCCGGCCATGGCGTCGGCGGACAGCATCGGAACTGCCTCGATGCTGCCGGTGGCGATTTCCAGCTTCCAGTCCCCGCCCGAGCCAGTGCGGTTGTCGGAGGCCGCGACATCGGCCCCGGTGAGTTGGGAAAGGGTATTGACGAAGGCACGGCCGTCCGTGCCGGCCGCCGTATCGCAGGCATAGACGAGAATGTCGCCGCCGGGCTTGAGGGCCTGGCCGATGGTGGAGAGGTCGGCCTTGTGGGCTTCCAGGGAGGCCTGGTCCACAAAGGTGTTGCCCAGCCAGAGATTGCCTTCCCAGCCGTGGGCGACGATCTGCACGCTGCCGACGTTGTGGTGGCCGGCGAGGTAGGCCGCCATTTGATCCAGGCCATCGCTCTTCTGGTCGAGCACGACGACTTCGGCTTTGGGATCGATGTTGGCCAGGAGCGTTTCCTTGTCCTGCACCCGGGCATCGACGAAGACCACGGCCTGGGGGGTGACGGCGTGGTCCGCCACTGCCGCATCGGGCGTCGCCCGCACAGCCTCAGCCGCTGCCTCCATGCCGGTTGCCACCGCGGCGCCGTCGAACATGAAGCGCTGTTCCAGGGCCAACGGCCGGACGGCGGAACGGCGCGTACGGCCGCTGGCGGAACCCGCGTCGCCGGGCACGGCGGCACGACTGGAGGCGCTGGGGGCACCCCGGCTGCGCACGTTTTCGGCGGCGGCGATAAAGGTGCGGGCGACTTCGTTCCAGATGCTGCGGTAGGTTCGGTTCATGGCGTGTTTCCTTACGCGGTTGCGGCAGGCAGTGACGGTTTGTCGGTCTGGGCAATGGTGATGACGTTGGCGCGGCTGCCCTGGCGGTCCTGCCAGAAGGAAAGGTTCTCGTACTGGCGAAAGAGGTCCGGAGGCAGGATGGTGCGCCGGACGGCCGGGGCCACCTTGGGCCGGATGTGGTGCAGGCCGGAGACGCCCAGGGCTTCGTCGAAATCCGGGCTGTCGTAATCCAGGTGCTCGAAATCGTGGTCGAACCACGGCTCCCCAAGGAAGTTGTAGATGAGCGGCATGACCTTGTCCGGGGCGTTGGCGAGCAGGTCGTACTCGACCACGAGCATGGAGCCGGCCTGTTCGCCGTAGAAGGCTTCCTTGAGGGCGGACCAGGCGAATCCGACCAGCCGGTCGCCCTGGGCCAGCGTTTCCGTGCGGCTGGCAACGGTGTTGCGCTCGGAATCGTTGTTGAAGAGCCGGGTGTTTTCGTAGGGATTGGCGCGATAGATGCGTTCGATGCTGTCCATGATCCAGGCCACGTTGCGCACGCAGGCGATGACCTTGGCCTCGGGGAACAGGTCGAGCACGGCGGGCATGCGGGCACACCACAGGCGGTTGGTGTCGAAGATGACCGACTTGTCCGCCTGGTCGGCGTAGTAGCTGTCGAAAACGCCGCGCATCAGCCGGCGCCGCTGCTCCCGGTTGACCAGCGGAGAAATTTCGCTGCCGGCGCTGAACTGGTTGAGCATGCCCACCATGAGGCTGCCCACCGGGCTGGTCATGCCGGCCTGGAAGCGGGGGTTCTGCCGCAGGATGGCGGCCAGCAGCGTGCTGCCCGAGCGGGGCAGGCCGGAGATGAAGTGGAAGCGGCGGGAGGTATCGGACGCAGTCATGGGATCACTCATTCGGTTTTCCAACTCACCGTCCGTCCGGCGGCGCCATGAGGACCTTGCCGCTCATGCCGGCAATGAGTTCGTTGAACTTGCCGTCGATGGCGGCGGAGAGCTTGACCGACTGGCTGACGGGGTCCACCCGGGCGCCCAGGCGCTGGACTTTGGCCGGGTAGGTCTTGCCGGTCTCGTCGATCTTGATCTGGAAGGCGTAGCCGGGTTTGAGCCAGGCGAGCCACGGGGAGGGAACGATGAATTCCAGCTCCAGGGCCGAGTCGTCCAGGATTTCCAGGAGGGGCTGGCCGGGCTGGACGTATTGCTGCTCCCGCACCTTCTGCTCGGCGACCCGGCCGGCGAAGGGGGCGGGGACCGAGCACTTGGCGATGACCGCGGCGTTGGAGGCGACTTCCGCCTTGGCCTTAGCCACCTCGGCCTCCGACACTTCCAATTCCACCTTGCCCACCGAGTTGAGTTCGTTGAGGCGCTTGTTGGCGTTCCAGGTTTTCTCGGCGGCCCCCAAGGCGGCCCGGGCCTTGTTGAGCTGGGCCTGGGGCAGGGAGCAGTCGAAGGCGATGAGGACCTGGCCGGCCCGGAAGCTGCCGCCCTCGGGCACCGGCAGGCGGCTCACCTTGGCGCCGATCTCGGCAGCCAGGGTGGTGTAGCGCCGGGGCATGAGCTGGGCGCGGATTTCCCGCTTCTCCAGCCCGGCATTGGCCGGGGCGGAAACCGGGGCCGACGGCGGGGGCGGCGGCTTGGGCAGGTCGGCGGCGGCCAGGGCGCCGGAGAACCCGGCGGCCAGGAGGGCGGCGGCCAGGCGCCGGGCGGGGGAGAGTGCCACGCTCACTGGCCCCGGCCCTCCAGCCGGCCTTCGTCCCACTGCTTGAGGGCGGCGGCCACCTGCTGGGAGAGCTCGGCCACCGGCCGGCCTTGGCCGTCCTCGGCCACCGGTTCCATCCCCAGGGTCGCCTGCAGCTTGCTGGCGGCGGCATGGACCTGGGCCACCGCCTGATAGCGGCGCAGCTGGGAGAGGATGGCGCTGGTCTGGTTGGCCACCCGGTCGAGCTTGGTCTGGGTCTGGGCCGCTTCCCGCTTGACCATGTGGGCGGCGATGTCGGCGTCCACCTTCCAGATGGCGTCGGCCCGCTCGTACTGGCGATAGGCATTGGCGTATTGCTGGCGGGCGAGGTGGACCTGGGTGAGCACTGCCAGCTGGGTGGCCATGCGCCGCTGGTCGGCCAGGGCGACGCCGGCATCGGCCAGGCGCATCTGGGCCGGGGCGGCCAGGAGCCCCAAGAGGTTGAAGGAGAGCTGGGCGCCGGATTCGGTCCAGCGCTGGTGGATGAGGTAGGAATCGTCGCTGGTCTTGGTGCCGTAGTTGAAGGACAGCCCCGGGAAGAGCTTCAGCAGCACCCGGCGGGTTTCCTGGCTGGCGATGCGGGCGTTGTAGAAGGATTCCCGCAGGTCGGCGTTCTTGGCGATGGCCTGTTCCTCCAGTTGCTCCACCGGGATGTCCAGCCACTTGGTGCTGAGGGCGTCGGCGGGCTCGGCGATGGCGATGGGCTGGGACAGGGGCAGGTTGGTGAGGGAGGCGAGTTCGACCCGGGCGGTGGAGAGTTCCTGGTCAATGGCTTCCAGGAGGCGCAGGTTCTCCAGGAGCTGGCGCTGGTAGCGGAGGGCATCCAAGGGGTTCCGGAGGCGCTCGGCTTCAGCCTGGCGGGCATCGGCCAGGGCCTCCTCGGCGGCGGTGAGGGTGGCCTGGATTTCGGTCTTCAGTTTCTGGGCGCTGGCCGCCCGCCAGAAGGCGGTGCGCACGTCCTGGACCAGGAGGTGCAAGGCCTTCCGGCGCCGTTCGCCGGCGATCAGGGCCCGGTCGGCGTTCTGCTTGGAGGCGTAGTAGCTCTGGCCGAAGTCCAGGAGGCTCCAGGTGAAGGAGAGGTCGGTGGTGGTGGCGTAGCGGGAACTGGAGATGTAGGGGTGGGCCAGGGAGGGCTGGCCGGTGACGGAGTCCCGGCTGCGGGTGATGAGTTCCTTGTCCCGGTCCCGGTAGCCGGCGGAGGCCACCAGCTTGGGCAGCAGGTCGTAGTTGCCCACTTCCAGCTGGCCCAGGGCGACGGCCTCTTCCATCATGCGGGTGCGTCGCTCCAGGTTGTACTTGACCGCCCGGGCGATGGCGCCTTCCAGGGTCAAGGGACCGGTGAGCGGCT
>DASRUX010000403.1:0-3149 GCA_035655235.1 Rhodocyclaceae bacterium | reverse complement strand
AATCCTTGCCCACCGGAATGGAAACGCCCAGGGACTTGCACAGCTCGGAGACGGCCGCCACGGTGTCGTACAGGCGGGCATCTTCGCCCGGCACGCCGCAGGGGGCCATCCAGTTGGCGGAGAGCTTGATCTTGCCGATATCGCCCACGTCGGCGGCCACCAGGTTGGTGATGGACTCGCCCACCGCCATGCGGCCGGAAGCCGGGGCGTCGAGGACGGCCACCGGAGTGCGCTCGCCCATGGCGAAGGCTTCGCCCAGGTAACCCTGGTAACCCATGAGGGTGACGGCCACGTCGGCCACCGGCACCTGCCAGGGCCCGACCATCTGGTCCCGGGCAGTCATGCCGCCGACGGAACGGTCGCCGATGGTGATGAGGAAGGTCTTATCGGCGATGGTGGGCAGCTTCATCAGCCGGTAGGCGGCATCCTTCAGTTCGAAGGCGGCGGCGTCGAATTCCACGTAGGTGGGCGGCAGGTGGGCCACGTCCCGGGTCATGCGGGGCGGTTTGCCCAGCAGGGCTTCCATTTCCATATCGACGGGATTGACGCCAAAATGGTCGTCGGTGACGGTCAGGTGGCCGTCGCCGGTGGCCTCACCGACCACGGCGAAGGGGCAGCGCTCCCGCTCGCACAGGGCACGGAACTCGGCCAGGCGCTCCGGCGGCAGGGCCAGGACGTAGCGTTCTTGGGATTCGTTGGACCAGATCTCGGCCGGGGACATGCCCGGCTCCTCGATGGGCACCTTGCGCAGGTCGAACTTGGCGCCGACGCCGCCGGAATGGGCCAGCTCCGGCAGGGCGTTGGAGACGCCGCCGGCACCCACGTCATGGATGGAGAGGATGGGGTTGTTGGCGCCCATCTGCCAGCAGCGGTCGATGACCTCCTGGGCGCGGCGCTGGATTTCCGGATTGCCCCGCTGGACAGAGGCGAAGTCCAGGTCCTCGGCATTGACGCCGGCGGTCATGGACGACGCGGCGCCGCCTCCCAGGCCGATGAGCATGCCCGGACCGCCCAGCTGAATGAACAGGGTGCCCACCGGCAGGGTTTCGGCCTTGAAGGACTGCTGGGCCTGGATGCTGCCCAGGCCGCCGGCAATCATGATGGGCTTGTGGTAGCCGCGCACGAATTTTTCACCATTGACGGGCACGTCCTGCTCGTAAGAGCGGAAATAACCGGTCAGGTTCGGGCGGCCGAATTCGTTATTGAAGGCGGCGGCGCCGATGGGGCCCTCGATCATGATGTCCAGGGCGGAGGCGATGCGGCCAGGCCGTCCGTAGGCCTTTTCCCAAGGCTGGGGCGCGTCGGGGATATTCAGGTTGGAGACCGAGAAGCCGCACAGGCCGGCCTTGGGCTTGGAACCCTTGCCGGTGGCGCCCTCGTCCCGGATTTCGCCGCCGGAGCCGGTGGAGGCGCCGGGGAAGGGAGAGATGGCGGTCGGGTGGTTGTGGGTCTCCACCTTAGTCAGGATGTGGGTGACTTCCTGCTTGTAGGTGTAGGTGCCGTCGGCCTCCGGATAGAAGCGGGCGATCTCAGCGCCTTCGATGATGGAGGCGTTATCGGCGTACGCCATCACCGTGCCCTCAGGATGGGCCTGATGGGTTTCCCGGATCATGCCGAACAGGGTCTTGTCCTTCTTCTCGCCGTCGATCACCCAGGAGGCGTTGAAAATCTTGTGCCGGCAGTGCTCGGAGTTGGCCTGGGCGAACATCATCAGTTCCACGTCGGTCGGGTTGCGGCCGGCATTGGTGAAGATGTCGAGGAGGTAGTCGATCTCGTCGTCGGAGAGGGCCAGGCCCAGGGTGCTATTAGCCGCCACCAGGGCCGCCTTGCCGCCCTTCAGCACATCCACGGTGGCAAGGGGCTTGGGCTCGAAATGGCGGAACAGCTCGCCGGCGGCGTCGAAGCCCGCCAGCACGGAATCGGTCATGCGGTCGTGGAGCAGCGCCGCGGCGGTCTTGCGCTCGTCGGCGGTCAGGGCCCGGCCGCCCTTCACCGTCAGGTGGTAGGCGATGCCCCGCTCGATGCGCTCGATGGCGTCCAGGTCGCAGTTCCAGGCGATATCGGTGGCCTTGGAGGACCAGGGGGAGATGGTGCCGATGCGGGGGGTCACCAGGAACAGCTCCCCGGCTTCGGCAGCCGCCGGCTTCTCTTCCAGCAGGGCCGCCAGCTTCTGCCGATCCTCGGCCGACAGGGGCCGCCGCAGGGCTGCGAAATGCCAGTAGTCGGCAGCCACGGCCTCGATGTCGGGCAGGGCCGCGGTCAGGCGGGATTGCAGGCGTTGCAGGCGGAAAGCGGAAAAGGCGGGGTCGCCCTTGAGGCAAAGGAGGTCGGCCATGGTGGGGAGTATGGGACGGTATTGGCGAAAAGCCCGCCATTATACCGCAGCCAACTTGCCGGCTCGCCGGGAGGCAGAAGTGGATCAGCCTCGGGCCGATTCCAGCATGAAATCCACAAAGGCCCGCACCTTGGCGGAGAGGTGGCGGTTCTGGGGATAGAGGATGGAAAAGGGTCGGGATCGGCCGCCGTAGTCCTGGAGTACCTCCACCAACCTCCCCTGCCTCAGGTCGTCCTCCACGATGAAGCGGTAGATCTGGAACAGCCCACCGCCCGCCCGGGCCAGGGTGACGCAACCCAGCACGTCGTCGGACACCAGCGCCCGGCTGTCGAAGGCAAAATCCACGTCCTTGCCCCGGTCCCGGAATATCCAGGCCATGGACCGGCCGGTGCGGGGCAGGATGAACTGGATGCAGTCGTGCTGCCGCAGAGCCTCCAGGCTATCCGGGACACCCCGCCGCTGCAGATAGGACGGCGCGGCGACCACGACCAGTTCCGCATCCTCAAGGCGGCGGGCGACCAGCCCCGAATCCGGCGGCTCACCCAGGCGGATCGCCAGATCGTAGCCCTCGTCCACAAAATCGATCTGGCGGTTGGAAATGTTCGTTTCGACCCGGATTCCGGGATAGCGCCCCAGGAACTCCGGCAGGCACGGCAACACCCGGTAATGGCCGTAGGTGGTGGGAACGCTGATACGGAGCAGTCCACTGGGTTCCGCCTGATTGCCGGTCACCAAGCGCTCCGCCTCGTCGATTTCCGCCAGGGCCAGGCGGCAACGCTCAAAGTAGGCCTGGCCGTCTTCGGTGAGCCGAATC
>DASRUX010000402.1:0-4953 GCA_035655235.1 Rhodocyclaceae bacterium | reverse complement strand
GGACCCGGACCTGGCGGGGTCGTGACATGCCGGCCCAGCCCCCCGTCTCTCGAGATATCGGCGTCCTGAAAGGCGGCTGGGGCTACGCCAGCATTTCCGACAAGATCGCCGACCTGGTCCTCACCCGGTCAAACCACTGGTCCTGGTGGGCGCTTTTCGGGATTACCTTCGCCGGCACCGTCACCTTCTTCGGGGCGAGCGCCTGGCTGTTCGCCAAGGGAGTGGGCATCTGGGGCGTCGATATCCCCGTGGCCTGGGGCTACGCCATCGGCAATTTCGTGTGGTGGATCGGCATCGGCCACGCCGGCACCTTCATCTCCGCCGTCCTCTACCTGCTGCGCCAGCGCTGGCGCACCTCCATCAACCGCTTCGCCGAGGCCATGACCCTCTTCGCCGCGGGCATCGCCGGGCTCTTTCCCATCCTCCACCTGGGGCGGCCCTGGTTCTTCTACTGGCTGATGCCTTACCCCAACGTGATGGACCTGTGGCCCCAGTGGCGCAGTCCCCTGGTCTGGGATTTCTTCGCCATCGGCACCTACCTTACCGTCTCGCTCCTCTTCTGGTACGTAGGGCTGATCCCGGACCTCGCCACCCTTCGGGACCGGGCGGAGACCCCGGCCAGGCGCCGCGCCTATGGGCTCCTGGCCCTGGGCTGGCGGGGCGAGGCCCGGCACTGGGCCCGCTACGAGCACGCCTACTGGCTCCTGGCCGGGCTGGCTACGCCCCTGGTGGTCCTGGTCCATTCGGTGGTGTCCCTGGATTTCGCCGTGGGCAACACCCCGGGCTACCACTCCACCATCTTCCCGCCCTATTTCGTGGCCGGGGCGCTCTTTTCCGGCTTCGCCATGGTCCTCACCCTGGCCATTCCCCTGCGCAAGGCCTTCGGCCTGGAGGACTTCATCACGCCAAGACACCTGGAGTACGCCGCCAAGGTGATCCTGGCAACCAGCTGGATCGTCATCTACAGCTACGGCGCCGAGGCCTTCACCGCCTTCTACAGCGGCGACCGCTTCGAGCAGGCGGTTACCGTCCAGCGCCTGACCGGGGTCTATGCGCCGGTCTATTGGGCCATGCTGGCCTGCAATGTCCTGGTGCCCCAGCTCTTCTGGTGGCGGCGGATGCGGCGCAGCATCCCGGCCCTGTTCGTGGCGAGCCTCCTGGTGAACCTGGGCATGTGGATGGAGCGCTTCCTCATCGTGGTCACCAGCCTCTACCACGACTTCATGCCCTCGGCCTGGGGCATCTTCCGGCCCACCGCCTGGGACTGGACCTTCCTGTTCGGCTCCATCGCCTTCTTCGTCTGGCTCTTCCTCATGTTCCTGCGGCTCCTGCCGGCCATCTCCATCGCCGAGATGCGCCTGCTGGCCAAGGAAAGTGCGGAGGAGGGCGGATGAGCCTCCAATCCTCCCTCTACGGGCTCCTGGCCGAATTCCCCACCGCCGACGAACTGGTCGCGGCGGCCACGGCGGCCCGGCAGGCGGGTTACGGAGTGGAGGCCTATTCCCCGTTTCCGGTGGAGGGGCTGGCCGAAGCGGTGGGCTTCACCCGCAACGCCATGCCCCGCATCACCTTCATGGGCGGCCTGGTCGGAGGAATCGGCGCCTTCGCCATGCAGTGGTATTCGGCGGTGATCTCCTATCCCATCAATGTCGGTGGGCGGCCCCTGAACAGCTGGCCCGCCTTCATCCCCGCCACCCTGGCCCTCATCATCCTGGGGGCGTCCCTGGCGGCGGTGGTGGGCATGGTGGCCGCCAACGGCCTGCCCCGGCTGCGCCACCCCCTCTTCGAAATCCGGGAATTCGACCTGGCCAGCCGCAATCGCTTCTTCCTCTGCCTGCGGCCGGGGGCGGAAGGGCTGGAAGCCGAGGCGGCCCGGGCCTTCCTGGAAAAGCAACGGGCCATGAAGGTGTGGGAGGTGCCGGAATGAAGGCGGCCGTCCCTTTCCTGCTGGGCTGCATGGCCCTGGCCGGCTGCGAAAAGGCCATGCACAACATGTACGACCAGCCCCGCTACAAGCCCTTCGCCGCCAGCCCCCTGTTCCCCGACGGCACCTCGGCCCGAACCCCGCCGCCGGAAGCCGTTCCCTACGCCCGGGGCGCCTTCGCCGGCACCAGCAGTGGGCAGGCCGGCAGCGAACAAATCCGGCGGGACCGGGAAGCCCTGGCGGCCCGGGCCATTCCCTACGCCATCACCACGGAATTGCTGGAACGGGGCAGGGATCGCTACGCCATCTACTGCGTCCCCTGCCACAGCCCGGTGGGGGACGGGGACGGCCTGGTGGCCCGCCGCGGCTTCCCCCATCCGCCCTCCTACCACGACGAGCGCCTGCGGCAGGCGCCGGACCGCCACTTCTTCGACGTCATCACCCGGGGCTACGGCATCATGTATTCCTACGCCGACCGGGTGGAGCCCGCCGACCGCTGGGCCATCGTCGCCTACATCCGGGCCCTGCAGCTCTCCCAGCAGGCGAAGGCCGCCGACCTGCCGGAAGCGGCCCGGCGGGAACTGGCCGCCCGGACGGGGGAGGGACGATGACCCCCGCCTTCCGCCGTCGTCTGGGCGTTCTTGGGGCGGTCCTGCTGGCCGTCTGCCTGCCCGCCTGGTGGATCGACCGGACCACCTTCCTGGCCGCCTGGCTGGTGGCCTGGAGCTTCTGGCTGGGGCTCGCCCTGGGCGGGCTGGCCAGCGTCTGGATTCACAACCTCACCGGCGGCGCCTGGGGCGAGGCCATCCGTCGGCCACTCTTGGCCTTCTCGGGCATTCTGCCCACCTTGGCGGTGCTCTTCCTGCCGGTCGCCGTCGGGATGGCGAGCCTCTACCCCTGGGCTGCTGACGCCTCCCTGGGCAGCGCCCGCTGGACGGGCGAACAGTCGTCGCCGGGCTTCAAGAGCGGCTGGCTGCAACCGGGGCCCTTCATGGTTCGTGCCGCCGCCATCCTGATTTTCTGGAATATTCTGGCCTGGGCCGCCCGGCAGCCCCGGCTGGAACGCTCCGGCCCCTTCGCCGCCGCCGCCCTCATCGCCTATGGAATCTCGGCGAGCATCGCGGCGGTGGACTGGATCATGTCCGTAATGCCCCTCTGGCATTCCAGCATCTTCGGGCTGGAGGTGGTGGCCGGGCAGGCGCTGGGCGGCCTCGCGTTGGCCGTCCTGGCGCTCTCCCCGACCGTCGGCCCGGGAGTGAGGCGGGACCTGGGCAATCTCCTCTTCACCTACGTCCTGATCTGGGCCTACTGCGCCTTTGCCCAGTTCCTCATCATCTGGTCCGAGAACCTGCCCCACGAGATTGCCTGGTACGTGGCTCGGCGGGAGGTGCCCTGGCTCCTCCTGGGGCTGCTGGTCGTCCTGGGCCAGTTCGCCATTCCGTTCTTCGCCCTGCTGTTCCGGCGGCTGAAGGAGTCGCCCCAGGCCCTGGCCTGGGTGGCGACCGGGCTGCTGGCCGGCCATCTGCTGGATCTCGGGTGGCTGGTCCTGCCCTCGGTTGCCCACCGGCTGGATGGGGCGATGCTGATCTGGCTGCTGCCGGCGACCACCCTGGGGATCGGTGCCCTGTGCGTCGCCCTGGCGCCTTCGGGAGCCCTGCCCTGGCTCACGGGGAGGCTCCTGGATGCCTGACATGGACCGGCCAGACGTTGAAACCGGCGGCATCCACGCCCCGGCCGTCCTCCGGGTGGCAGCCGTGATCCTGGTGGCCCTGGCCCTAGTCGTGTTCGCCTGCCGGGGGCTGCTGGCGATTTGGCACATCCCCGCCGACACGAGCCCCAGCGGCTCCGGCCGCTTCCCCTCCGACGCCCCCCGCCTCCAGTCGGCCCCCCAGGACGAAAGGGCCGCCTACTTTGCGGAAAAGGAAAAGCTGCTCCACGACTACGCCTGGGTAGACCGGCGGGCCGGCACGGTGCGGATTCCTATCGAGGCGGCCATGGCCATGATGGTGGAGCGGCAAAAGGGGCGGCGGCCATGATCCGGCTCCTGCTCTGCCTGTTCTGCCTCGGCGCCCTCCCGGCCGGGGCTGCCGTCCCGCCCAATGCCTTGGAAATCACCCAGCGCATCGGTGCCCCGCTGCCCCTGGACCTGGGCCTGGTGGACGAAGCGGGCCGAGGAGTGCGGCTTGGCGACCTGCTCGAAGGCCGGCCGGCGGTCATCGTCTTGGGCTACTTCCAGTGTCCCAACCTGTGCAGCACGCTCCTGGACGGCGTCCTGGAGGCGCTGGCCCAGGCGGACCTGCCCGGTTCCCACTACCGCCTCCTGGCCGTGAGCATCGACCCGCGGGATGGGCCGGCCGAAGCCCGGCGGCGGCGAGACGCCTACCTGCCCATCCTCGCTCCTGGAGTGTCGGCCCATTTTCTCACCGGCAACCGGGAGGCGACGGCGCGCCTGGCGGCCGAAGCCGGCTTCCCCTATGCCTGGGACGGAGCGCAAGGCCAGTACATCCATCCCGCCGGCTTCCTGGTGGCGACCCCAGATGGCCGGATATCCCGCTATTTCCAAGGCGTCCGCTTCCCGCCCCGGGAGCTGCGCATTGCCCTTGAGGCGGCCGCCACCGGCCGAGTAGGGACCCTTGCCGACCGGCTACTGCTTCTCTGTTCCCACTACGACCCCGTCACGGGCCGCTACAGCGGGGCAGCCATGGCGGCGGTGCGTGCCGTCTGCCTGGCAATCGCCCTCGGGCTGGGCCTCTGGATCTGGCGCCGTCGGTCGGGGAGGAGGGCATGAGCGGCATCCAGCTCCTGCCGGTGGCGGCTTCCACCCAGGCGGCGGCGGTGGACCGGGTCTTCCTGGGCGTCTTCGTGATCACCGGCCTGGTCGCCGTGGCGGTGGCGGCCCTCATCCTCTTCTTCTCCATCCGCTACCGGCGAGGCTCCCGGGCGGACCGCAGCGATCCCCCCGCCGGCTACCGCCCCCTGGAAATCGCCTGGATCGTCACGCCCCTCCTTATCTTCCTGGGTATCTTCGT
>DASRUX010000401.1:0-3373 GCA_035655235.1 Rhodocyclaceae bacterium | reverse complement strand
GCCAGGAAGATGCCGAAAATGGCCGCCGGATACTTGATCCAGTCCCAGGCACCGGCCGCCTTGGCGAAGCCGTCGTCCAGCAGGTATTTCATCAGGGCCGGGAAGGCCGGCTCGACGATGGACGACGCCGCCATACAGGCGATGGCGACGGCAAAGGCCTTCCAATAGGGCCGGACGTAGCTGAGCAGGCGGAAGTAAAGCTGGCGATTGGTCGCCTGGGATGATTCTTGGCTGGACATGGATTACAGGCGCCAGAAGCTGTAGCCGGCGGCGGCGTAGGCTTGGGGATCGAGGACCGACTTCACATCCACCACCGCCCCGCCCGACTTGGCGAAGGCGGCCATGGCGGCGGGCGCCATGCCGGCGAATTCCCGATGGCCCACGGCCACCACCACGGCATCGGCCGGCTGGAGGGAAGCCTGGGGGACCGGGATGAGGCCGTATTCGTGGGCGGCCTCGGCGGCATCGGCCACCGGGTCGCAGACCGCCACTTCGACGCCGTAGCTCTCCAGTTCCCGGACGATGTCGGGCACCTTGGAATTGCGCACGTCGGGGCAGTTTTCCTTGAAGGTGAGGCCCAGCACGGTGACCTTGGCGCCGCGGATGTTGCAGCCGGAATGGATCATGAGCTTGACCGTCTTCTCGGCCACGAACTTGCCCATGCTGTCGTTGATGCGCCGGCCGGCCAGGATGACTTCCGGGTGGTAGCCCAGCATCTCGGCCTTGTGGGTCAGGTAATAGGGATCGACCCCGATGCAATGGCCGCCCACCAGACCCGGGCGGAAGGGCAGGAAATTCCACTTGGTGCCGGCCGCCTGGAGGACTTCGGTGGTGTCGATGCCGATGCGGTCGAAAATGATGGCCAGCTCGTTCATGAAGGCGATGTTGAGGTCCCGCTGGGAGTTCTCGATCACCTTGGCGGCCTCGGCCACCTTGATGCCGGAGGCCCGGTACACCCCGGCCTTGACCACGGATTCGTAGAGGGCGGCCACCTTGTCCAGGGTTACGGGGCTATCGCCGGAAACCACCTTGGTAATGGTGGTGAGGGTGTGCTCCCGGTCGCCCGGATTGATGCGCTCGGGGGAGTACCCCACCTGGAAGTCGGCGCCCCACTTCATGCCGGAAAACTGCTCCAGCACCGGCACGCAGACCTCTTCGGTAGCGCCGGGATAGACGGTGGATTCGTAAATGACGATGGCGCCCCGCTTCATGTGGCGGCCGACCAGTTCGGAGGCGCCCACCAGGGGGGAGAAATCGGGGCGATGGGCCTCATCCACCGGAGTCGGCACGGCCACCACGATGTAGTCGGCCCGGGACAATTGGCTCGGGTCGGCGGTAACAGTCAGGCGGACGGCCGCCTTCAGCCCCTCGGGCCCGACCTCGCCGGTGGGGTCCTGCCCCGCCAGCAGCAGATTCACCTTGCGCTCCGAAACGTCGAAACCCACGGTCTCCACCTTTTTGCCGAACTCGACGGCCAGGGGCAAGCCGACATAACCGAGACCGACAACGGCAACGACTTCGGAGGACAAATACATGATGAAAAAGCGAAAAAGAAGGGATTATACCTATTGCCGCAACTAAGCCGCAGCCAAGTCGCCGTAGAGGGCCAGTAGGCGCCCGGCCATGGCTTCCAGGGTCAGGTGGGCGACCGCTTCCCTAGCCGCCAGGCGGGCCGCCGGGTTGCCGGCCAGGCCGGCGAGGCCGTCCAGGCGGGCGGCCAGCTCGTCCCGGTCGATGGCATCCACCACCCAGCCGTTTTCCCCGGCCCGAATCCACTCCCGGGCGCCGCAGGTGGTACTGGTCACCGTCGGCAGGCCGCAAGCCAGGGCTTCCAGGGCGGCGTTGGGGCAAGGATCGTAGAGGGTGGGCAGGACGAAGCCGTCGGCGGCGCCGTAATAGGGCTTCACGACCTTCAGCGGCCCGGTGAAACGCACCCGCCCGCCCAGCCCCAGGCTGGCCGCCAGGGATTCCATGGCTTTCAACTTGCGGTCGGCACCCACCACCAGAAGATGGGCGTCCTGGCGCCCCATGGCCGCGAAGGCCCGCAGGAGCTGGGGCACGCCCTTCCGTTCGAAGCCGCTGCCGACGTAGAGGAGCAGCGGCGCATCTTCCGGGATACCCAGGCCGGCCCGGGTCGAAGCCCGGAACTCGTCCGCCAGCCGGGGATGGAAAGCCTCGGTATCGACTCCGTTGTAGATGACCTGGAGCTTTTCCCGGGGCACGCCGTAGAAGGCCGCCACCTCGTCGGCCACCATGTGGGAATTGCAGATCACCGCCTTGAGGGCCGGGTGGGCGAACATGGCGGCTTCCGCCCCCAGGACGTAGCGGTGATAGGCGGACAGCTTCTGCCCCAGACGCTGGAGCGGGCCGAGCACCCGGGCGCGGTGCCGCAGCCAGGCGGCATGGACGCCATCGCCGGCCCGGAAGACCATGCAGCCGGGAATGCGCTCGTGGGACTGGGTGATGTCGTAGCCGCCCCTGGCCATCTCGGCGGCGGCGGCCTGGGCAAAGCTCTTGTCCCGGGCTGCCCGGCCGCCCAGCAGGCGGGAATAGGAGGGATCGCAGATGATCTGGCGGAAACCCGCCTTGGGCGCCCCTTCCCAGCTGCGGGTGATGAGGCTGATCTCGGCCCCCTGCCCGGCCAGGGCCTCCAGGGCGCGCTCCACGAAGCGCTCCGCCCCGCCGTAGGGGTTGTAGCGCTGGCGGACGATGGCCAGCTTCATTCCGGGCGCGGGCCGGGGGGAGCGGAGGCGATGGGCAATGCCTTGGGTATGCGGACGGTCTTGTCCAGGTTGAGCAGGGCGGAGCTTTCCGCCAGCACATCCCGCACCGCGGCATGAACCTGTTCCGGCGTCAGGCTCACCAGGCAGTCGCTCACCTTGCCGCCGCCGCAGCCGTCGATGCCGCAGGGACGGCAGTGATGGCGGTCGCTCGCCACCACCCGGAAGGGGATGCCCCAGGGGCCCCACTGCTTGTCGCCGGAAGGCCCGAAAAGGGCCACGGTGGGCGTGCCCACGGCGGCGGCGATGTGCATGGGGGCGGAATCGACGCCGACGAAGAGCTTGGCCTTGCCGGTGAGGGCCGCCATCTCCTTCAGGCTCAACTTGCCGGCCAGGCTCGGCACCGGCTTTTCCAGCCGGGACTGGATGTCCTTCACCATGGCCAGCTCGTCCCGGGTCGGGGCGGCGGTCAGGACGACCTGATGGCCGTCGGCCTGGAGCAGGCGGATAAGGCCGGCCATGCGCTCAGCGGGCCAGCACTTGAAGAACCAGCGGGAAGCCGGATGGATGTGGATGAATTCCCTGGGCACCAGACCGAGCTGGCGCAGATGGGCGGTCACCTGGGTATCCGCTTCCCGGCCGGGGACCATGAG
>DASRUX010000400.1:0-3913 GCA_035655235.1 Rhodocyclaceae bacterium | reverse complement strand
GAATACCTTCCTCCGCCTGATGGGGGTCTATCCCCCCGGCTCCCTGGTCCAGCTCTCCGACGACCGCTACGCCCTGGTGATTTCCGTCTCCCCGTCCCGCCCCTTGAAGCCCCGGGTCATCATCCACACCCCGGGCGTCGCCCGGGAAGAGGCCAGGGAGGAAGACCTGGCCGACCTCCCCGAAATCGGCATCCGGCGGGCCTTGAAGCCCCTGCAACTGCCCAAGGCCAGCATGGACTACCTGTCCCCCCGGCAGCGCTTCTGCTACTTCTTCGAACGGGCGCCCTACGCCGAATTGGGCGGAGCCAACCCATGAAGACCCGGGCCGACTGGCAAATCCTGATCGAAGGCCTGCTGGAAGCGGTGTTGCTGGTGGACTGCGGCGACCTCCGCGTCATCGCGGTCAACCGCAATGCCTGCAAGCTGCTGGGCGTCGGACCGGAAGACCTGGTGGGCCATTCCGTCACCCAGTTCGTCGGCACCCCGGAAGACCTGTTCTTCTGGGAAGAATGCGCCGCCGGCCTGTCGGACCAGATCCGCTCCGCCAGCCTGCTGCGCCGCCCCGACGGCTTCATCCTGGACGTGGAACGCCGGGTGACCCGCATCGTGCCCAAGGACACCCCGCCCTTCTACCTGGTGGGCATCACCGACCAGAGCGGCCAGCGGCGGGTGGAGGACGAGCTGGAAAAGATCGTGGCCGAACTGCGGGCCACCCTGGAATCCACCGCCGACGGCATCCTGGTGGTGGACCCGGATAACGGCATCCGCAGCTACAACCACCGCTTCGCCGAGCTTTGGGACATCCCCTACGACCTGCTGACCCAGCGGGACGATGCCGCCGTCCACGCCTGGCTGGCGGACAACGTGGCGGACGGGGAGGCCGATGCCTCCCGCCTGGCCGCCTACCGCGCCTCGCCGCTGCTGGAGGGCACCGACGTGATCCACCTGCGCTCCGGCCGGGTGCTGGAGCGGGTGTCCCTGCCCCAGTACGCCCGGGGCCACGCCATCGGCCGGGTCTATTCCTTCCGGGACATCACCCGGCGCCTCGCCGACCAGCGCCGGCTGGAGCTGGCCGCCAAGGTCTTCGCCTCGACCCTGGACGCCATCCTGATCACCGACGCCGATTACCGCATCGTCGCCGCCAACCCCGAAGCGGTGCGCCTGACCGGCTACGGCGAGGAGGAGCTCCCCGGCCTCAGCATCGGCGACCTGCTCGACCGTTCCGGCGAGGGCAATTTCTTCGAGCTGCTCAAGGTCCGCCTCCTGGACAACGGCTACTGGGAAGGGGAAATCCTGCAACGGCGGAAGGACGGCACCACCAACCCCATCCTCTGCTCGGTGGTCAATGCGGTGGACGACGACGAAAGCGGCCCCCAGCACCTGGTCTTCTTCAAGGACCTGACCGAGCGGCAGACCGCCAAGCTGCGCATCGAGGAACTGGCCTACCACGATGCCCTGACCGGCCTGCCCAACCGCCTGCTCCTGGGGGACCGGATCGATGTCGCCCTGAAAAGCGCCGCCCGGGAAGGCCGCTCCTTCGCCGTGCTGTTCATCGACCTGGACCACTTCAAGCAGATCAACGATTCCCTCGGCCATGCCTTCGGCGACCGGGTGCTGGTGACCGCGGCGGAGCGCATCAAGACCTGCCTGCGGCCCATCGACACCGCCGCCCGCCTGGGGGGTGACGAATTCGTCCTGGTGCTGCACGAGGTGGACCAGCACCAGACCGAGATGATCGCCCGGCGCATCCTGGAATCCCTGGCCAATCCGGTGGCCCTGGACAACATGACCTTCGCCCTGACCTGCAGCATCGGCATCGTCCTCTACCCCGCCGACGGCGCCAATGCGGACGAGCTGATCAAGAATGCCGACACCGCCATGTACCAGGTGAAGGAACGGGGCCGGGCGGGCTACCGCTTCTACCAGCGGCAGATGAACGTGGACCTCCTGGCCCGCATGAAGCGCGACCAGGCCATGCGCCAGGCCCTGGACCAGGGGCATTTCCGGCTCCATTACCAGCCCCAGGTGGATACCACCGGCTGCATCATCGGGGCCGAGGCCCTCATCCGCTGGTACGACCCGGAGCAGGGCCTGATCACCCCCGACCAGTTCATCCCCATCGCCGAGCAGACCGGCTTCATCGTTCCCATCGGCGAATGGGTCCTGACGGAGGCGATCAAGCAGACGGCCCGCTGGCTGCACAAGGGCATCGACCTGACCGTGGCCGTCAATGTCTCGGCCCTGCAATTCCAGAAGCCCGACTTCGCCCTGTCCGTGGCCCGGGAAATCCGCCAACACGGGCTGCAGCCGGAGGCGCTGGAGCTGGAGCTGACCGAATCCATCCTCATCCAGGATGCCGACGACGCCCTGCTCCGCCTCAATGCCTTGGCCCAGCTCGGGGTGCGGCTGTCCATCGACGATTTCGGCACCGGCTATTCCAGCCTTGCCTACCTGAAGAACTTCCCCATCCACAAGCTCAAGATCGACCGTTCCTTCGTCCGCGGCCTGCCCGCCAACGGCAGCGACGCGGCCATCGTCAATGCCGTCATCAACCTGGGGCACACCCTTTCCCTGGATGTCATCGCCGAGGGAGTCGAAACCCTGGACCAGAAGGCCTTCCTGGACCAGGCGGGATGCGACCAGTACCAGGGCTTCCTGTTCTCCCAGGCGGTGGATGCGGAGAGTTTCGAAATCCTGGCCCGCCGGTCGGTAGCCTCCCCCCTGGACGAGGAAGGCTACGTCAAGGCCGAGAGCCGGAAGGTGGAGGGCCGGGAGTAGCCTTTCAGCCCTTCAGGACGGCCTTCTCCATCCACTTGCCCAGGATGGCGGTCAGGTCGGCCACATTGATGGGCTTGGACAGGAAATCGTCCATGCCCGCCGCCGTGCAGTTGTGGTGGTCCTCGTCGAAGGCGCTGGCGGTCAAGGCGATGATGGGCAGGCGCGGCTGGCCGGATGCCGATTCCCAGCGGCGGATTTGCCGGGTCGCCTCGAAACCGTCCATGACCGGCATCTGCACGTCCATCAGCACCAGGGATGGCCGCTCGCCGCCGGTGATGGCGTCCACCGCCTCCTGGCCGTTCTCCACGGAGCGGGCCTCCACCCCCAGGTTCTTGAGGAGCCCTTCCACCACCTTGCGGTTGGTGCGGTTGTCTTCCACCACCAGCACATGGCCCATCCACTTGGCCCAGACCCGGCCCCCGTCCCTGGCGCTGAGCCGGTCGGCCCGGCGGCGGTCCTCGTCCGCGGCCGGAACGGCGACCCGGATGCGGAACCAGAAGCGCGAGCCGACGCCGGCCATGCTCTCCACCCCCACGTCGCCGCCCATGAGCTTGGCGAGGCTGCGGACGATGGAAAGCCCCAGGCCGGTGCCGCCGTGTTCCCGGGTCCGGGAGCTATCCACCTGGGAGAAGGGCCGGAACAGGAGGTACTGGTTCTCTTGCGCTACTCCCACGCCGCTGTCCACGATGGCGAATTCGAGGATGGCCTCGTCCCCCTGGCGCTGGATTTCCGCCGCGCTCACCCGCACGAAGCCATGGTCGGTGAACTTGATGGCATTGCTCACCAGGTTGGACAACATCTGCCGCACCCGGATGGCATCGGCCCGGTAACGCCCGCCCGCCGGACCGTTCCAGACGGAATCGATGGTCAGCCCCTTGGCATGGGCGGGGGCGGCGAAGAGGGCGGCGATTTCCCCCACCAGCTGGCGGGGTTCGAAGGAAACCGGCGACAGCTCCAGCTTGCCGGCCTCGATCTTGGAAAGGTCCAGGATGTCGTTCAGGAGGGTGAGCAGGGTCTGGCCCGAATTGAGGATGGTGCGGGCGTAATCCTGGCGCTCCTGGTCGGACAGCTCGGACATGAGGAGAAGCTGGGCCATGCCCAGGATGCCGTTCATGGGGGTGCGGATTTCGTGGCT
>DASRUX010000399.1:0-7458 GCA_035655235.1 Rhodocyclaceae bacterium | reverse complement strand
GACGCCATAGCCCTTATTCCCTCGGAGGCGGTGCAGCAGCGCCTGGTGGAGCGCCTGGCGGACGGCACCGGGGCGGCTTTCCACCACGCCCGGTACAGCATGGTGGCCTACCCCTTCGGCACCCGTTACCAGAATTCCAATCAATGGGTGCTGGAAGTCATGGCGGAAGCCCTGGCCGACCAGCATTTCACCGGCCGGGGCGAAGCCCAGCAATGGCTGAGGGACAACGGCTACACCCCGACGACGCTCCCGGTGCCGGCCCTGTCCCGGCTCGGGGGGCGGATGTTCAAGGCCAATATCGCCTTCGACGACCATCCCACGGACCGCCGCATGAACGGGCAGATCGACACGGTCACCGTCGAGTCCCTGGCCGCCTTCCTGACCAAGAAAGACCCGGAATCCAAGCGTCTTGTGATCCGCTTGCAATGAACATGGCTATAACCCGAAACGAATTGGGAGAAATGATGAGAAATCTGACTCGACCCGGTGCAGGAGCGATCCTTTCCTTCTTCCTGACCCTCTCTGCCCATGGGGCCGATGCGCCGTCCGATGTGCGCAGCGCCCTCGAATCCGGCCGCTTCGGCCTCCACGCCGCCGGCGACTTCCGGTTGGTAGACGGCAAGTGCGCCGACTGCCCCACCATTCCCCAGGCCCTCTGGTATTTCCAAAACGACGTGGTGGCCGTGCCGAAGCAGAATCCGGCCGATTTTTCCAAGGGCCACCCGGCCCAGGCGGATGTGGCGGAATGGGCCAAGGGCCGGGACGGCAAGGCCGCGCCCCAGCGTCCGCCCCTGGTCTGGGTGGGCTCGCCCCTCCAGGCCGATGGCTGGAAGATCGAGCCGACGACCGGTGGAGCCATGTTTGATGGGGCCGAAAACTGGGTGCCCTTTGCGGTGGTCCCCAAGATCGACAGCAACCTGTCCTATTACGACGAAAGCAGCCGCCGCCACTTCGCCGGCCGACCCCTGTCCATGCGCGGCAGGATGGAAGGCGGCAAGTTCGTGGCCCGCACCCTGTGGCCCCAGGATTACCGCCTCACCGCGAGCAACACGACGGTGAAGCCCCTCCAGTCCGGGGAGACCCTCTCTTCCCTGGTGCGGGCCGACGGCGGCGGCGCCCAACTGCCCCTGGCTGCCCGAATCCTCTGGCAGAAGGATGGAGCCAAGCCTCTGCAATGGTCCGGCAAGCCGGTCCTAGCGGTGATGCTGAACGGTGCCCAGGGGGATGACGACGAGGCCCACGGCGGCCACTTCGCCATCGCTACCGGCCGTTTCGGCCCCCAAGGCGAGTGGAACGACTGGCTGGTGAACAACTTCTATAACCTGGATTCCGTGAGCGAAAAGGGCATCATCGCCGCTACCCTGCCCATGGACGCCTACATGGCCGACTTGAACAGCGGCCAGTCCTGGTACCGGCCTTCCTACATGCTGGTGGCGGTGCTGAAGGACGAGCGGGCGCCGGCCCTCTACCAGGAGTCCATCTCCCGGGTGTTCAACCACTTCTACCGCCACGACTTCGTCTATCGCCACGCCACCGCCAACTGCGCCGGCATCAGTATCGAGACCCTGCGCTCCCTAGGCTGGAACATCCCCAAGCAGGGGCCGACCAGCATGGTGAAGGCGGCCGCCGGCCTGCCCTTCATGGCCATCAAGGACCGCAGCCTGGATAGCGGCAAGAAGGCCTTCGACTACATGTCGGCGGAGGTCACCGACCTCTATCCCTTCGTCGCCTTCGAGGCGGCGGGCAAGGATATCCTGGAGCGGGTCGCGGCCGGCAAGGCCGCGGGCAAGGGCTTCGAGGGCCTGTTGGCGGAGGACATCGAGGCCCTGGTCTATGTGCGCATTCCCCAGTTCCCGTCCTCCCGGGCCTTCGGCCAGGCGCCGGTGGCTTCCATCGACGAGTACATGAAACGGACCCCGGAAGACAAATCCCAGTGGAAAATAGTGCCCGTGCCGCCCCGGCCCTTCCCGCCCGAACTGAAGGATCCTGATGCGCCGGGCGAAGGACTGGAGCCCTCGTCCATCGCCCTGGCGGCCTACGGCGGCTTCTTCGGGGTGACCGCCGTCGGGTTCTGGCACCGCCGCAACAAACGCCGCAAACAACAATAGGCTTCCGGGAGAGCAGAGCATGAGCAGCCAATTCCAACTGATGCGGGAGAAACGCTTCCGCCCCTTCTTCTTCACCCAGTTCCTCGGCGCCTTCAACGACAACGTCTTCAAGACGGCGCTGATCACCCTGGTCACCTTCCGGGCCGGCCAGCTCACCGAACTGGACGGCAAGACCCTGGCGACCCTCCTGCCCGGGCTGTTCATCCTGCCCTTCTTCCTCTTTTCCGCCACCAGCGGCCAGATCGCCGACAAATTCGAAAAATCCGCCGTGGCCCGGGCGGTGAAGGTGTTCGAAATCGGCATCATGATCCTGGCGGCCTGGGGCTTCATGAACAACCAGCTGTGGCCCCTGGTCGGCGCCCTGTTCCTGATGGGCGTCCATTCCACCCTGTTCGGGCCGGTGAAGTATTCCTACCTGCCCCAGCATCTCCGCCAGGAAGAGCTGGTGGGCGGCAACGGCATGATCGAGATGGGCACCTTCGTCGCCATCCTGGCCGGCGAAATCCTCGGCGCCTGGCTGGCCACCTCGTCCTTCGGGCCGGTGGCGACCTCGGTCATGGTCATCGGGGTGGCGGTCCTGGGCTACTGGGTGAGCCGCGGCATTCCCCTCTCTCCGGCCGCCGACCCGGACCTCAAGATCAACTGGAATCCCCTGACCGAGACCTGGAGCAACCTGCGCTTCGCCCATGGCAACCGCACTGTCTGGTTGTCGCTCCTGGGCATCTCCTGGTTCTGGTTCTACGGCGCCACGGTGCTGGCCCAGTTCCCCAACTACGCCAAGGAAGTGCTGCACGGGGACGAGAGCGTCTTCATCCTGCTCCTCACCGTCTTCTCCTTCGGCATCGGCTTGGGATCGCTCTTGTGCGAAAAGCTCTCCGGCCACAAGGTGGAAATCGGCCTGGTGCCCTTCGGCGCCATCGGCCTGACCCTGTTCGGCGTCGACCTCTACTTCTTCTCGCCGGCCCTGCCAGTGGATGGCGCCCATTACGACTTCGCCGCCTTCCTGGTCCAGCCCGCCAACTGGCGCGGCCTGGCCGACGTGGTGCTGCTGGGCCTGTTCGGCGGCTTCTACATTGTGCCCCTCTACGCCCTGATCCAGACCCGCAGCGAGAAGAGCCACCAGTCCCGGGTCATCGCCGCCAACAACATCCTGAACGCCCTGTTCATGGTGGTGTCGGCCGGGGTGTCCATGCTGCTCTTCGGCTTCGGGCTGACCATTCCGCAACTGTTCCTGGCCACCGCCCTGTTCAACGCCGTGGTCGCCATCTACATCTACTCCCTGGTGCCCGAGTTCCTCCAGCGCTTCATCGTCTGGATGCTCATCCACACCGTCTATCGCCTGGAGCGCCAGGGCATCGACGAGCACATCCCGGACGAGGGCGGCGCCCTCATCGTCTGCAACCATGTCAGCTACGTGGACGCCCTGGTGATCATGGCCGCCTGCCGGCGCCCCATCCGCTTCGTCATGGATCACAAGGTCTTCAAGGTGCCGGTGCTGCGCTTCGTCTTCCGGGAAAGCCGGGCCATTCCCATCGCCTCCGCCAAGGAAGACCCGGCCCTGCTGGAGAAGGCCTTCGACGAGGTGGCGGCGGCCCTGGCGGCCGGCGAACTGGTGGGCATCTTCCCGGAGGGCGGGATCACCGGCAACGGCGAGCTCCAGCCCTTCCGCCCCGGCCTCAGCCGCATCCTGGAACGGACGCCGGTGCCGGTGATTCCCCTGTCCCTGCGCGGCCTGTGGGGCAGTTACTTCTCCCGCATCGAGGGCGAGGCCATGAAGAAGCCCTTCCGCCGCGGCTTTTTCTCCAAGATCGGGCTGGCGGCCGCTCCGGCGGTACCGCCGGAGCAGGCTTCTCCGGAATACCTGCAGGCGGTCGTGGCCGGGCTGCGGGGCGACTGGAAGTAGGCGCCGAACATGCCGGCCTTGGGATGTAATATGCAAGCTATGGGCGCAGAAGGAGTCTTGCGATGAACGAGAGACTGAGATCGGCTTGGAGTACCGTCGTATTCACCTTGATCGTCATCGGGATCGGCGGCCTGTCCTGGTCGGCCTTCCAGGAAAACGGCTGGGTGGAGCAGACCTTCGGCGTCATCTGGGATGCCGAAGTGCGCCATCCCATGCTCCTCGTTCCCACCATCGGCGGCGCCTTGCTGATGGCCTCGATCTACCTCCGCGGCGGCCTGGCCCCGGGCAAGAACTCGGTCGTCTCCGCCCTGCTGACCTACGGGATGATGATTGCCGGAGTCTATTACTGCATCAAGTGGATTTTCTGGTGAGCCGATGAAGGCATCGCCCTGATGCAGAACTTTCTGGGCGTCCTCTCCCTGGTTGCGGCGGTGGTTGGATTGGCGATGCATCTGCGCACCAGCTACCTCACCCAGGGCGGGCGCCTGGGGCAGGACCCCTGCATTGCCGCTGCCGCCATCCAGGTGCCGATGATGACCATGTTGGGACTGGTACTGCTGAGCAATGGCACCGGCCGATTCGACTTTCCGTGGTGGCTGTGGCTGCTGCTGTGGCTTGCCGAAACCGTCGCGGTGGGGGCGGTGGCCAATTGGGTCGGCAATTTTGCCCACCGGCGGGCCGCCGGCGGTCCGGGGCGGGAGTGACGTGGTGACGCCGAGAATCGTCGATGGGGACCTTCTCGACCAGCCGGTAGACGCCATCGTCAATGCCTGGAACCGGAACATCATCCCCTGGTGGTTGCTCGTGCCCCAGGGCGTTTCCGGGGCGATCAAGAAGCGCGGCGGCTATCAGCCCTTCCGGGAGTTGGGCCGCATGGGGCCGATTCCGCTGGGCGGGGCGGTTCTCACCTCGGCGGGGCGGTTGCCCTACAAGGCCATCATCCATGTGGCCGGGATCAGCATGTTCTGGCGTTCCTCCCGGGAATCGATCGGAAAATCAGTCAGATCGGCCATGGAACTGGTGAATCGCCAGGGCTACGGGTCGGTGGCCTTCCCGGTCATCGGGGCGGGGACCGGGGGATTCGGCCAGCAGGGGGCGCTGGAGGTCATGCTGGAGGCCTTCTCCGGGGTGGCGTCCGACAGCGCGGTCACCATCGTCCGCTACAAGGGGTAGGCCATGATTCCAGCCGGCGACCTGAATGCCGTACCTGAAGTCCTCCTCTGGCTGGCCTGGGCCGTCTTTTGCCTTGGCGGGTTCATCTGCTTGGTGAATTTCAGGATATTCCTCGGCTGGGTCGTCCATCGGCTTCGCAAGGACCCGCCGGAATCCTATCGGACGCCGTCGGCCATCCCCATCCTGGGCTCTCTCCTTGTGGTGCTGATGCTGCGGACCCTGGGCTCCATTCCCGTCGCCAAGGCCATCGGCATCGGTTTGATCGTTATCGACATGGGCGGCATCCACTGGCTGCTCCTGGGGATTCCCTATGCCGTCTTCAAGTCCATGGGTAAACGGCGCCGGGAGCGGAGGGCGGGAGCGGGTTCCGGGGAGGGCGGCGACGGATATCCGCCGTGAATATCGCCTTTCGGCTGGCTTGCCCTTGCCATGAGTAGCTTCCAGGTCTTCTAATTGAGCCTGTTTACCCCCGATTCCCGAAGCGCCGTGACCAAATTTGCTCAAATCCGCGACAAGCTGGACCTGTACGAACGCCTGATGCGGCTCGATAAACCCATCGGCATCCTGCTCCTCCTCTGGCCCACCCTGTGGGCCCTGTGGCTGTCTTCCGAAGGGCATCCCAACTGGATCGTGGCCTGGGTCTTCGTTCTCGGCACCGTGCTGATGCGTTCCGCCGGCTGCGTCATCAACGATTACGCCGACCGGGATTTCGACCGCCACGTCGAGCGCACCAAGGAACGCCCCCTCACCGCCGGCGAGGTGACGATCAAGGAAACCCTGGCCCTCTTCGCCGGCCTATGCGTGGCCTCCCTGGTCCTGGTGCTGCTCCTGGGCAGCCGGCTGGTCCTTCTCCTGTCGGTGCCGGCCCTGTTCCTGGCCGCCAGCTATCCCTTCACCAAGCGTTTCTTCGCCATCCCCCAGGCCTACCTGGGCATCGCCTTCGGCTTCGGCATCCCCATGGCCTATGCCGCCCACCTCGACCGGGTGCCGGCGGAAGCCTGGTGGCTGCTGGCCGCCAATATCTTCTGGACCATCGCCTACGACACCGAATACGCCATGGTGGACCGGCCCGACGATCTCAAGATCGGCATCAAGACCTCGGCCATCACCTTCGGCCGTTTCGACGTGGCGGCGGTGATGCTGTGCTACGGCGTGGCGCTGGCCATGCTGGCGGCCCTCGGCTGGCACCTCCATCTGCGCTGGCCCTATTACGGCGGCCTGGTCGCGGCGTCGGGGATCATGGGCTGGCACTACACCCTCATCCGCCACCGGGAAGGCCCCCCGTGCTTCAAGGCCTTCCTCAACAACAACTACGTCGGCGGCGCCATCTTCGTGGGCATCCTCCTCAACTATCTGCCGCTAGCAGGCTGACCTTCCCGCCGCTGCCGTCCACCCGCACCCGCTGGCCGTTCTTCAGGGCGGTCAGCACGCCGTGTACCGACATGACGGCCGGGATGCCCATCTCCCGGGCGGTCACCGCCCCGTGGGAGAGCGGCCCGCCGCTTTCCGTCACCACCGCGCAGGCCGAATAGAAGAGGGGTGTCCACGCCGGATTGGTGGTGCGGGCCACCAGGACGGCGCCCTTGGGGAAGGCGGCGAAATCGTCCGGGGAAAGCACCAGGTACACCTCCCCTTCGGCGCAGCCGGGGCTGCCGGAGAGGCCGGCCAAGCCGCCCGCCGAGTCGCCACCGGCCGGGCGATCCTCGCCCAGGACCCAGGCGGGTGGGGCGTCCCGATGTTGCAGATAGGCGGCCTTCTCGGCCTTGACCGCCTGGGAGAGGCGATCCCACCGGTCGTTGTCGTCGGTCCGGATGGCGGCATCCAGTTCCCGGAAGCGGCAGAAGAAAACATCCATGGGCTCGGCCAGCACCCCGCGGCGCACCAGCCGGTGGCCGACTTCCTTGAGGCCCTTCCTGAGCGGCAGGGTGAGGCGGGTGGTCTGGTAATGCTCCACGTCGTCCAGGGTGGTGTAGGCCCGGGCCAGGCGCAGCAGCTCGTGGAAGAAGAAATGGAGGTTGGCGGGCAGGCGGGAGAAGAGGGTGGTCTCGGCTTCCATCTGGCGGATGCGCAGGTCCAGTTCCTTTTCCCGGGGCGAGACCCCGGCCGGGGCGTCGGCCATGAGCCGCAGGTTGTCCAGCACCACCCAGGGGGCTTCGATCCAGGTGGGATGGTAGGGGTCGAAGTCGGTTTCCCGGTGGCCGTGGTCCTCCAGGAATTTGCGGAAGCGGGAAGCGAATTCCGGATGGGCCGTCAGGGCGTCGGGCTCGGCCAGCA
>DASRUX010000398.1:0-5504 GCA_035655235.1 Rhodocyclaceae bacterium | reverse complement strand
GGGCCTGGCGCCTGCGGGTGCCGGACGAGGATTGGGGCTGCGAGGACCGCATTCAGGGCCCCATCGTCCAGCGCCTGGAATGGGATGTGGGGGATTTCGTCCTGCTGCGGGCCGACGGCCAGTTCGCCTACCAGTTGGCGGTGGTGGTGGACGACGCCTTCCAGGGCATCACCGACGTGGTGCGGGGGGCCGACCTCATGGATTCAACGCCGCGCCAGATTTATCTTCAGCATTGCCTGGGGGCGGCCACGCCCGGCTATGCCCATCTGCCGGTGGCTACCAACGCCGCCGGCGAAAAGCTCTCCAAGCAGACCCTCGCCCCCGCCCTGGATGCGGGCCGGGCCGGTGCCGAATTGGTGCGGGCCCTGGCTTTCCTGGGCCAGGAACCGCTTGCCGACCTGGGGAATGCGGGGCTCGCCGAAATCTGGCAGTGGGCCCGGGCGCACTGGCGCTTCGACGCCATTCCCCGGCGGCGCGCCACCGTCCTCAGCGCTCGGTGACTTCCGGCCGCTCCTCGTTGGCCTGCCAGTGCTTGGGGCCGAAGCCGGCCAGGCCCACCATCAGCCGCACCAGGCCGTAGCTCAGCCAGCGCAGCAGCCGGGAATAGAGGGGAATGCGCTTCAGGTCGTCGCTGCGGATTTCCTCGGCCCCCGCCGCCATGGCCTCGATGAGGCTGGTACGCAGCTCGGCGGCGAAGCGGGAATCCCGGACGACGATGTTCCCCTCCTTGGCCAGCAGCAGGCTGAAGGGATCGATATTGGACGAGCCCACCGTCGCCCATTCCCCATCCACCACCGCCACCTTGGCGTGGAGGAAGCTCTTCCGGTACTCGAACACCCGCATGCCGTCATCGATCAGGGCGCCGTGGAGGGCGCAGGTGGCGTAGCGCAGGAGCGGGTGGTCGCTGACCCCCTGGAGCAGGATGGAAATGCGCACCCCCCGCTGGGCGGCTTCCCGGAAGGCGTGGCGGAAGCGGAAGCCGGGGAGGAAGTAGGCGTTGGCGATGATGATCTCGTCCCGGGCGCCCTGGATCGCCTCCAGGTAGGCGTTGGCGATGTCGTTGCGGTGGCGGAAGTTGTCCCGCAGCAGGAAGGCGGCCGTCTGCTCGCCGGCCCGGGGGAGGGGAGCCATCATCCGGGGCGGCAGGCGGAAGCGGTGCTTCAGGTTGGCCCAGGCGACGATTTCCCACATGCGCCGGACGGCGGCGTGGATCTGGGCCACCACCGGCCCCTCGGCCCGCACGGCGTAGTCGTAGCGGGGACGCAGTTCGGCCGGGGTGTTGTTGTCGTCAACGATATTGATGCCGCCAACGAAGCCGATGCGGCCGTCCACCACCACCAGCTTGCGGTGCAGCCGGCGCAGGCGGTGGCGCTGGAGCTTGAGGCTGAAGCCGGCCAGTTCCCGGCGGTAGAGCATGACCTGGGCGCCGGCCTGGCTGAGGCGGGATTCGAAATCGACGACGAAATTGCGGGCACCGAAGCCATCCACCAGCACCCGTACCTGCACCCCCCGACGGGCCGCCTGGACCAGCTCGCCGGCGACGGCGTTGCCGATGTCGTCGTTGGCGAAGATGTAGCTCTCCAGGTGGATTTCCTTTTCCGCTTCCTGGAGGGCGGCGAGGAGGGCCGGAAAGTACTCGCGGCCCGAGTTGAGCAGGGTCAGCCGGTTGCCGGGGAGCAACTCAAGCGGCATGTCTCGACAGGTGGGCCGAGAGGGCGGCGTGGTCGGAAATCATGGACCAGGGGCGGCCGTGGTGGACTTCGGTGTGCTCCACCTGGAAGCCGCGGACGTAGATGCGGTCCAGCCGGAAGAGGGGCAGGGCGGCGGGAAAGCTCTTCACCGGCCGGCCGGCGGCGTCGCTGAATACCTCGGTGAGGCCCAGGCGGGGAACCAGGTGCTCATCGGCATGGTTGCGCCAGTCGTTGAAATCCCCGGCGATGATGAGGGGGGCATTGGTGTCGGCCAGGGATTCCAGGTAATCGGCCAGGGCGCCCATCTGCCACTTGCGGGAACGCCCCAGGAGGGAGAGGTGCACGCAGACGCAATGGGCGACGGTGCCGTCGGGGAGGGCGATGCGGCAATGGAGCATGCCCCGGCGCTCGAACTGGAGGTGGGTCACGTCCTGGTTATGGCTGTCCAGGATGGGGTAGCGGGAGAGGATGGCGTTGCCGTGGTGGCCGTGGTCGTACATGACGTTGCAGCCGTAGGCGCAATCCTGCCAGTTCATCTCCGCCAGGAACTCGTGCTGGGGCGCCGCCGGCCAGTGGTCGTGGCGGGCCGCATGGCGCAGGTGCAGGCCCTGCACCTCCTGGAGGAAGACGATGTCCGGGTCCAGGTGCCGCAGCCGGTCCCGCAGTTCGTGCACCATCATGTGCCGGTTGAACTGGGAAAAACCCTTGTGAATGTTGTAGGTAGTGATGTGTAGTGTTGCCATCGTTGCCTGCAAATGCGCGGATGCGCTACAGGCTATCTTAGCCCAGCTTGCAGCGGGTGGGTCGATTTCCGCCCCTGGGGCGAACGGCGCGTTCCCGCTCGCCGGGGGGATTCTTGTCAGGTCAGTGTCAGGATATCCTGACTGCGTCGGCTGGAATCCCTACCCCCAAATAGGCCCAGCCTTACTAGGACGGAGCGGGCCGTACTGGCACGATTCAAGCTGAGAGGACATGTCCCCCATGAGCAGCAAAACCAAGGCAACCACGTTCATCCTGATGGTCGGCGCCGGCGCGTCCGACGGCGCCGCCATTGGGGCGACCCTGGCGCGATGCGGCCATGCCCTCCGGGTGGTGGCCGACGCCGGCGAAGGCATCGAGCAGGCATCTCGGCAGGCGCCCGAGGCTATCCTGGTGGATGCCGACGCGGCCGGTCCGGAAGGCCCGGCCCGGTGCCGGAGCCTCAAGAGCCACCCTGCCACCCGGGATATCCCCCTCATCGTCATCGTCACCGATCCGGGTGCCCAGGGGCGTCTTGCCTATTTCGAGGCCGGCGCCACCGATCTGGTGATCCGGCCCTTTCTGGCCGAAGAGCTGGCCGCCCGGGTCGACGCCCAGGCCCGGCTGCGGGCGGCGGAAAGGGAACTGGACCGCCGCCAGGCCGAATTCCAGCAGCGCCTGGCCGAACGTACGGCCGAACTGCAACAGAGCGCCGAGCAACTGCGCCTGAAAAGCTTCGCCCTCAACCATGTGCGGGAAGGGGCCTTCCTGATCGATTCCGTCGGCCGCTTCCGCTATGTGAACGCCCAGGCCTGCCTTTCCCTCGGATTCAGCACCGATGAGCTGCTGGCCATGGGTATCGCCGACATCGACCCCGACTGGACGGCGGAACGGGGGGGGGAAGGCTGGCTGGAGCTGATGGAGAACGGTGTCCAGCTGATCGAATCCCGGCACCGGCGCAAGGATGGCAGCACCTTTCCGGTGGAGATCGTCGCCAGCTATCTGAATTACCGAGGCGAAGGCTACAACCTCGCCCTGGTCCGCGACATCAGCGAGCGCCGCGAGGCCGAAGAGGCGTCGCTGGCCCGGGAAAGGGAATTCCGCCTGCTCGCCGAGAACCTGCCCGACTGCGTGGCCCGCTATTCCCCGGACGGCCGGGTGGCGTACTACAACCCCCAACTGGAGAAACTGCTCGGCGTTACGGCCGAGGCGGTGAAGGGGGAGGTGAAGCCGCTGTCCTTCAGCGATGGCCTCTACTCGGATTACACCCAACGGGTCATCAGGGTGGGCCGCACCGGCGTCGCCGATGAACTGGACCTGCCCATTCCCACCGCCCAGGCCGGCCTGCGCTTCCACCATATCCGTATCGTCCCCGAGCGGGACGAGGACGGGGAGATCGTCGGGGTCCTGGCCATCGGCCGGGACGTGACCGAACGCAAGCGGGCCGAAGACAGACTGAAGGAGTCCTACGACCTGCTCCAGGACCTCGCCACCCGCCGCGACAGCGTCCGGGAGGAGGAGCGGGGCCGCATCGCCCGGGAAGTCCACGACGAACTGGGGCAGCAGCTCACCGCCCTGCGCATGGGCATCTCCACTTTCGGCCTGGTCTTCGGCGGCGACCAGCCGGCCGTCCAGCAGCACATGGAGTACCTGCACGGCCTGGCCGACACCACCATCCAATGCGTGCGCGACATCGCGGTGGCGCTGCGGCCGGCCGTCCTCGATTCCGGGGTCGATGCCGCCCTGGAATGGCTGGTCGCCGACTTCCGCCGCCTGACCGGCGCCGAATGCCGCCTCCGGGTCCCGGAAACGATGCCCGACTTCGACCGCTACCAGGCCGTCGCCGTGTTCCGGATCGTCCAGGAGTCCCTGACCAACATCGCCCGCCACGCCGGGGCCAAAAAGGTGACGGTGGCGATGGAATTCGGGGATGGCACCTGCTGCGTCACCATCCAGGACGATGGCTGCGGCTTCGATCCCGGCCGCCTCCGAGACGGTTCCCTGGGCTTGCGCGGCATGCGGGAACGGGCGCTCATGCTGCGGGGCGAACTCTTCATCGACAGCCATCCCGGCGCCGGCACCATCATCAAACTGAAAATGCCGTTTCAGGAAGGGGAGAAGACACCATGATTCGTCTGATGATCACAGACGACCACGTCATCATGCGGGAGGGCCTGAAGCAGCTCTTCCGCCTGGCGCCGGATATCCAGGTGGCGGCCGAGGCCACCAACGGCGCCGAATTGCAGGAGCGGCTGCGGGAAGGCGGCATCGATCTGGTCCTACTGGACATGAGCATGCCCGGCATCTGCGGCGAAGACCTAGTGGCCCGTATCCGCCTGCACCATCCCAGCCTTCCCATCCTCGTCCTGTCCATGCACAACGCCCCCCAGATCGCCCAGCGGGCCCTCAAGGCGGGGGCCAACGGCTACATCACCAAGGACCGCAATCCCGAAACCCTGTTCGGGGCCATCCGCAAGGTTGCCGGCGGCGGCCGCTTCCTCGATCCCCGCATCGCGGAGGAATTGGCCTTCGACGTGACATCGAGCGGCGGAGCCGACCACAACTGCCTGAGCGACCGGGAATTTCAGGTGATGCGTCTCCTGGTGCGAGGCTTGACGGTCAATGACATCGCGGACGAACTCGCCATCAGCAACAAGACGGTGTCGACCCACAAGGCGCGGCTGATGGAAAAGATGGGTTTCGCTTCCGGGGCCCAACTGGTGCGCTACGCCGTCATGCATGGCCTTTGCGATTAGGCGGCTGACGATCGCGTAAGGCGATTCCTACAAAATACTCCGCTCCCACCCTACAAGAAATTCAGGGAGGGCCGATACTCCCGGCCGGCCGATCGCGGCACGCTTCCGCTCACTACGGAGCCTTGCCATGAACCCGATTCGAGTACTGATCACCGACGACCATATCCTGATGCGCGAGGGCCTGAAGCGGCTCTTCGCCCTGATGCCTGAGATCGCCGTCGTCGGCGAGGCGGCGGACGGCGCCGAGGCCCTGTCCATGGTCGCCCAAGGGGGAACGGATCTCCTCCTCCTCGACCTGACCATGCCCGGGCTTTCCGGC
>DASRUX010000397.1:0-4627 GCA_035655235.1 Rhodocyclaceae bacterium | reverse complement strand
TCCCCGGGTGGCCAACGGCATTCCCAGCCTGTACCAGAGCGCCCTCAAGGGCACCCCCAAGGGCATGCCCGCCAAGGGCGGCAACCTGGCCCTGTCCGACGCCGAAGTGAAGGGCGCCGTCGATTACATGCTGGGCGCCGTCAAGGACGTGGTGAAGAAGGCCGAGGCCGAAAAGGCCGAAACCAAGAAGGAAGCCGCTCCCCGGAAGGAAGAGCCGAAGAAGGCCGAGGCCAAACCCGCTCCGGTTCCCGCTCCGGCGCCGGCACCTGTCGCTGCTGCTCCGGCGCCCGCCGTCCCGGCCGCGGCCGTCGCCATGCCCGTGGCCGATGCCGCTGCCTCCGGCGCCGCGGCTGCCGCCGGTGCCAACAGCGCCGACGCCCTGTCCTTCAACCGGCTGCTCAAGCCCGCCAGCAAGCGCAACCTGCCGCCGCCGGAAGATGGCATCCACGATCCCACCAACGACGGCACCCATGCCCTGCAGCCGCCGCTCACCGCCTTCAATTCCATGCCGAAGGCCGTGGCCGGCAACCGGGTGAACTGGGTCGAGGCCCTCAACACCAACAAGATCAATCCCCGTTCCGACCGCCTGGATCCCAAGGCCGAGCAACTGGTGATGGACTTGAACATCGTCCGGGAAGTGAAGGGCTACATGCCCGACGTGGTCTATCCCCACAAGCAGCACACCCAGTGGCTGGACTGCTCCAACTGCCACCCGGCCATCTTCATCCCCCAGAAGGGCGCCAACTCCATCAGCATGGCGGCCATTCTCATGGGTGAGAAATGCGGTGTCTGCCACGGCAAGGTGGCCTTCCCGGTGTCCGAATGCCGGGTCTGCCACTCCAAGAAGAAGGATGCCCCGCGCATGAGCCAACCCGTGGCCACTGCCGCCCCGGCTGCCAAATAAGTGTTCAACACCAACCCGGGGCCCCGCGCCCCGGGGCAACAGGGAGTAAGCGAATGAATCGAGTTTTCGTCAAACGGATCGGACTGGCAGCCCTCCTGGCCGCCTTCGGCACCGCCGCCATCGCCCAGGAAGCCGCCGCGCCCCAGGAAAGCGCCGCCACCCGCCTGGCCGCCGGCAAGCTGGACAAGGATCAGGTGACCTTCAACGTGGAATCGGCCGGCAAGCTCCTGGAGACTTCCTCCGCCGCCCGCCAGATCGAGGCCAGCAAGGCCCCGGAAGCCATCGCCCGCCGGGACAAGGCCCGGGAAACCTACAAGGCCGCCAAGGCCGCCCTCCATAGCGGCGACCTGGCCAAGGCCAATGCCCTGCTGACCGAGGTGCGTTCCACCTTCTTCGAGGCCGTCCGCCTGGCCGCCCCCGAGGAAGTCACCGCCAAGAAGGCGGAAAACGATTACAAGGCCCGCCTGGAAAGCGTCAATGCGCTGCTGGGCGCCTACAAGCGGGTGGCCAACGAGAAGGGCAGCAGTGCCAAGTCGGTGGGCGAAACCGTGTCCCAGATCGACAAGTCCGTGGCCGCGGCCGCGAAACTCGCGGAAGCCGGGCAGTACAAGGAAGGCCGCGCCGAGCTGGACCGCGCCTACCTGCTCGCCAAGGCCGGCGTCAGCTCCCTGCGCAGCGGCGACACCCTGGTCCGTTCCCTCAACTTCGCCAACAAGGAAGAGGAATACAACTACGAGCTCGACCGCAACGACACCCATCACATGCTGATCAAGGTGCTGGTCGAGGAAAAGCGCGCCTCCAATCCCATGCTGGATCAACAGGTGCAAGGTTTCGTCGCCAAGGCCAAGGAGCTGCGCGCTTCCGCCGAGGCGGCGGCAAGCAGGAAGAACCATGCAGAGGCCGTCAAGCTCCTGGAAGACTCCACTTCCGAGCTGGTGCGGGCGATTCGCAATGCAGGTATCTACATCCCCGGTTAAACGGTTCCTTCGTTGTACCTTCGCAACCCCGGCCGGCTGGCTGGCCCGGGTTGCTTTTTGCATTGTTGCCGCCGCCTCCGGCCTGGCCGCGGCCGGCGACTGGATACCGCTCGCCAAGGACGGCATCCACGATCCCAAGTCCCAGGCGGTCAAGCTCCTCCAGGATCCGGGGGAGGCCCTCTCCAAGCTCACCCCCGACACCGCGGGCAACCAGGTCCTGTGGGTCGAGGCCCTCAAGAAGGGCGAGATCAAGCCCCGGGAAAAGCTCTTCGCCAAGACCGAAATCCGCAAGCTGGACCGGGACAGCATCCTGGACATCAAGGGCGGCATGCCCGCGGTCCGCTTCCCCCACGGTCGGCACACCGAATGGCTGGACTGCATCAACTGCCATGACAAGGTGTTCTCCACCACCCCGGGGGAGACCAAGATTTCCATGCTGAAAATCCTGGAAGGGGAGCAGTGCGGCATCTGCCACGGCGCCGTGTCCTTCCCCCTCACCGAATGCACCCGCTGCCACAGCATTCCCCGGCCCGGCCAGATCGTGCCCGTGCTGCCGCCGGGGGCGAATCCGCGCATGCACCAGCCCGCCGCCCAGGAGCCCTGATGCTGCGCCGTTGCTTCCTTATCCTCCTTCTGATCGGCGTGGCCATCGTTTCCCTCCTGGGGATGGCGGAGGAGGCCAGTGCCGAATACGCCGACGTGGTCATCAACCGCAATGCCGAAAAAGCCGGCATGCGTCCCGTCATCTTCCCCCACTGGTTCCACCGGATACGCTTCCGGTGCAAGGTCTGCCATGCCGAGCTGGGGTTCAAGATGCGGGCGGGGTCGAACCTCATCACCATGGCGGACATCATCGACGGCCGCTTCTGCGGCGCCTGCCATAACGGTGAAATCGCCTGGTCGCCGGAAAACTGCGACCTTTGCCATTCCGGCCGACGCGGCCTTCAATCGGGGATCATGGGTGGACATGAAACAGGTGGCCCGGGGCGCTGGTAAGCGCCATTGCAACCCTTGCAACAACTCCCGCCGGCAGCTCCTCAAAGGGGCGCTGGGCGGTGTCCTGCTGTCCGCCCTCGGGCCGGCCCTGGCCGCCGAGCGCTCGGTCCTGAAGCCGGGGCCGAGCTACACCGGGGGGCGCATCCTGCAGCGAGTCGATCCCCAGGGCATGCCCGGCTTCCAGCCGGATGCCTTCGGGCCCTTCACCTTCTTCGTCTTCCCGGTGGCGGTGGCGGCCACCCCCTTCGACATCTACGTGGCCGACGCGGGCCTCTCCACCCTGTTCCGCTACGACCCGGCCATGGACGCCATGATGCCGGTCCCCGGCGTGCGGGTGACCCAGCAGACCCGCCTCGCCGCCGTCCAGGACGGCTCCGTGGTGGTGTCCGAAGGCCGCCAGGGCCAGCCCCGGCGCTATTCCCGGGCGGGCCGGCTGCTCCAGGCCATCGATCCCCAGAACACCTTCCCCCGCTTCGACGACGTGGTGGTGGACCCGGCCACCGGCCGCTACCTGGCCCTGGACCGGGTGCAGCGCCGCATCGAGGAGGTCCATCCCCTGGGGCGCAGTTCCGTGGTCCTGGCCGAGGACCTGCTCCCCAACCTGCCGGGCGCCCTGGCCCTGGACGACCGCATCCTCTACGCCGCCGGCCAGGACTGCCGCTGCATCGTGGCGGTGGACCTCTTCAAGCGGGAAAAGCACATCCTGGCCGAGGACATCACCGAAGCCAGCGCCCTGGCCGCCGGCGACGGCTGGCTGGTGGCGGCCGACAATGTGGAGCGGGTGATGCGGGTCTACCGGGACAAGGTCCTGGTGGGCGATCCCGGTTATGAAACCCTCCGCCTCATGAATCCCCAGGGCATGTCCATTTCCCGGGGCACCCTCTACGTGGCCGACCCCGGCGCCCGCCGGGTCGCCTCCTTCCGCCTGCGCCAGTGAAATTCCTGCTCGCCGCCCTTCTCGCCGTCCTCCTGGTCGGGTGCGCCAGCACCGACGACCGGAAGGTGCTGCGCATCAACCCGACCCCCAGCGTGGCGACCCACCGCATGTTCTTCCCGCCCCCTACCGACGGGGAAGTGCCCCGCTACGTCTATCTGGGCGAGCTGGTCGGGGAGGTCAATTTCGCCTATCCGGACGGCCGCAAGGGCAATGCCTTCGTCGAAGCCCTGCGCTGGCTGGCGGGGGTGTTCGAGAACCAGGAGCCGGTGGAATTGCAGCGGCCCCAGGCCGGCGTGGTGGACGAGGCCGGCCGCATCCTGGTCACCGACGTGAGCCGGGGCGCCGTCTATGTCTTCGACGAAACCCAGGGCCGCCTCGACCTCTGGGAATACGCCGCCGGCTACCGGCGCTTCGTCTCCCCGGCGGGCATCGCCCTGGGGCCGGAAGGGCGGGTCTTCGTCTCCGATGCCGACCTGAAGGGCGTCTTCCTGCTGGACAAGGAGGGCAACGGTGTCGGCGTCATCGGCCAGGACCAGCTCCAGCGCCCCACCGGGGTGGCCTGGGACCCCCAGGAAGGCCATCTCTACGTCAGCGACACCTACGCCCACTGCATCAAGGTCTTCGACATCACCGGCCGCCTGGTCCGCACCATCGGCCAGCGGGGGGAGGGGCCCGGGGAGTTCAACTACCCCACCCACATCGCCCTCGGCAACGGCAAGCTGGTGGTGGCCGACACCATGAACGCCCGGGTCCAGGTGGTCACCCTGGACGGCAGCGAGCCGCCCCTGGTGGTCGGGCGGCGGGGGGTGATGT
>DASRUX010000396.1:0-17888 GCA_035655235.1 Rhodocyclaceae bacterium | reverse complement strand
ATAAACACCGGAAATGGTCTGGTTGTTGGCACGGAAGCGACCGAAGACCTTTTCCAGGGCATCGGACACTTCGCCGACGGTGGCGCGCAGGCGGATGGCCTTGACGGTCAGGTCCAGCAGGTTGCCTTCGCCGGACTCGGCGGACTTGGTCAGGGCCTCCAGGGCGGCCTGCACGGCAGCGCCGTCGCGGGTCTCGCGGATCTTCTTGAGGCGGGCAATCTGGGCTTCGCGCACGGCATGGTTGTCGATGTCCAGAATGTCGATCTGGTCTTCCTTGGCCAGCTTGTACTTGTTCACGCCGACGATGACATCCTTGCCGGAGTCGATGCGGGCCTGCTTCTCGGCCGCGCAGGCTTCCACCTGCATCTTGGCCCAGCCGGATTCCACGGCCTTGGTCATGCCGCCCATGGACTCGATTTCCTGGATGATGCTCCAGGCCTTGTCGGCCATGTCCTGGGTCAGCTTTTCCATCATGTAGGAGCCGGCCCACGGATCGACCACGTTACAGATGTGGGTCTCTTCCTGGATGATCAGCTGGGTGTTGCGGGCGATGCGGGCGGAGAATTCCGTCGGCAGGGCGATGGCTTCGTCCAGGGCGTTGGTGTGCAGGGACTGGGTACCGCCGAACACGGCCGCCATGGCTTCGATGGTGGTCCGCATCACGTTGTTGTACGGATCCTGCTCGGTCAGGGACCAGCCGGAGGTCTGGCTGTGGGTCCGCAGCATCTTGGACTTGGCGTTCTTGGCGCCGAACTGGGTCATGATGCGGTTCCACAGGAGACGGCCGGCGCGCATCTTGGCGATCTCCAGGTAGAAGTTCATGCCCACCGCCCAGAAGAAGGACAGGCGGCCGGCGAAGACGTCCACGTCCATGCCGGAGGCGACACCGGTGCGGACGTACTCCATGCCGTCGGCCAGGGTGAAGGCCAGCTCGATGGCCTGGTTCGCACCCGCTTCCTGGATGTGGTAGCCGGAAATGGAGATGGAGTTGAACTTCGGCATGTTCTGCGCGGTGTAGCCGAAGATGTCCGCGATGATCTTCATCGACGGCTTGGGCGGATAGATGTAGGTGTTCCGCACCATGAACTCTTTGAGGATGTCGTTCTGGATGGTGCCGGACAGCTTGTCCTGGGAAACGCCCTGCTCCTCGGCGGCGACGATGTAGCCGGCCAGGATCGGCAGCACGGCGCCGTTCATGGTCATGGAGACGGAAATCTTGTCCAGGGGGATGCCGTCGAACAGGATCTTCATGTCCTCGACGGAGTCGATGGCCACGCCGGCCTTGCCCACGTCGCCCACGACGCGGGGATTGTCGGAGTCATAGCCGCGATGGGTGGCCAGGTCGAAGGCCACGGAAACGCCCTGGCCGCCGGCAGCCAGCGCTTTGCGGTAGAAGGCGTTGGATTCCTCTGCGGTGGAAAAACCGGCGTACTGGCGGATGGTCCACGGCTTGACCGCGTACATGGTCGGCTGGGGACCGCGCAGGAAGGGTTCGAAGCCGGGCAGGGTGTCCGCGTTGGGCAAGCCCTCGACATCCTTCTGGGTGTACAGCGGCTTGACGGTCAGCCCCTCGGGGGTGACCCAGTTGAGGTTCTGGATATCGCCGCCGGGAGCCTGCTTGGCAGCAGCTTTTTCCCAGGCGTCGAGGTTATTGGAATTGAAGAAATTTTCGGACATGGCGGGCCCTTCGCTAGTTCGATTTTTGGTGCCTATGATGCAGAATACAAAATTCTACGCCCACGGCGATGACTTGATGTCGCTAAGTTGACATCGCAAGGGGCGCATAATACTGTATCCATAATTATAGAAGCAAGTAGAGCCCTTGGCCTTTTCACATAGACGATTGTCTACATAATAAATATGAACCGCATCGCTCCTACTGCCCTTTACCAGGAAGTCGCAGAACGACTTCGGCAGCGCATATTCGCCCACGAGTTACCTCCGGGCACCTGGATCGACGAGCAGAAGCTCGCCGAGCAATATGGCATTTCCCGTACCCCCCTGCGCGAGGCCCTCAAGGTCCTCGCGTCCGAGGGGTTGGTGGAACTCAAGCCGCGTCGCGGCTGCTACGTGACCGAGATTTCCGCCCAGGATATCGACGACATCTATCCCCTCATGGCCCTCCTGGAGGGCCGTTGCGCCTCCGAGGCGGTGAAGCGGGCCAAGCGTGCCGATATCGACGACCTCAAGGCCGTCCATGAGGTCCTGGAGCGCAGCGCCGTCGAGGGCAAAATCGAGGCCTTCTTCGAGGCCAACCAGGAATTCCACCGGAAAATCCAGGAACTGGCCGGCAACCGCTGGCTGCTGACGGTCATCCAGGACCTGCGCAAGGTGCTGAAGCTGTCCCGCATGCACTCCCTGTCCATCGAGGGCCGGCTGCAGCAGTCCCTGGATGAGCACCGGCTGATCATGGCCGCCATCCTGGCCGGGAATGCGGAGCAGGCAGAACAGGCCATGCACGACCACCTGCTGTCGGGCCGGGAAGCCCTGGCTCGCATGCAGGACGCTCCGTCGGCGGCCAAGGCGGCCTGAGCATCACCCTCAAGTTGGCCCCCGCGAGGCCGTAAAGAAAACTGGCAGCGGCCTATCACTAAAGTGATAGGCCGTGGCAGAATCCTGCCCACGCCAGTTTTCAATGCCTTGCGGCCGACTCCCCCGGCCCAAGCTTCGCCGGGAGATCACCGTGAAGCCAAACCGCGCCTGCCGGCGCCTCTTTGCCGTTGCGGCGCTGCTGTGCTCGTCGTACCTGGCGGCGGCTCCCTATCCCACGGAAGACCAGCTCCGTTCCGCCATTGGCACGGGGGCAGGGATACTCCGTTCCCAGGGCATCGCCCTGGAGGCCCTGGACGCGCGCAAGGAGGGGCTCAATCTCTCCCTCCTGGCTGCTGGCCTCAACCTGGAGACGGGCACCTGCCTGGTGTTCTACAACACCCGGCCGGCGGCGGCCCTCAGCCGCTTTTTCGACGAGTTGGAGGAGCGGGACATGCCCACTTGGCTGAACGCCATTGCCGTCCATGAGGCGACCCACTGCGTCGAGCAACGGGAGGCGTACCTGCGCCAACGCTTCGAGAAGGTGCTGCCGCCCCGGTTCGAGCACCAAGGGATGACGGTGCAGGGTTACCTGTCGGTGGTGAAAAGCGGCGCCGTGGAAACCTGGGGCGAGGCCCTGGCGGACATCGCCTCGGTGCTCTACCTCAAGGAAGCGGTGCCCCAGCGCTGGACCTATTTCGCCGAAGGCATCGCCACCCTGCGCCACGATCTGGCGGCTCGTTCGCCGGAACACGATACCTCCCCCTGGCTGCGTCGGGTCATCGCCGAAGAATCCGGTACGGGGCCCAATCCGAACATCTTCGAGACGGCGTTCGAACTGCGGCAAAGATTCCTGCCCCGTTAGCGCCCCAGCCGCTTGCTCCTTCCCGGCCCCGGCTTCTGGGGCGGGGTTGTCTCCTTCTGCTGTACCCAACCCTTGGCCGCCATCCCAAGGATCAGGCCGGCCAGGAAGATCGACCAGAACAGGAGGGCAGGCTGGGCTTCCAGGCCGCTATACAGGTTCATGCCGAAGACGGCGGCCACGGTCATGAGGGGCAAGGTCCAAGCCGCCAGGATATTGAGCTTGTGCTGGGCCCGGTTCACGGCCAGGGCCGCCTGCACCTGGTCCTCGGCATTGCGGGCCAGCCGGTAGTCCAGGGCCAGGCGGGCGTCGGCCAGGAGAATCTCCAGGCCCCGGGCGATGTCCACGGCGCGATCGCGGCTGTCGATCAGCACGCGGTCCTGGCGGACCATCTCCCGGGCCGCCTGCAGCGCCTCCTTCATGTTGCCGGCGGCGCGGGTCACCGGGATTGCTTCCTCGATCACCCGGAACAGGTCCTCGGCCGTCTCGGCCTTGCCATGGCGCTTCTCAAGCTCGTCCAGGATTTTCTGGTAGCGATCCAGCAAGCGGCCCAGCCCCTGCTCACCGTTGTCCATGCCGTGATACAGCCACTTGCCGTCGGGACGGCGGAGGAAGACGGCGGGTTGGCGGTCGCTGCTGCCGCCGGCCGGCGGCTCGTGCAGGACCAGAAGCAGATGGTCCTCTTCATGGATGGCGCGCTGGGAGCCGTAGCTTGTGCTGCCCAGGCGGGTCTCGATGGCGGTTGGCAGTTTCCAGTTGAAGGTTGGGCGGCTCATCGTATTCGGTCCTCTGTCCGTTGGGACGGCTTGCCGGCCAGGGCGGACCACAGCGCCTCGAAGCGTGCCGAGAAGCGGGACAGCAACGCCGGGTCGCTGCTCAGCACGAGGTTCTCCTCGTTCACGTCGCAGGCGCTGCGCGTCCAGTTGTAGCTGCCGTTGAGTAGGCGGACGCCGTCGAAAATGGCGAACTTGTGGTGCATGTGGGCGGCGGTACGGTCGACGGCCACGGGAATCCCGGCTTCCCGCAGGCGGGCGATGTCGCTGCCGGCGTCGGATTCCTTGTCATTGTCCGTCACCACCCGGAAGGCGACGCCCCGGCGATGGGCGGTGAGGACTTCCTCGGCGATACGGTCGTCGGACAGGGTGAAAACGCAGATGTCGGCCCGCTCCCGGGTCTGCCGCAGGCATCGCCGTATGGCGCCCAGGCAGTCCGGCCCGGGGCTGAACCAGGCTTCCGAGGCGCCGGCCGGCGTCCGGGCCCCGTCCAGGGCGCGGACAACGCCTTCCAGCCACTTCAGCAGCGCCAGCTGTTCCGGGGCGCCAAGACGCTGGCGCACCAGGTCGAAGGCCTGGTTCCTCACCCGGCGCCTATCCTCTTCCCGCAGATGGCCCTCCTGCAGGGCTTGGGAGAGGGCTCGCTTCTCGCCGTCGTCGAGGCGCCCGTCGCCGATGCCGGCTTCCAGCAGCGCCAGCACTTCCCCTACCGGCAGGGGATTCATGGCTTGCCCTTCCGCGCCGGGGCGCCGGCTTCCTTGGCTTCTTGGCCCTCGATCTTGTTCAGGTAGCTGGACACCCGCTTCACCTCGTCCCAGATGGAATGGTCCATCTTGAGTTTGTGATAGGTGGCGGTCACCAGGGGCAGGAGCACCTTCTCGTAGGACTTGTTCATCCCCGCCAGCACCTCGGCGAATTGGGAGAGATCGGCGGGTTCGACCTGGACGGTCGGCTGCAGGGCCCGCAGGCTTTCGTCGATGCGCGCCAGACGGTCGCCCAGGGCATCGTCCTGTTTCAGGCCGTCCACCGCCCGGGCTACATCCAGCAGGGTGGCGGCGATGCGGCTGCCGGCGTCGGCATCCTCGCCCCCCAGCTTGCGCTGGCGGACGAACTCCTCCTTGATGGCCTGCCAGCGGGCCGCCTCGTCCGCCGTCGGGCTGCCGAGCAGTTCGGCCAGCTTGAGGAGGTTCTCTTCGGCGCCGGTGGTCAGGGTCTGAGCCTCGCCCCGGTAGTGGTCGCGGAGCAGGGCATCCAGTTCGTCGTCCCGCATCAGGGCGGTGATGCGGGCGGCCAGCTTGGTCATGTTGCGGTAGCTGCCCTGGAGCTTGAAGGGCGGCTCGGTGCGGTAGGCATCTTTGCGGGCGGCCGAGTCGATATAGGCCAGATTGACCTTGAGCAGCAGGTCCCGCGCCCGGAAAAGCCGCTGCAGCAGGGCGGTGATCTCTTCCAGTTCGGCCCGGCTGTAGGCATGGGAAAAGGCGCTGCCGGGCACGTCCTCGCCCTCGGCCTGGCGTACCAGAAGCTGCACGTCCTTGGGATCGCGGGAGGCCAGGGGTAGCAGGACCGGGTTGGAGGTCAGGCTGTTCTCGATGTAGGACAGGGCGAACAGTCCTTCCCGCCCGGCCAGGACATCGCCCAGGTTGTAGATGTCGGCCCGGTTGGCGAGCATGTCGGGAATCTTGAACACCTCGCCCGATTCCGTATAAGGGTTGCCCGCCATGACCATGGCGAAGCGCTTGCCCCGCAGGTCGTAGGTGCGGGGCTCGCCCTTCCATACCCCCTCGATGCGCCGGGTGCCGTCGGCCAGGGCGATGAATTTCTGCAGGAACTCCGGGCTGGTGTGCTGGATGTCGTCCAGGTAGAGCATGACGTTGCTGCCCATGGCCAGGCCGAGGTTGAGCTTTTCCAGCTCCTGGCGGGCGGCGCCGTGGCGGGCCGAGGCCGGGTCGAGGGCAGTGACCTCGTGGCCCAGGGCCGGGCAGTTGATGCGCACGAAAATGAGCCCCAGGCGGTCGGCCACGTATTCCATCAAGGTGGTCTTGCCGTACCCCGGCGGGGAGATGAGCAGCAGCATCCCCATCCGGTCAGTGCGGTTGCCGGCGCCCACCGTGCCGATCTGCTTGGCCAGGTTGTCGCCGACGATGGGCAGGTAAACCTCGTCGATGAGCCGGTTGCGGACGAAGGTGGACAGAGGTTTTGCCTGGAACTGGCCAAGCCCCAACAGGGATTTCTCCTTGTCCAGCAATTCGAGCCGCAGGGTCTGGAGGGCCTCGAAGCCTGGCACCACTTGGGCGCGATGGCGGGCGAAGCGGTGCCGGAAGTCGTTCAGGTTGAGGTCCAGACCGCCATTGGCAATGCGGGGATGATCCCCCAGCAGTCCTTCCACCCGGCCGTCGAGGCGGACATTGACCCGCTGCCGGGGCATGGGAACCGCCAGGATGCCGGCGGCTTCGTCGATCCAGTCGGCCACCGCGGGGGGCTGGCCGGCGGCGAAGGCGGCGACCCAATCCCGGGCCAAGCGCCAGCGCTCGGCCGGCGGAGCCGCATCCAGGTCCCGCTGCCAGTCGGCCAGCCGGCCGCTGCGCTCCAGCTCCCGGGTCAGGGCGGCGGCCAGGTCTTCCCCGGCGCCGGAAACCACCCAGGTTTCGCCGCCCTTGTCGCCGGCGACCTGGCGGATCAGATAGGCGGCCGCCTGGCCGGCCAGGGTGTCCAGCTCCCCGCCGTCACAGCCGAAGACTTGCCCGGAAAGCTCCCCGGCGAATTCCTTGGCGAAGGCGGCCAGCTTGCGGGCGAGTTCGGCTTCCAGGCGCTCCAGCCCGGCCCCTGCGCCGAACAGGTTATGCATGGAAATGGCGGCGCGGGACTGGCGCAGCAGGGATTCCCGCTCGGCGATGAAGCCGCCGTGCTGCCAGTAGAGGAGGGCAAGAGCCCGTTCCGCCGGTCCCCAGGCGAGGAGCCCCGCCTCGTCCTGCATGGTGGCAAGGGCGGCGAGGATGCGGGTGGCGTCCAGGTCGTGCACGCCCTTCTGGTAGCCTTCCCGGTAGCGGGTGGCGGCGAAGCGGCGCACATGCTCGGCCAGGGCCGGGCGTTCGGCGGATTCGCCGGCGCATAGGGTCCGCAATTCGGCCCAGGAATGGCCGTCCTCCCCAGCGAGCGCCAGGTGGAGCAAGGTGCCGGCCAGGTATTCCGCCCGGCAAAGGTCGGCCGTTTCCGACACCAGGGCCTGGTCCCAGAAGGGACGGAAGGCCGTCAGGCGCTCGTCGTCGATGGGGGCGAAATAATCTGTCCCGGTCAGGTGGAAGGCGAGGCCGCCGTCCTTGGGGATCAGGGTGAGGTCCAGGGGCTGGCGGCTGACGGTGAAGGAATGGCTGCCGAAACGCAGGGTGGCGCCCCCGTCGGCCACCAGTTCGCGGCGGTCCCGGGCGGCCCGGATGGCCTGGTCCCGGGCCGTCTTGAGACGGGTGTCCAGGTCGTCGGCGGCGACAACCGCCTCCAGTGCCCGTAGGTCCTCCACCAGCTTGCGCAGCTTGGCGATCAGGGGATCGGCGGCGAAGTAGCTGTGGACCTGGGCGACATCGTCGAACTGGGCGACCCGGCGCGGGATGCCTTCCAGGATGCGGGCTGCCGCTTCGGTCAGGGACTGGGCCCGGCGCTGGCGCGCTTCCAGCAGGCTGTGCCGCCGGCTGGCCAGGGCCTCGTAGACCGCTTCCCGCTTGGCGGCGATGTCGGCAATGAATTCTTCCTGCTCGGCGAAGCGCCCCTCCAGGTCTTCCAACTGGGCGAGGAGCCGGGTCAGGGCGTCGTCGCACTTTTCCGGGGTGTCGGCCAGTTCCAGGGCGTTCTCGACGCTCTGGCCGAAGAGCTTGAACTGGGCCCCGAACTCGGCCGCCGCCTCGGCGCTGCCCAGGGCCTTGCGCCGGTTGCGGGCCTCGGCCCGCAGGCGGTTGATGTCGGCGTAGAGGGCGGAAATGCGGTCCAGGATGCCGGTGCGGGTCACCGCGTCGCCGCCGGGGAGGCCACCCAACTGCTCGGTAAGGAGGTCCAGGTCGGCCGCGGACTGGTCCAGGTCGGCCAGCAACTGGCCGAGGGCCTGGGCGCTGGCCGCCTGGGGTACCTGGGCGGCGGTCTTGTCCAGGGCCTGGCGCAGGCCGTCGAAGGCTTCTGGACCGGCCAGGAACTGCATGGCCCGTTCCCCGACCCGCTGCTGTTCGGCGGCCAGTTCCCCGTCCATGGCGTCGATGCGGGGCAGGTCGGCGTAGCGCAGCTCCTTGAGGGCCTGGAGGCGGCCCCGGCGCTCCCGCAGCCGCCCCAGGGCGGCGATGAAGTCCTTGGGCTGGCGCCACAGCATGCCGGCGATGTCGCTCAGCAGGGCATGCTGCTCCGCTTCGGCCTGGGCCAGGGCCCGGGCGGTCTCCCGCCGGATGCCGTCGACCTTCTCGAATTCGGCGAGGGTGCTGCGGGCCCCCTCATTGATGTCCCGGATGGCCTGGCCCAGGCCCCCGGACTCTTCGGCATCCAGCCAGAAATAGGCGTCCAGGACGCGGCCGCATTGGCGGATGAGGTCTTCGTAGGCGGTGCGGGTGGGCACCTGCTCCCGGACCGCCCGGGCGATGCCCGTCAGGTCCGAGATGCCCCGCACCAGGTCGGCATTGCCGATGCGGGTGAAAAAGCCCTGGTCCCCGCCGCCCTTGGCTCCATGCTCCTCGCTGGAGAAGGGCGTCTGCCAGAGCTGCATGGGATGGACCCGGGTGGGTTCGCCGCCGTCGCTCTGGAAGACCAGGATGCGGCCGTCGGGAAAGCGGGCGTAGCCGTTGCCGAGGATGGGCGCGTTGAGGGTCTTCTCGATCAGGTTGTAGGTGAACAGGGCATAGCGGCCGCTGCCCGGCTGGTAGAAGACGTAGAGCACGTCCTCGCCGTTGGGGGAGCGGACGAGGCGCTTGAAGCGCAGGGAGTCGAGCATGCCTTCCGGCAGGTCGAAGCGCTTGTGTTCCCCCGACTGCAGGTAGTAGCCGCCGGGGAAGATGATGCCGTGGTCCTCGGGAAGCTGGACGCAGGAGACGCCGATGGCGTCGATGCGCACCACCTGCTGGGTGCGGGTGTTGAACACCAGGTAGCGGACGGCCTGTTCCCGGTAGGGGCGGATGCGCAGGAGGATGAGAAGCCCCAGCCGGGCGTAGGAAATCTCGGCGTCGGCCAGGGACTGGTTCTTGTCCTCCACCGGCTCGCTGTAGATGCCCAGGCCGGTTTCGGTGTTGTTCTCCACCTTGACGGTCAGGTCGCCGCCGATGGTTTCGACAAAGACCGTGTCCAGGATATTGACGTGGGGATGGCGGCCGCCGACCTGGTCCTCCCGGGTGGTGGGCTTCCACTCGAAGTCGTGGCTGGGCGGCAGGGCCATGTCCCGCTCGCCCCGGTTGTCGATGTAGCGGATTTCCCCGCCCGGTTCCAGGCTCCAGCGGAAGACCCGCAGGTCGTGCAGTTGTTGGCCGATCTGGAAAGCCGCCAGCAGCTTGTCCTGGGTGACCCGCAGCTGCAGCAGGGTGGCGTGCTTGTAGTAGGCGTACAGCTCCCGGAAGTCGGAAACGAAGCGCGGGTCTTCCAGGAAGGTGCCGGCCAGGGGCCGGGCTTCCAGCTCGTCGGCGCCGGCATGCTCGGCCAGGCGGTAAAGGGCGAAGACATCGCCGACGGCGGTTTCCTTACGGAGGCCGATGAAGACGTTGTAGCCGAACAGCAGGGTGTCGCCGATGCGGACGATGTCCCGGGCGACGCAGTTGTTCTCGGTCCGCGCCCGGGTGCGCAGCAGCAGGCTCTGGTCGGAGCGGCCGAATTCGGCGACCCGGGCCTGGTTGAGGCCCTGGACCCGCTGCAGCAGCGACTCGCCATGGGTGGCCAGCCGCTTCTTGAGCAGGTCGTAACTGCTGCTGTCGGCCACCATGGCCTCGGTCAGGTCGCCGGCCGGTGCGCTCCCGGCCGGGACCTCAGGCGTAATGGTATCCATCGCCGGTCAGCGCAGGCCGTCCAGGAGGGTGCGTAGCGCTTCCCGCTGGGGGCCGTCGCCATCCCGCATCACCTTGGCCAGAAGGGCGGCCACCGACAGGTTCTGGAGTTCGCCGGAGGCGCCGCCCAGGGCACCGACGATATCCCGGACATCGTTCACCATGTCCCGTTCGCCGCTCAGGTGATCCTTCAGGGCCACTTGCAGGGTGTTGCTCTTGGCGATGGCACCGTCGATGCCCTTGCCTACCGAGAGGGCGTTCACGAAGCGCTCGAAATAGTCGCCCTGGCCGCCGACGATGTCGATCTTGGCGTTGGCCAGCGCGGTGGCCAGCACCTCGGCCTGGTCCTTGGCGATGGCCGTCTGGGCGTCGATGGCCTTGAGGGTGGCGATCTGGGCATTGTCCAGGCGCATGCGGAATTCCTCGTGGGCGCGGGCATCCGGGCTCATGGCCTGCATGGCCTCGAACTTCTCCCGCAGCCCCTTGGCTTCCGCCTGGAAGCGGGCTTCGATGACCTGGGCTTCGGCCTGGCCGGTGCGGGCGGTGGCATCGGCGTCGGCGCTGCGGACATGGACTTCGGCCAGGCCCAGCTGCTCCTTGCCCTGGGCCTCGGCCTCCAGCTTGGCGCGCAGGGCTTCGGCTTCCGCCGTGCCGAACTTCACCACGGCTTCAGCGTCGGCCATCTTCACCTTCACGTCGGCCATGCCCTGCTTTTCCTTGGCGTCGGCGGTGGCGATCATCACCTTGGCCTGGGCCAGGCCGGTGGCGGCGCTCAGGGCTTCCAGGCCCTCGGCCTCCCGCTTCTTGGCCTCGGCTTCCTTCTCGGCGACCTTGAGCTTGGCCTCGGCCAGGGTGAGCTCTTCGGAGGCCTTGTGGCGGGCGCGGCGTTCCTGGGCTTCGGCGGCCTTCACTTCAATGACCAGTTTCTCTTCGGCCTGGCCTTCCGCCAGGATCACCGTGGACTTCTTGGTGCGGTCGGCTTCGGCCACTGTGCGCACTTCCTTGATGGCCTCTTCCTGCTCCGCGACGGTGCGCTCGACCACGATGCGCTCCCGCACCACGTCGGCGATGGCCTTCTTCTGGACTTCGACGGCCTTTTCCTTGTCGATGCGCTGCAGGGCGACTTCCTTCTCCCGGTCCACCACTTCCAGTTCCCGGGCCCGCACCACCTTTTCTTCCTCGATGGCGACGGCGCGCTTGCGGTTGTTCTCGGCCACTTCCTTTTCCCGCTGGACGTTTTCCTGCTGCACGGCGATGGCCTGTTCGGCCAGCAGGCGGGCCAGTTCGGACTTGGTGCGCTCTTCGGCCTGGATCTTGGCGGTTTCGGCCTCCTCCCGGGCGCGCACCGAAGCCACTTCCCGGTGCTGGCGGGACTGGGCGTCGGCCTGTTGCCGCTCCAGTTCCAGCAGGGCTTCCTGGGTTTCCACGTCCTTCTTCTTGATCTGCATCTCTTCGTTGCGGCGCAGTTCATTGGTGCGGACATGCTCGATGGCGGTCAGTTCGGTGATCTTCTTGATGCCCTGGGCGTCCAGGATATTGCTGGAGTCGAGCTTGCCGAGGGGAGTCTGCTCCAGGTAGTCGATGGCGGCGTCTTCCAGGATGTAGCCCGACAGGTCGTTGCCGATCTGGCGCACGATCTCGTCCCGGAAACGGTCCCGGGCCTGGTAGAGCTCGACGAAATCCATGGACTTGCCGACGGTCTTCAGGGCCTCGGAGAATTTGGCGGAAAAGAGGTCTTCGAGGATTTCCGGACTGGAGGCCCGCTCGCAGCCGATGCCCTGGGCGACCTTGAGGACATCCTCGGCGGTCTTGTTCACCCGCACGAAGAACTTGACCTTGATGTCGGCCCGGATGTTGTCCCGGCAGATCAGGCCCTCGTTGCCGGAACGGTCGATTTCCACGGTCTTCAGCGAAATTTCCATCAATTCCGCCTTGTGGATGATGGGATAGACCATGCGCCCGGTGAAGGTGACCTCCGGCTCGGCACGCAGGGTATTGACGATCATGGCGTAGCCCTGCTCGACCTTGTGATAGAACTTGGCGAACATGGCGAACACCCCGAGGATGAGCAGCGCCAGTACGCCGACGGCAACGAAAATCGGCTCCATTTGATTCCCCTTCTTATTGCTTGTTGATCTGAAGAAACGGTGTGATTCGGTTCGGGAGACGGGCCTGTCCTACGGCTCGGTAACGATCAGGTAACGTTCCCCGGCCGCGTCGTACTCGACGATCCGGGCCAGGCTTCCCTTGGCCAGATCGTTGGGCGTGGGGGCCCAGACGCGGATGTTGATGCTGGTGCCGCGGGTGCTCACCTCGGCGCGGCCGAACTTCTCGTCCACCGAAGAGGTCACGACCCGGCAGGGCTGGCCCACCAGGGCGGCATTGGAAAGGGCAGCGTGGGTGACGAACAGGCCGCGCAGGGGGCGGATGGCTCGGGCCGTCACCGGAATGGCTATCGCGATGCTGGCCGCCAGTACGCCGGTGCCGGCGGCGAGCCGCAGCAGGGCGGTGGGGACCAGGGGGAGCAGCCACATGGCGGCCAGGCAGCTCAAGGTCCAGGAGACGAGGACCAGCAGGGTGACCACTATCGAGAACGGCACGCCGTTCAGCCCGAAGGCGACCAGGTAGGCGGCCAGTTCGCCAATGTCGTCGGCGTCCGCGTCGGTGTGGAGATCGGTTTCGATTTCGGGGGAGCCCGAATCGAAATCGACCACGCCGACCAGGGCGAGCAGCCAGTAGATGAGGACGATGCCCAGCAACACCGTGAGAATTACGGTCGGATAGCTGGAGACGGCGTCGGCGAAGTCTGTCATGAACGCACCGTTATCGTTTCTTGGAGGTCTTGGCGGCGAAGTCGATGAGGTCCTGGGTCACCCGTTCCTTGACCGCCAGCCGGTCATCGGCCGGGAGCCCGTAGCGCTTGGCCAGGGTTTCGTAATCCGCCGGGGTGAGCGATACGGTGAGGCGCGGCCGCTTGGGCCGGGCGGCGGTCGGCAGCCCGAGGAGGAAGCGGATCTGGTCGGAGGTGGAGCGGTTCGCCTCGAAGGCGGTGCGGCGCACCGTCTCCAGGACGGTTTCCTCCACATCGAAGGCGACCTGCACGGCCCGGATGGCATCGTCGGAACTCTGCCAGCGGGCCGGCTTGCGCGTGACCGTCATGCCTTGTCCTGGTCCCCGGCCTGCCGCTGCTGGCGGGCGCGGATGCGTTCCAGCGCCTGGCGCTTGCGGTCGCCGTCGGGGCCGATGCCGGCTTCCGCCAGCTTGGTGTCGAGGGCTTCCCGGCCCATGTCCCGGTCCAGTTCGGCTGCCGCCTGCATGCGATCGGCCTGGTCGGCGTGACGTTGCTTGATGCGCTCCAGTGATTCCCGGGCATTGGCGAGCTGGGAGCCGCTGGAACCGATGCTGTCGGAAATCGAGCGGGTGGCCCGATAGACGCTCTCGGTGGTCCGGGCGATGGCGATTTCCCGTTCGTGTTCGCGGACGCGGGATTCAGCCGCCTTGATCAGGTCCTTGAGCTTGGCGATATTGACGATGTAGGCGGCGTGGGCCCTGGTTTCCTCTTCCAGGTCCTGCTCCAGGCCGGCCACCTTGGCCGCCACCTCCTCGGCAAGGCTTTCCTGGGACTTGTTCAGGGCCTCCACCGCCAGGTTCTCGTAGCGCTCGATCTCGTTCTTCAGGCGCTCGATTTCCCGGGTGCTCTGCATTTCCTTGGCCATGACCACCGTCAGGTTGGACTTGGCTTCGTCGATTCCGCGCTTGGCATCGACGATTTCCTGCTCGTAAATCCGGGTCGCATTGGCGTCGACGACGCTCTCGCCGATCTCCCTGGCGCTGCTGCGCAGCAGGGTCACCACTTTCTTGATTACCGACATGATCGTCTCCTTGTCATTGCAAGAATTCGGACAGGGCATCCAGGGCGTCCAGGGCATTGTCGCTGAGGGCGGCGATGTCCTTGGCGATATCCTCGGTGCGGGCATCCCGGGCCAGGGCGCCGAACAGCACGTAGCGGTCGCCGATGCGGCCGAATGAGGAAAGGGGAACCGAGGGGTTCAGGTCCAGCAGGGTTTCCAGCAACTCGGTACGGCGCTCCGGCTGGACCTCGTGGTCTGTCCAGAGGTAGCACATGCACAGAATCTGGGAGTCGGAACTGGTCACGAAGATGGGCAATTCCTCCCGGCTCTCGATGCTCACCTGGACGACGGGTACTTCGCCGGGAATGGGGTGCAACTGCACGGCCATACCGCCCAGGCACTCGCTGGTCATCGCGTCCAGCCCGCGTAGTTGATCCTTCAGCGCTAGTTTCATTTGGCCTCCCCCAAGATGGGCAAGATAGTCCGTACGCATATGCAGGATAGGTGTGATGACATAGTATGTCAAGGCATATTATGTCAGATGTTTTCCACCGGTGTTGCCATTGGCATTGGGCCGCCATTGTACGTATATGACAATCGGGATGCCACGGCTTGTCGACGGGCTGGGGCGCTTGGGGGGGGGGCGAAAATAAAAAAAGCCCCGGCAGGCGAACCTGCCGGGGCTTTTCAATCGAAAGCCGCTTAGTGGTTGCTGGCGGAAGCCGCGCCGTAGCCGGTCTGGGCCCGGACGTACTGGTCTTCGAAGGCTTCGATTTCCTGCTTGGCCTTTTCGCTGGCATCGATCTTGGAGAAGATGAAGGCCAGGAGGAAGGCTACCGGCATGGCGAACAGGGCCGGCTGGGTGTAGGGGAAGAGGGCTGCCTTGTTGCCCAGGACATCCACCCACACGGACTTGGACAGGACAACGAACATCACGGCGGAGATCAGGCCGCCGTAGCCGCCCACCAGGGCACCCTTGGTGGTCAGGCCCTTCCAGTACATGGAGAGGATGAGCACCGGGAAGTTGGCGGCAGCCGCCACGCCGAAGGCTAGGCCGACCATGAAGGCCACGTTCTGCTTTTCGAACAGGATGCCGAGGACGATGGCGACAAAGCCCAGGGCGATGGTGGCGATCTTGGAGACGCGGATTTCGGCGGACTCGGAAGCCTGCCCCTTCTTGATGACCCGGGCGTAGATGTCGTGGGAGATGGCGGAGGCGCCGGCCAGGGCCAGGCCGGAAACCACGGCCAGGATGGTGGCGAAGGCCACGGCCGCCAGGAAGCCCAGGAGCATGTTGCCGCCCACGGCCTTGGCCAGGTGCATGGCGACCATGTTGCCGCCGCCGATCAGCTTGCCGCCGATGGTGCCGCCCTCGAAGAACTCGGGGTTCTGGCCGACGATCAGGATGCCGCACAGGCCCATGATGAAGATGACGTTGAAGAAGTAGGCCACGAAGCCGGAGGCGTAGAGCACGGACTTACGGGCTTCCTTGGCGTCGGTGACGGTGAAGAAGCGCATCAGGATGTGGGGCAGACCGGCGGTGCCGAACATGAGGCCCAGGCCCAGGGAGATGGCGGTGACCGGATCGGCCAGCAGGCTACCGGGGGACAGCAGCTTGGGACCGAGCTTATGGACGGCGGTGGCCTTCTCCATCAGGGTCTGGAAGGAGAAGCCGAACTGGCTGAAGGCCAGCAGCATCACCAGGGTGCCGCCGCACAGCAGCATGCAGGCCTTGATGATCTGCACCCAGGTGGTGGCGACCATGCCGCCGAAGGTCACATAGACCATCATCAGGATGCCGACGGCGAAGATGGCGACGTTGTACTCCAGGCCGAACAGCAGCTTGATGAGCTGGCCGGCGCCGACCATCTGGGCGATCAGGTAGAAGCAGACCACGGTGAGCGACGAAATCGCTGCCATGGTGCGCACCTTGCCCTGGTCGAGGCGGTAGGCGGTGATGTCGGAGAAGGTGAATTTGCCCAGGTTGCGCAGGCGCTCGGCCATCAGGAACAGGATGACCGGCCAGCCGGCGAAGAAGGCCATCATGTACACGTAGCCGTCATAGCCCTGGGTGTAGGTCATGGCGGTCAGACCCAGCAGGGTGGCGGCAGACATGTAGTCGCCGGCGATGGCCAGGCCGTTCTGGAAGCCGGTGATGCCGCCGCCGGCGGTGTAGAAGTCGGCGGTGGACTTGGTCCGGCTGGCGGCCCAGTAGGTGATCCCCATGGTCATGGCCACGAAGATGCAGAACATGATGATGGCGTGCCAGTTGGTGGCCTGCTTCTCGGTGGCCTCAACGGCGGGGCCGGCGTGGGCCAGGGCGGTGAAGACAATGAGGTTCAACGCGGTCAGAAGGCGCTTCATTATTTGTTCTCCTTCCAGGCTTCCTTGACGATTTCCTGGGTCAGGGAGTCGAACTCCCCGTTGGCCCGGCGGACATATACGGCGGTCAGGATCCAGAAGAAGATGAACATGAAGAGCTCGACGGCTACCCCAACAGTCATCATGGAACCTTCGGAAACGGCTTCGCCGAGGGTGGCCGGGCTGAAGGCCACGGTCAACACGAAGCCATAGAACAGCACCAACACGGTAATGGCCAGAGTCCAGGCAAAGCGGCCACGGGTGGTGACCAGCTGCTGGAATTTGGGATTGGCCCGCATCCTTTCGTACATCGCGCTACTCATTCGAGTTTTCTCCCTGAATGGTTGTTATCACCGGAAAACCGGGTGTGCCGCGACGCCGCTGGCGCACGGCAACCAGCATTTTATCTTATGCAATCAGTTGTGTAATTATTAATTCTGTCTTCTTAACGACAAACCCGCTTGTCAATAAGCGGGAATCCCTATAATCACGCCTCTTTCCAGGGAGTTTCTATGGCGGGACAGATTCAGGAATATCGGGAAGGTGCGATCGTTACCGTTGCCCTCAGCAACCCGGGCAAGCTTAATGCCGTCGATCTGGGCATGTGGGAGGCCCTGGCGACCATCGTGAAGGGCTTGTCGGCGGACGAGACGGTCCGCTGCGTGGTGCTGCGCGGTGCCGGAAGCGAGGCTTTCGCCGCTGGCGGCGACCTGGAGGAATTCATCACCCGCCGCGCCACCCTGGATCAGGCCCTCCATTACCACGGCCAGGTGGCCGAAGCCCTCAAGGCCATCGGCGATTGCCCCCATCCCACCGTGGCCCTCATCCAGGGCGCCTGCATCGGCGGCGGCCTGGAAATCGCCGGCCAGTGCGACCTGCGCATCTGCGGGGAATCGGCCAAGTTCGGTGCGCCCATCAACCGCCTGGGCTTTTCCATGTACCCCGGGGAGATGGAAGGGCTGCTGCGCCTGGCCGGCCCGGCCGTGGTCAAGGAAATCCTGCTGGAAGGCCGCGTCCTCGCCGCCGCTGAAGCCTACGCCAAGGGCCTGGTCACCCGCGTGGTAGCCGACGGCCAGGTGGAGGACGAGGCTTACGCCACCGCCCGCCGCATCTGCGGCGGCGCCCCCCTGGTGGCGAGCTGGCATAAGCAGTGGATCAGCCGGCTGATGACCGGCGAGCCTCTCACCGAGGCCGAAAAGGCGGCGTCCTTCGCCTTCCTGGAAACCGAGGACTACAAGGAAGGCCTGGCGGCCTTCCTGGAAAAGCGCAAGCCCCAGTTCAAGGGGCGCTGACCAGCAGATTCCAGAGCATCTTGCCGGCTAGCACCACCAGGAGGCCGGCGAAGATGCGCTTCAGGGTCGCCACCGGCAGGCGGTGGGCGAGGCGAGCTCCGAAGGGGGCGGTGGCCATGCTGCCCAGGACCAGCACCGCCAGGGCCGGCAGGTAGACGTAGCCCAGGCTGCCGCCGGGCAAGCCATCGATGCTCCAGCCGTTGAAAATGTAGCCGGCCGTGCCA
>DASRUX010000395.1:0-4530 GCA_035655235.1 Rhodocyclaceae bacterium | reverse complement strand
CCCTGGTTCCAAAGGGCGGCCTGGGTGAAGGCGGTTTCCAAAGCCCATTCCCCCATGCTGAGGATGAGGCCGGTTTCTTCGGCGACGGGGATGAAGCGGTTCGGCGGCATCTGGCCGAGGCTGGGGTGGCGCCAGCGCATCAGAGCCTCGGCCCCGACCAGGCGGCCGGCGGCAAGGTCGATCTGGGGCTGGTAATGGAGCTGCAGTTCGTCCCGGATCACGGCGTGGCGCAGCCCGCCCTCGATCAACAGGCGTTCCCGGGATTTCTCGGTCAGGTCGGTCGTGTAGAAGCGGTGGCAGGCCCGGCCGCATTCCTTGGCATTACTCAGGGCCGCATCGGCGAATTGCAGCAGGCGGTCAATGTCGTCGGCATCGAGGGGGCTGGCGGCGATGCCGATGCTCACGGTGATGTAGATTTCGCTCTCGCCGTGCCGGAAGGGGGAAGCCAGGCACTGGGAAATCTTTCCGGCCACCCGCTCCAGTCCTTCCGTGGAGCGGATTTGCGGCAGGACCAGGGCGAACTCGTCGCCGCTCAAGCGGGAGATGGTATCGTAGTCCCGGAGCAGGGCTCGCAGCCGTTCCCCGAACTCGATCAGCACCCGGTCTCCCACCCCATGGCCGAAGCTGTCGTTGACCTCCTTGAACCGGTCCAGGTCTATGAGCATCAGCCCGACGAGGGTATCGCCTCCCTTGGCATTGGCGATGGACTGCCTGGCCCGTTCGAGCAGGCGGGCCCGGTTGGGAAGGCCGGTCAGGGTGTCGTTGTAGGTGAGGTCGTGGAGATAGCCCTCATAGTTCTTCAGTTCGGTGATGTCCTGGGTCGTGCCGACGAGGCGTAAGGGATTGCCCAAGTCCCGGTCGTACTCCACCAGCACCTTGCTGTGGAGGTGGGCGATTTCCCCGTTGGCCCGGCGGATCCGGTAGCTGTAGGATACCTCCGGGAGGCCCAGCCGGTAGGCTTCATGGAGGAGGCTGACCACCCGGCCCCGGTCTTCCTCGATGATTTCCGCCAGGACTTCGTTCACATGGGGGCGCCAGTCCGCGGCTCGGCCGAAAATGCGGCAAACCTCGGCGGAAAGATAGGATTCCTCGCGTTGGTAATCCCACTCCCAGTGGCCGATGTGGGCCTGGGCTTCTGCCAGTTCCAGGCGTCTCTGAATTTTCTTCAGGGCCGAAATGTCCCGGCCCACGGCGATGATGCCGCTGGTCTGGCCGTATTCGTCCAGTTCCGGGGTCAGCCGGATCAGGCTGGTGATGACCCGGCCTTGGGCGCCCTGCCATTCCAGTTCCAGTTCGCGGCCGATGCCGGTGTGGATGATCTCCCGCATGCTGGCCTCGAAGGCGTGCAACTCCGGGGAGTGGGAACCTTCCGACGGGCGCCCCCCCAGCAATGCCACGGCCGGCTTTCCGGCGGCGGCGGCGAAGGCGGGGTTGACGTAGATGCGGACACAGTTGCGGTCGTAGCGGGCGACGGGATCCGGGGAGTTTTCCACCAGGATGTGGAATTCCTCCTGGTAGCGGCGTTTCAGTTCCGCCGTGTATTCCTGGTCGGAAATGTTCCGGGCCAGGCACAGGGTAGAACGCTCATTGTTATGCAGGAATTGCTGGACCCGGATCTCCATGGGGACGCAGTGGCCGCTCTTCCGGCGGTGACGGGCTCTTAGGGTGAACATGCTTTCAGCCCACCGCTTCTGCTCAAGGGCGGCCCAGTCTTCCCGGGTGAAATCGGGGTCGATGTCGAAGACCGTCATCTGCAGCAGCTCTTCCCGGGAATACCCCAGTTCCCGGCAGGCTTCGCCATTGACCTGGATGAAACGGGCGTTGCCGTCGAGAAGGTAGATGGCCTCCCGGACCTGGTCCAGGGCGAAATCCAGGATGGAGAGGCGATGGCCCGCCTCCCGCAGATTCGCCGGCATGATGTCGGCGAGGGGGCACTTGCGATTGAGGCAGCGTTTCGGCGGTTGCGTCATCGAAGACTCTCCAACTGGATTCCAGTACCTGTCGTAATGCCGCTATCAGGGCGTTCCCGCCTGCGCCATGGACGCCAGGACGGCGACCTCCTCGATGGAGAGGACGCGGTCGCTGTTGAGGATGACCACGAAGCGGCCATTGACCTTACCCATGCCGGAGATGAAATCGGTACGGATACGGGCACCGAATTCCGGGGGCGGCTCGATGTCGGAGGCCGGAATCTCCAGCACCTCGGAAACCGCATCCACCACCACCCCCATCTGGAGATGCTGGCTGCCGGCGGCGGTATCGACGATGACGATGCAGGTGCGCTTGGTGATGCCGTTGGCCGGCCGGCCGAAGCGCACCGACAGGTCCACCACCGGCACCACGGCGCCCCGCAGGTTGATGACCCCGCGGATGAAAGGCGGGCTCATGGGGACGGGGGTGACCTGGCCGTACTCGATGATCTCCCGGACGGCGAGGATGCCGATGGCGAACATCTCGTCCTTGAGGCTGAAGGTCAGGTACTGCTGCTGATCGATGCCTTCGCCCGCCGCCTGGGCGGCGGCAAGGACGAGGGCGTTCGTTTGCTGATTGGCTTCCATGGGCGATCCTTAGTAGCTGACGAAGTCCGATTCGCTAAAACCGGTGAACGAGGCGGCAGCGGGGCGTTTGGACGAGGCGGTCGGGGCTGCGGCGGCAGGCTTCTTGGCGGGAGCCTTCGGCGGCGCCTTGTGCCCATGCCCCTCCAGCTTGAAGAAGCTCATGGCGTGTTGGAGGCTCTCGGCCTGGGAGGACATCTCCTCGGCGGTGGCGGCGAGTTCCTCGGAAGCGGAAGCGTTCTGCTGGGTGATCTGGTTCATCTGGCCCATGGCGACGTTGACCTGGGTGACGGCGGAAGTCTGTTCCTCGGAAGTGGCGGTAATCTCCTGGACCAGATCGGCGGTCTTCCGGGTGGCGGGGACGATGTCGTCCAGGAGCTTGCCGGCCCGCTCGGCCATGCCGACGCTGGAGACGGCCAGTTGGCCGATTTCCTGGGCGGCGACCTGGGAACGCTCGGCGAGCTTCCGGACTTCCGCGGCGACCACGGCGAAACCCTTGCCGTGTTCCCCGGCCCGGGCGGCCTCGATGGCGGCGTTCAGCGCCAGCAGGTTGGTCTGGTAGGCGATGTCGTCGACGATGCCGATCTTCTGGGCGATCTGGCGCATGGCGTCCACCGTCTCGGTCACCGCCTTGCCGCCCTCGGCAGCCTGTTGGGAGCCCTGGGCGGACATGGAATCGGCCACCCGGGCGTTTTCGGCATTCTGGCGGATGGAACCGGCCATCTGCTCGACGGAAGCCGTGGTTTCCTCAACGGAAGCGGCTTGCTCGGAAGAGGCCTGGGAGAGGGACTGGGCGGTGGCAGAAACCTGGCCGGTGGCGGAACTCAGGGCCTCGGCGGTGGCATTCACCTCGCCGATGGTCTGGGCGAGCTTGGTCACGGTGGCATTGAGGCTCTGCTTCACCTGGTCGAAGGCACCCTGATACTCCCGGGTGACGGTGCGGGTCAGGTCGCCCTGTTCCAGGGCCTGGGCCACGAAGATGGTGTCCTTGAAGGCGGTATCGACGGTGTCGGAGAGCTGGTTGAGGAGTTCGGCCAGTTCCTTGGTGTAGCCGGCCTTGCCGTTCAGGTTCATCTTGGTGCTGAAGTCGCCCTTGTTGGCGGCGGCGACGATCTGCTGGATTTCGCCGACGATGGCGGTCAGGGACTCGGCGGTGGTGTTCACCGCCTGTTTCACATGGTCGAAGGCGCCTTGGTAGTCGCGGGTCACCTTCTGGGACAGATCACCCCGGGCCAGGGCCTGGGCGACGCGGACGGTGTCCTTGAAGGCGGTATCGACGGTGTCGGAGAGCTGGTTGAGAAGTTCGGACAGCTCCTTGGTGTAGCCGGCCTTGCCGGCCATGTCCATCTTGCTGCTGAAATCGCCCTTGTTGGCGGCGGCGACGATCTGGCGGATTTCACCGACGATCTTGACCAGGTTGTCCTGCATGGCCTTCATGGCGGCCATCAGGCTGGTGGTGTCGCCGGCCTTGACCTGGATCTGGCTGGAGAGGTCGCCGGCGGCGATCTTGCTGGCGATGTCGGCCGCATCCTCGGGCTCGCCGCCCAGTTGCTTCAGGAAGGCGCGGGTGATGGTGACGGCCAGGATGGCAATGGCCAGCAGGGTGCTCAACGAGATGACCAGGGAGAGGTTGAAGGCATTCTGCTTAACCACCTTTGCCTCGGCAGCGCTCTTTTTCCCCAGTTCCATGTTGTAGTCCATCTCGTCGTTGATTGTGGCGGCGATCTTTTCAGCGATATCGAGAGTCTTCGCCATCATGTCGCGAGCCTTGGCCATGCCGGCTTCGCCTTTCCGGGATTCCACCAGGATGGGTTCGAGCTTCGCATCGAACTGGTCCCACAACTGCTCGATCTGCTTGATGTACTCCCTGTCCTTGTCGTCGGACACGCAGGAGCCACCGTCGCAGCCATCCTTCTGGAATTTCTGGATCGCCGCGCGCACGCCACGGCGATTGCCGTTCAGGGTGTCTTCGATG
>DASRUX010000394.1:0-4083 GCA_035655235.1 Rhodocyclaceae bacterium | reverse complement strand
ATGACCGCCTCCTCGATGGGCTCCAGGGCGTGCTCGCCGTTGGGGGCGATGCCCGCCGCCTCTAGCTTGCCCCAGGGCTCGAAGCCGATCTTGGAGCAGAGCACCGCTTCGCAGCCCGACAGGACGGCGATGGTGCGCTCCAGAATGGATTCGGGTTCCTGGTCGCCCTCGCCGCAGGTATCCAGGCCGCCGCAGTAGAGGTCCACCTTGCGGGGGCCGATGAGCCGGGCGCCGGCGGGGGAGGCCTCGTACACCAGGAATTCCCGGGCGTGGCCGAAGTGCTCGCCCACCAGGCCGTTCTTCGCCGCCACGGCCATGAGCACGGGGCGGGTCTGGGCAGCGGAGGTGGCGACGGGGGCGGCGCGCTTGGCTTCGATCTGCTCCACCAGGGCTTCCCGCACCTCCTTCCGGCGGGCCATGGCGGCTTCGTAGTCGATGTCCATGACGTCGATCTTGTCCATGGTGAATTCGGCGCCCCGGTCCTCGCCCAGCATGCCCACGGCGTCGGCCCGGCACTGGCGGCAGTGGCGCATCATGGCCATGTCGCCGGCGCACTCGTCTTGCAGCGCCTGGAGCTCGGCGGCAGTGGGGCTGGGCTGGCCCATGAGGCCGTAATAGGTGCCGTGCTCGGCTTCGGCGATCAGGGGCATGACGTTGTGCAGGAACGCCCCCTTGGCCTTCACCACCTTGGAAACCTCGGCCAGGTGCCGGTCATTGACCCCGGGGATCATGACCGAATTGACCTTCACCAGGATGCCCCGGGCGGCCAGCATCTCCAGGCCCTTCTGCTGCTGCTCGATGAGGATGGCGGCAGCCTCCTCGCCGAAAATCCGGCAGTTCTGCCAGAAGATCCACGGGTAGATCTGGGCGCCGATCTTCGGGTCCAGACAGTTGATCGTGATGGTGACGTGGTCGATGTTGTGCTTGGCGATCTCGTCCACGAATTCCGGCAGCCGCAATCCGTTGGTGGAGACGCAGAGCTTGATGTCCGGGGCCTTCTCGGAGAGCTGGCGGAAGGTCTCGAAGGTGCGGGCCGGGTTGGCGAGGGGGTCCCCCGGGCCGGCGATGCCCAGCACCGACATTTGCGGGATGGCCGCGGCCACGGCCAGCACCTTCTTCACCGCCTGGTCCGGGGTGAGGACTTCGGACACCACGCCGGGGCGGGACTCGTTGGCGCAGTCGTACTTGCGGTTGCAGTAGTGGCACTGGATATTGCAGGCCGGGGCCACCGCCACATGCATGCGGGCGAAATAGTGGTGGGCCTGCTCGGAGTAGCAGGGATGGTCCTGGACCTTCTGGCGGATGTGGTCGGGCAGGTGGGCCAGGGCATCCGGGGGAGTGCCGCAGCCGCTGGAGGAACAGCCGCCTTTCTTCGCGGGGGCAGCGTTGCCGATGACGGGTAATTCCACGATGACGCTCCTCGTTGGGGTTCGAGAAGGCAATAGCAATGCCTATGCCTACCGGGAACGGCCTTTCGAATCAGTGGGTTGGCGATGGCGTGGCGCGGCATTGTCGGGGCTTTGTCGCGAATCCGACGTTGTCTTTACGGCAGCCGGGGGCGGTGAGGCCGGGTAGCCATAGATCACGGTTGGGACTACACTGGGATTCACCCCGACGATGGCTTCGGTATCAGGTCGAGCCAGCCAAGGCAGCCAGAAAAGAACAATGAACAGACGAGCCTGGATACTTTCCGCCCTCTCCGCCCTGTTGGGCTACGCCGCCGACGGCCTGGCCCAGACGCCGGGTACGCCGTTCCGCATCGGCGTGGCGCCCCACACCAGCACCCGGGTCATCGTCGAGATGTACCAGCCCCTGCGCCTTTTCCTGGAAAAGACCCTGGGCCGGCCGGTGGAAATAGTCACGGCAGCGGATTTCACCGAATTCGCCCGGCGCGCCGTCCAGCAACAGTACGACCTGGCCATCACCACCGGCCACCAGGTCCGCATGCTGGAGTCGGATTCCGGCTACCTGCCGCTCCTCACCTACAAGGCGGAATTCAAGGCGGTGGCCCTGGTGGAGGCGTCGAGCCGATTCCGGGAGCCCAAGGACCTGGCCGGGACCCCGGCCATCGGCCTTTCCCCCGCGTCCCTGGTCACCATCTGGGGCCAGCACTGGCTGCTGCGCAACAGTGTCCCCGGGGTCACCATCCGCTTCGTCAGCGCTTCCGACAGCGTCGCCCAGTTGCTGCTGGCCGGCGAGGGCAGCGTCGGCTTCACTTCCCTGGCCAATTACCAGAGCCTGGCTCCGGCGGTGCAAGGCCGCCTGCGCATCCTGGCCGAAAGCCTGCCCATGGCGGGCCGGGTCTATGCCCTCAACCGGCGCAATGCCGCCCAGAAGGAAAAGATTTCCGCCGCCCTGTGGGCCTTCGCCGAAACCGACGAGGCCAAGCAGTATTTCAGCAAGTACCGGCTCGAAGGCTACCGGCGGCTGGAGCCCCGGGAGCTGATCGCCATGGAGCCCTACGCCAACGAGGTGCGCCAGGCCCTCAAGCGGGAGAAATAGGCCCATGGTCTTCGCTCCCCTGAGGACCCTGCGCGGACGCCTTCTGCTCCTGGCCCTGCTGGTGGAAGCCGTGATGCTGGGCATCCTCATCACCAACAGCCTGCGCCTCGTCCGGGACAACATGGGCGAGCAGGCCAAGAGCCATGCCGAGCAGATCGCCCCCGTCCTGCTGGCAGCCCTGGTGGCGCCCATGGCCCAGTACGACTACGCCACGGTCCAGGCCGTCCTGGACGAGAGCCAGGCGGTGAAGGGCATCGAATATGCGGCGGTGACGGATCGCAGCGGCCAGGTCACCGCCATCAGCGGCTGGCCGGCCGGGAAGCCCCTGCCGCCGCCCGACGCGGTCTTTTCCATCGACAAGAGCGATGGCCCGCCCCGTTACGACGTGGCCCGGCCCATCGTCCTGGCCGGCCAGCAGCTCGGCACCCTGCATTTCGGCCTCGACCTGTCCCGCATCGTGGAAGCCCGGGACAGCCTCCTGCTCCAGGGATTCCTCATCGCCGGCGGGGAGCTGATCCTGTCCGCCTGCCTGCTTACTGCCCTGGGGCTCCTCATCACCCGGCAGCTCTACATCCTCACCCGGGCCAGCGCCGAGGTGGCTTCCGGCGGCACGGCGCCCAAGGTGCCTGAAGGGGATGACGACATCGGGCGCCTGGGGGCGGCCTTCAACGCCATGTCCCGGGCCATTGCCGAGCGGGTGGGGCAGCTTATCCTGGCACGGGACGAGCGGACGGCCATGGCCGACAAGCTGGAGCACGAGCACGCCCGCCTGGAGGCCCTGCTGGCCGCCATGAAATTCGGCATCCTCCTTTCCGACCGGGGAGGGAAAGTGGTCTATGCCAACGACGCCGTCTACGCCCAGTGGCGCCTGGACCCCCGGCGATACCCCCGGGGCGGGGCGCTCCACGATTTCTTCGACGGCATGTCCGCCGCCCTGCCCAATCCCTCCTGCTTCCTCGAACCGCCCGTCGGCAGCCCGCCCGAGGCCCAGGAGGCGGTCCTCAAGGATGGCCGGGTGTTCACCCTGCACTGCCACCAGGTGGTGGGGGCCGATGGCGGCGTCCTGGGGAACCTGTGGCTCTTCGCCGATGTGACCGACAGCCGCCGCTTCGAGCGGCAGCTGATGGATGCCAAGGAGAGGGCCGAGGCGGCCAATGTGGCCAAGTCCCGCTTCCTGGCCACCATGAGCCACGAAATCCGCACCCCCATGAACGGCATCCTGGGCATGGCCCAGCTTCTCCTCATGTCCGAGCTGTCCGACCAGGAGCGCCAGGATTACGCCCGCACCATCCTCAATTCGGGCCAGACCCTGCTCATCCTCCTGAACGACATCCTGGACCTTTCCAAGATCGAGGCCGGCAAGCTGGAGCTGTCGCCGGTTTCCTTCGATCCCCGCCAGCTGGTGGGGGAGATCGCCGCCCTCTTCGCCGCCCCCGCCCATGCCAAAGGGCTCACCATCGATTCCGTCTGGAACGGCCCGGCGGGCGGGCGCTACCGGGCCGATGCCATCCGGGTGCGGCAGATGCTGTCCAACCTGGTGAGCAATGCCATCAAGTTCACCGATCACGGCTTCGTGCGGGT
>DASRUX010000393.1:0-3442 GCA_035655235.1 Rhodocyclaceae bacterium | reverse complement strand
GCCGGCGCCCTGGGGGCGGGCCGGCAGATTTTCACCCTGGCTGAAGACCTCGAAGAGGCGCGCCTGGTTCTCGGTTGGGATGCCCGGCCCAGTGTCGCTCACCTCGAAACGGATGGTGGGCTTGCCGGCCAGTTGGCGCTTGGAACTGGTCACCGATAGGCGGACTTCGCCGCTGCCGGTGAATTTGATGGCATTGCCGATCAGGTTGAACAGCACCTGCTTGACCCGATGGCTGTCCCCGATGACCACTTCCGGCAGGTAATCGGCCAGCAGGCAGGTCAGCTCCAGGTTCTTGTCCTGGGCGTTGAAAGACAGGGTGGAAATGACATCGTGAACGGCATCCCGCAAACCGAAGGGCCGGGACGCCACTTCCATCTGGCCGGCCTCGGCCCGGGAATAGTCGAGGACGCCGTCCAGGAGGTCGAGGAGCAGCTTGCCCGAACGCTGGGCGTTTTCCGCCAGTCGGCGCTGCTCGGGGGCCAGGGGCGCGGCCAGCAGCAGCCGGGTCATGCCCAGGATGCCGGTCAGCGGCGTGCGGATTTCGTGGCTCATGGTGGCGAGGAAGCGTCCCTTCACCCGGGAGGCTTCTTCCGCCGCATCCTTGGCCGAGGCCAGCTCGGCGGTGCGCAACGTCACCTCGTTTTCCAGGTTGTCCCGCTGGCGGGCCAGTTCCTGGTCCCGGGATTCGATTTCCCGGAGCATGGCGTTGAAGCTCTCCACCAGGCGGCCGATCTCGTCCCGGGAATCCGTCTCCACCCGCAGGGAGAACTGCTTTTGCGCCGCGATTTCGTGGGTCGCCTTCTCCAGCCGTTCGATGGGATCGGTGACCGAGCGCTGCAGCCGGCGGGCCGGGAGGACGGCCATCACCAGGGTGACGAGGGTGATCACCAGCCACAGGAGGCCGCCGTTGGCCGCGGTGCTCCAGAACTGGTCCCGATTGGCGACCACCTCGATCTTGCCCAGGGGGCTGTCCCGCAGCAAGATCGGCCGGCTGATGCGGATGCGGTTGAAGGAATCCGGCAGCCAGGCGACGAAGTCGTCGTCGGCCTGGGGATTGGGGCGGGTGTATTCGGCCAGCAGGCTGCCCTTGGCGTCGGAAACCTGCACCGTGAGGATGGCCGGGTCGCTGGACAGGCTGCGGATGGTGTCTTCGGCTGCCTTGGGGTCGTTGAAGACCAGGGGGGCTTCCAGGTTGCGGCTCAGCACGTCGGTCATCAGGTCGAGGTGTCGGCGGGTCAGCTGGTCCACCTCCCGGAGTCCGTGGAACAGGGTGAAGATGGCGTAGATCAGCACGGCGATACCGGCCATGGCCATCAGGACGATGCGTAGCCGGGTGCCGAGGGAGGTTTGCCAGTTTCTACTTGCCGTGAACATCGCGGGCCAGACGGAGGAGTTGGGAACCGATGCGCAGGCTGGAACGGCGCATGGCGGCGAGATTCACGTCGAAGGTGATGCGGCTGCCGATGCGGTTCAGGCTGATGATGCCCCCGATGGGCAGGAAATCGTCTCCTTCGGAAACGGTCAGCACCGGCTGGCCGGATACTTCCCGCAGCCAGTCGATAGGGCTGCGGGTGCTGGATTCGCCGATGAACAGGACCCGGCAACTGGTGGTGGAGGATGGGTAATAGGAGCGGTTTTCCACCGTTACCCGCAGGCCGTGGATGGACTTGCCATTGAAGGCCATGAGGGCATCCACGGTATTGCCCTGGCCCACGACGCAGATGCGCACATCCGAATTGGGGGCATAGGCATCCGGCCACTCCACGTAGTGGATGAAATTGACGATGATCGCCGCCCGCACCTCGCTTTCCGGCAGGGCTGACCAGGCCGGAAAGGCTGCCGCCCACAAGGGGCAGGCCAGGAGGAAGAGGCGGAGAAGCCGATGCATCAGAAGCTGACCGCGACCGATCCCACCAGCTCGCGCCGCAGGATGGTTTCCTGGAAGAAGGGCTGGTCGGAGATTTCCCGGTGTTCGGGGCCGCCCAGATTGCGGCCGATCAGGCTGAATTCCAGGCGTTTGTCGTAACGCCAGGACCACTTGAAATCGGCGGTGCCGTAACCGGAGACCCCGCGCCTTGCCATCGGCCCGACGCCCCGCAGGGTGATATCGAGGCGCTGGTTGTGGGTGAGGTCCCAGAGGGAGCGGATGAAGGCCTGCCGGTTGGGGAAGCCGTCATGGAAAGAGATGACCGAGAAGAGGGGGGAATGGGTCTCCGCGTAGGTCAGGCTCTCCTTGTACAGGGTGAGGCCGCCCCGCAGTTGCCAGTTGTCGGCGGCCTGCCAGTCGAGGGCCCATTCCAGGCCCCGGGTCGTGCCCTTGCCGTGGTTGTAATAGGTCAGGTTGGTCAGGGAAGGCGCCAGCTCGATGGTTTCCAGGCGGCTGTAGCGGTTTTCGTAGAGGGCAAGATCGCTGGAAAGATTCTGGGTCAGGCGGGTGCGCCAGCCGGTTTCCAGGCTGACCACCTTTTCCGGCAGGAAGTCCGGATTGCCCCAGGCCCGTCCATTCAGGCCGCTACCCATGGGGCCGGCGTAGCGCAGGGCTGTATCGACCTTGTTGGGCGCCCGTACGGCCTTGCCCGAGGCGGCCCAGAAGGTGTGGCGGTTGGTCGGGGTCCACACGGCCCGCAGGTTGGGCTGCCACTGGACGCCGTTGTCCGGCAGATGCTCGGCCCGCAGGCCCGCCACCACGGTGAATTCCCGGGGCAGGAGGCTCCATTCGTCCTGGATGAACAGGTTGCTGACGGCGGTGGTGCGGCTGACCGGCACGAAGGCCAGCTTGGCGGAACCGACGCTGTCGAATTTGTACTGGCGCCAGCCCGTGCCCCAGGTCAGGTGGTGGTCGGCGTTGGCCTGGACGCTGTGCAGCAGGTCGAAATCGAACACCTGCTCGTCGAGGACGCTCCCCACCGCCAGGTCCTTGCGCCAGCCATGGTCGTAATAGGCCTGGAGCTGGAGGGAGGAATCCGCGGAGACGCGGTGGGTTACCCGGCCCAGCAGGTGTTCGCCCCGCAGGTCGTCGGTGGTGGGCTGGGGGTAGGGCGCGCCGCCGCTGCGGCCCTGGTAGGCCTCGCCGGTCAGCATCCAGGCGGTGGCGCCGGCGTCGTTGCTGTCGGCCCGGAAGCCGATCCGCTCGGCCCGGGTGGTGTCGCCGGGGGCGGTGCCGACGGCGGCTTTCTGCTCGTCCCGATCCCGGCTGCGGGCATAGAGGCGCCAGGCGACGGCTTCGGACTGGTCGCCGAAGCGCAGGTCGGTCAGATGGCGCTCGATATTGCCGGCCGCCACCGAGGCCCGGCCGCCCTGGGTTTCCTGGGCGGAGCGGGTGACGATGTTGATGACGCCATTGACCGCATTCGACCCCCACAGAACCCCGGCGGGGCCACGGATCACCTCGATGCGGGCGATGTTGTCGAAGGGGATGTCGTAGGCGTCCCAGAAGACGCCG
>DASRUX010000392.1:0-8618 GCA_035655235.1 Rhodocyclaceae bacterium | reverse complement strand
CTGACCGCCTGGGTCTTCGCCTGCATCGCGGCGGGCATCGCCGTGGGCCAGGTGCTGCCCGGCTTCTCCCAGGCCGTCGGCCGCATCGAGGTGGCGCGGGTCAACATCCCCGTGGGCTTCCTCATCTGGGTGATGATCATCCCGATGCTCGTGAAGGTCGATTTCGGGGCGCTCCACGAGATCCGCCGCCACGTGCGCGGCATCGGCGTGACCCTCTTCGTGAACTGGCTGGTGAAGCCGTTCTCCATGGCCTTCCTGGGTTGGCTGTTCGTGCGCAACCTGTTTGCCCCCATGCTGCCGGCGGACCAGCTGGACAGCTACATCGCCGGCCTCATCCTCCTGGCCGCCGCTCCCTGCACGGCCATGGTCTTCGTGTGGAGCCGGCTGTCCAACGGCGACCCGCTGTTCACCCTGTCCCAGGTGGCGATGAACGACACCATCATGGTGTTCGCCTTCGCGCCCATCGTTGCTTTCCTGCTGGGCATCTCCTCCATCACCGTGCCCTGGGACACCCTGCTGACCTCCGTGGTCCTCTACATCGTCATCCCGGTGGTCCTCGCCCAGGTCTGGCGGAAGTCCCTGCTGGCCAAGGGGCAGGAGGCCTTCGACGCGGCCATGGCCAAGATCGGCCCCTGGTCCATCTCCGCCCTGCTGGCGACCCTGGTGCTGCTCTTCGCCTTCCAGGGCGAGGCCATCCTCCGGCAGCCCCTGGTCATCGCCCTGCTGGCGGTGCCCATCCTCATCCAGGTCTTCTTCAACTCGGCCCTCGCCTACTGGCTCAACAAGGCGGTCGGCGAGAAGCACAACGTCGCCTGCCCGTCGGCCCTGATCGGTGCCTCCAATTTCTTCGAGCTGGCCGTGGCCGCCGCCATCAGCCTGTTCGGTTTCGAATCCGGCGCCGCCCTGGCGACGGTGGTCGGCGTCCTCATCGAGGTGCCGGTCATGCTGCTGGTGGTCAGAGTCGTGAATGCATCCAAGGGCTGGTACGAGGCCCGTTAATCCAAGGAGGGAATCATGAAGAAACTCGAAGTGTTCGATCCCGCGATGTGCTGTTCCACCGGCGTCTGCGGCGTCGATGTGGATCCGGTCCTGGCCCAGTTCGCCGCCGACCTGAAGTGGGCCGAGGAACAGGGCGTGGCCGTGGAGCGCCACAACCTGGGCCAGGAGCCCCAGGCCTTCGCCGCCAATCCGGACGTGGTCAAGGAAATGGAAGCGGGTATGGACCGTCTGCCCGTCATCTTGGTGGACGGCCATATCGTCTCCACCGGCATGTATCCGTCCCGCCAGCAGCTGGCCCAGAAGCTGGACATCAAGCTCGCCGCCGCCGACAAGCCCCACGCCAAGGCCGGCGGCTGCGGCTGCAAGCCCGGCACCTGCTGAGGGGCGCGCCATGGCCCTGCCTAACATCGATACCCGCTACCTGTTCTTCACCGGCAAGGGCGGGGTCGGGAAGACCTCCCTGTCCTGCGCCACCGGTTTGGCGATGGCCGATGCCGGGAAGAAAGTGCTCATCGTCAGCACCGACCCGGCCTCGAACCTGGACGAGGTGCTGGGGGTCGGGCTGGGCCAGGCGCCCACCGCCATTCCCGGCGCCCACGGGCTGTTCGCCCTCAACATCGACCCGGAGGCCGCCGCCCGCGCCTACCGGGAGCGCATGGTGGCGCCCTACCGGGGCATCCTGCCGGCGGCGGCCATCCAGAGCATGGAGGAGCAGTTCTCCGGCGCCTGCACGGTGGAGATCGCGGCCTTCGACGAGTTCTCCAAGCTGCTGGGCGACCCGGAGGCCACCGCCGGCTTCGACCATGTCATCTTCGACACGGCGCCCACCGGCCACACCCTGCGCCTCCTGACCCTGCCCTCGGCCTGGAGCGAGTTCATCGCCTCGTCCACCGGCGGCGCCTCCTGTCTCGGTCCCCTGGCCGGGCTGGAGAAGCAGAAGGCCCTTTACGCCGCGACCGTGGCGCGTCTGTCGGATGCCCAGGAAACCACCGTGGTCCTGGTCAGCCGGCCGGAAGCCGCCTCCCTCCGGGAAGCGGACCGCACCCGGGGCGAGCTGGCCGAACTGGGCATCGCCAACCTGATGCTGGCCATCAACGGCCTGTTCGCCACCGACCGGGACGACGACCCCATCGCGGCGGCCATGTCCCACCGGGCGGCGGAGGCCCTGGCCGGCATGCCCCAAGGGCTGGCGGGCCTGCCCGGGGCGACCATCCCCTTCCTGCCCCGGGGAACCGTCGGCCTGGAAGCCCTGCGCCTCCTGGCCCACCCGGAGACTGCGCCCGCCCCCGCCATCCCGGCCGCCGTGGAAACGGCGCTGCCGCCGGGCCTGGGCGGCCTGGTCGAGGATATCGCCCGGACGGGGCGCGGGGTCATCATGACCATGGGCAAGGGCGGCGTGGGCAAGACCACGGTGGCGGCGGCCATCGCCGTGGCCCTCGCCCGCCGGGGCCATCGGACCATCCTGTCCACCACCGACCCCGCCTCCCATGTGGCCAACGCCATCGACGGCAGCATCCCCGGCCTCACCGTCACCCGCATCGACCCGGCCCGGGAAGTAGCCCAATACACCGGGGAAGTCCTCGCCAAGGCCGGGCCGCAGCTGGATACCGGCGGCCGCGCCATGCTGGAGGAGGACCTGCGTTCGCCCTGCACCGAGGAAATCGCGGTCTTCCGGGCCTTCGCCCGCACCGTGGACCAGGGCAAGGACGGCTTCGTGGTCCTGGATACGGCGCCCACCGGCCACACCATCCTGTTGCTGGATGCGGCCGAGGCCTATCACCGGGAGGTGATGCGCACCCAGGGCGACATGCCGGAATCCGTGCGGGAGCTGCTGCCGCGCCTGCGCAACCGGGACTACACCCGGGTGCTGATCGTGACCCTGCCGGAAGCCACCCCGGTCCACGAGGCGGAGCGGCTGCAAGGCGACCTGGCCCGGGCCGGCATCGCGCCCCACGCCTGGGTCATCAACCAGTCCTTCCTGGCCAGCGGCACCCATGATCCGCTATTGGCCCAGCGGGGCGGCTACGAAATCCCCTTCATCCGCCGGGTGGCCGACGAGCTTTCCGAGCGTTGCGCCCTCATTCCCTGGCTGGCGGAGACGCCGGCCGGCGAAGCGGGCCTGAACCGGGTCGTCTCCCGTCCCTGAGCGGCAATCACCCCTCCCCGGGCAGCCGGATGTGGCACACGTAATAGGTGTCGCCCCCGTCCTGGCATAGCGCCGGGGAGCCTCCCTGGCGGGAGAGGAGGGCGTAGCGGGAGAAGGCCCCCACGTCGTCCTGGTAGCATTCCTCCACGACCTTATGCTTGCAGTCGAAACAGGCGGCGCAGACGCCGCGGTCCGGGTTGTCCGGCGTGGTCATGGTTCGTTCTCCGAGGTGAAACGGGCTTCCGCGGACAACTTTATGATGGCCGGCTAGGGGCTGCCATCCGGTGCCGACCCCATTCCCGGCGCGCCTTTCCCCCATGGCAACCCGGGCTTCGGCGGTAAAAGAGGTATGTTATTTGCTTGTAAATCCCCGGCTATGGCCCGTGGATACCGGGGCCGGCGGTGCCCGGAGGGGCGCTTTCCGGCGCGGAATGGGGGCGGCAGCCGGTTTCCGGATGTGGACGGGGCGCTTTCTTCTCCTGGAGAATGCTTCCCGCAAACGAGAACGGACTTGGTGGCTTTCCCGGGATTGGCAACATCCCCGGGGCGGCGGTTAGGAGATTGGTATGGGGTGGCGGTTCAATATGCGCGACATCAAAATCTGGCTGCGCCTGGTGGTCGCCATCCTGCTGGCCGTGGTCATCTCCGGCGCCGGCCTGATCCAGTGGGCCACCTACGAGCAGAAGCACATCGCCGTCGACCAGGCCCAGGATTTCGCCAACAGCGTCCATCAGATGACCCTGGCCGGACTCACCGGCATGATGATCACCGGCACCATCTCCCTGCGCACCATCTTCCTGGACCAGATCAAGGAGACCAACCACATCGAGTCCCTCAAGGTTTTCCGCAGCGACGCCGTCATCCGCCAGTTCGGCGCCGGGCTGGAGGGGGAGACGCCGGTGGACCCGGCCGAGATGCGGGTCTTGCGCACCGGCAAGGCCGAATACTTCGTGGTACCCAAGGGCGAGGGCGGCACCGACCGCCTGCGGGCCATCATCCCGGCGGTCGCCCAGGAGAACTACCTGGGCAAGAACTGCACCTTCTGCCATTCGGTCCCGGCCGGCACCGTTCTCGGCGCCGTCAGCATGGACATCTCCCTGGCCCGCGCCCACCAGACCACCCGGGAATTCGGCCGTAACGCCGTGCTGGCCGCCACGGCGGTGTGCATTCCCCTGGGGCTGTTCATCTGGTATTTCATCTCCCGCTTGGTGACCCGGCCCCTGCGCCGCATGACGGACGGCCTGAACCGCATCGCCGAGGGCGACATCGACGAGAGCTGCGAACTGCCCCAGCGGGGCCGGGACGAGGTGGGGCTGGCGACGGAGGCCTTCAACCGGGTGATGGCCAAGGCCAACGACCTGATCCGCCAGCAGCGCATGTCCGGCATCGTCTTCGACAATTCCCTGGAGGGGATTGCGGTCACCGACGCCCGGTCCCGTATCCAGCTGGTGAACAAGGCCTTTACCGACACCACCGGCTATACCGCCGAGGAAGTGCTCGGCCAGACCCCGGCCATCCTCAAGTCCGGCCGCCAGGACGACAATTTCTACGCCGAATTCTGGAAGACCCTCCAGGAGCAGGGCGAATGGCGGGGCGAAATCTGGAACAAGCGCAAGAACGGCTCGGTGTACGCCGAATGGCTCAACGTCAGCGCCGTGCGGGGCGCCCGGAACGAGGTCGAGCACTACGTGGCCATCTTCTCGGACATCACGGAACGTAAGGAAAGGGAGCAGCTGATGACCTTCCAGGCCTTCCACGATGCGCTGACCGGCCTGCCCAACCGCATCCTCTTCCGGGACCGTCTGGAACAGGCCCTCACCCAGGCCAAGCGCCACAAATACCGGACACCGGCGGTGATGTTCCTGGACCTGGATCGCTTCAAGCAGATCAACGACACCCTCGGCCACGACGCCGGCGACGTGCTGCTCAAGGAAGTCGCCAACCGCCTGCGCCGCTGCGTGCGGGAATCCGATACCGTGGCCCGCCTGGCCGGGGACGAATTCACCGTGCTGCTGCCCGACATCGCCGAGGAGAACGACGCCTACGCCGTCGCCCAGAAAATCCTGGAGGCCATGCAGGAGCCGGTGCACCTGGGCAAGGCGGAGCCGGTCATCACCGTCAGCATCGGCATCGCCATGTATCCCCGGGACGGGCGGGACGCGGACACCCTCATCAAGTGCGCCGACATCGCCATGTACCACGTCAAGGGCAGCGGCCGGGCCGGCATGTGCTTCTTCGCCCCGGAACTCCTGGGCAAGCCCACCCGCCGCCACGAGCTGGAAACCCGCCTCAAGGACGCCTTCATCAATCGGGAATTCGTCCTCCACTATCAGCCCATCATCGACCTCCAGTCGGGCATCGTCCATGGCAAGGAAGCCCTGATCCGCTGGCAGACCCCGGGGGGCGACCTGCTCTACCCCGAGGATTTCCTGGGGCTGGCGGAAGAGGTCGGGCTCATGGAGCGCATCGGCGAATGGGTCCTGGAAACCGCCTGCATCCAGGCCCGGCTATGGCAGCTGGAAAACCATCCGGTCACCGTGGCCATCAACCTCTCCGCCTCGGAATTCCGCCGTCCCGACCTGGCGGAGGCGGTCCGGGGCATCCTCAAGCGGGCCGGCCTGTCGCCCCAGCTTCTGGAGATCGAGATCGCCGAGCCCCTGGCCATGCAGGATATCGAATACACCGAACGCACCTTCCGGAACCTCGCCGACCTGGGGGTGATGCTGGCTATCGACGACTTCGGCACCGGCTATTCCAGCCTGCCGGCCCTGCGCCGCCTGCCGGTCCAGGCCCTCAAGATCGACCGCAGCCTGATCCGCAGCTGCCTGGCCCCGGAGGGGGACGCCACCGTCCTCGCCGCCCTGCTGGGCATCGCCGAGGCCCTGGGATTCAAGGCCGTGGCCGAAGGGGTGGAAAGCTCCCAGGAACTGGAACTGCTCCAGACCCTGTCCTGCAACCGCGCCCAGGGCCATCTCTTCGCCTCGCCGGCTCCCGCGGGCAGCCCGGCGCCTGCCCCGGCCGAGGACGCCGCCTAGCGGCTATCCCCGCTCAGGGCTTGGCCGCCGCGACCGAGCCCTGGGGAACGCTGTGGCAGCGGACGCAGGAAAAGAAGGTGATGAAGGCCACCCGGTCGTGGCACTTGCCGCAGAACTGGCCCCGAAAGATGTCCGCCATCCGGATCGGGTTGCTCCCCGCCTGGGGCTTGAAGGGCTCCGGGTGGCAGTTGGAGCAGTCCAGCCACATCGTATGGGACTTGTGGGGGAAGCGGACGTTGGGCATCTCCTTGGTGTTCTTCATGATCACATCCATGTCCAGGATTTCCATCTTGCCCTGGCCCCTGAGGCTCATGCGGGGATTGATGGAACCTTCCTTGAGGGCCTTCATCCAGTCCGGGAAACCGTTGGCGTCGTAGGGCATGCCCCGGGTTGCCTCCAGGGGGCGCTGGAGCACGGCCAGGTCCGGGTTGGCCGGATCGTAGAAACTCTCCCGCTCCACCGCCCGGCGGGCGGCATGCTCCTCCTCCGGCGGGCCGACGGGGCCGGGGGCGGGCAGGGGGGATTCCTGGGGAACGACCACCGTCTTCAGCGAGTAGGGCGGCGCGTCGCCCTTGTTGCGGCCGGCGGCGACGGCGGAAACCGAGAGGGTCGCGGCCAGCAGGAGGGCAAGAAAACCCGCCGGCCGGCAGCGGGACCCGGCGGTTTTCCCAATGCGGAAAAGTGTGAAATACGGGGTAAACCGAAAAGACATGGTGGGGATTTCCCTGGTGTGATTCAATAGCGTCCGAACTATCCTAAAAGGCATAGGCATTCTCCATGCCAACCGGTCATCGATTTCGGGATAGCCGACAACAAGAAGGAGCGGGTATGACGGCGGTGCAATGGGCCAAGCGCAAGCGTCTGGCGACGGCGGTCACTTTTGTCATCGTGGTGCTGCTGGGAACCATCGTCGGACTGACCCTCGACCAATCCATCCGCACTTCCAAGCGGGGCGCCGCCCAGGCCATGGCCTTCACCCATGCCCAGCGCCTGGTCCAGCGCCTGGAGGACGCCATGGCCCCCGCCTACATGCTGGCGGCCCTGGTCCAGGCCAACGGCGGGCGTCTGGACAATTTCAACGAAGTCGGCGAGCAGCTGCTGCAGGCCTTCCCCATGGCGAGGGCGGTCCAGCTGGCGCCGGGGGGCGTGATCCGGCAGAGCTATCCCCTCCAGGGCAACGAAAAGGCCATCGGCCACGACCTCCTCAAGGACCGGGACCGCAACCGGGAAGCCCATGTGGCCGTGGCCAGCCGCCAGCTCACCGTGGCCGGGCCCTTCAACCTCGTCCAGGGCGGGGTGGGCGCCGTCGGCCGCTATCCCCTCTACCTGGCCGACCGCTACGGGCGGGAGAGCTTCTGGGGCTTCACCACCGTGCTGGTCCGCGTGCCCGAACTGATCAATACCGCCGGCATCATGGACCTGAGCCGGGAAGGCTACCGCTACGAACTTTGCCGCATCCCGCCCACCGGCAGCGAATGCGAGGTCTTCGCCCGCAGCGGCGAAGGCCGTCCCGAATCCCCGGTCATCGTCCCGGTGGATGTGCCCAACGGCCGTTGGCAGCTGGCTCTCGCCCCGGAAGACGGCTGGCTGACCCGTTCCGAAAAGCTCCTCATCGCCGGGGCCGTGGTGCTGGTGGCCGGGCTCCTGGGCGGGCTGCAATACCTCTTCCTGCGCAACCTCCAGCGCGCCGCCTGAACTTCCCTTTCCTTCGTCAATGCCGGGCCCGCGGCCGTAGCGGGATGGGCTGGGCCACGGGTTTTTTCTGGACGGCCTGGTCCAGCTCGAAGGTAGGCGACCCGGTGACCAGGGCGTGGAAGTCGTCCGCCGGCACGGGTTTCGAAAAGTAGAAGCCCTGCAGGATGTCCACCGTTCCCTGGCGCAGGAAGTCGATCTGTTCCGGCGTCTCCACCCCCTCGGCGATGATCTCGAACTGGAGGGAATGGCCCATGGCGACGATGGCCCGGATGATGGACACGGCTTCCGGGTCCGACGGGGCGTCGGTGACGAAGGAGCGGTCGATCTTCAGGGTATCCAGGGGCAGTTGCTTCAGGTAGCTGAGGCTCGAATAGCCGGTGCCGAAGTCGTCGATGGACAGGCTCACCCCCAGCTCCTTGAGCTGATGCATGGTGCGGATGCCGTGCTCGGCGTCCTTCATCACAGCGCTTTCGGTGAGTTCGATTTCCAGGTGGCGGGCGTCCATGCCGGCGCCCTGGACGATGGCCCGCACCTTGTCCACCAGCTTCTCGTCGGCCAACTGGTGGGCGGACAGGTTCACCGCGACGAACAGGTCCTTGCCGGTGGCTTCCCGCCAGCGGCGGTTTTCCTCGCAGGCGGTACGCATCACCCATTCCCCCACCGGGACGATGAGGCCGGTCTCTTCCAGCAGCGGTACGAAGGTGGAGGGTGGGATGAAATGGTCGCCGTCCTTGTGGTGCCAG